>NZ_JBHZOZ010000018.1:0-50000 GCF_042787865.1 Priestia sp. YIM B13486 | reverse complement strand
GAGCCATTAGCTCAGTTGGTAGAGCATCTGACTTTTAATCAGAGGGTCGAAGGTTCGAGTCCTTCATGGCTCATTTTAATAAGCGGAAGTAGTTCAGTGGTAGAACACCACCTTGCCAAGGTGGGGGTCGCGAGTTCGAACCTCGTCTTCCGCTCCATTTCTATATAAAAAAAGATATTGGGGCCTTAGCTCAGCTGGGAGAGCGCCTGCCTTGCACGCAGGAGGTCAGCGGTTCGATCCCGCTAGGCTCCACCATACATATAAACGTATAACCTTTAAGCAAATTGCTTAAAGGTTTTTTTGTGTAGTTTTTACAAATTAGAATTGTATATATATTCAAAAAAGTGTCGAGTTGAGCCATCGCTCATTTAGCCGTTACAATAGGAGAGTAGCAACATTTGTGATGGGGGGACATATTATGAATAAGCTTTCAATTATTGGAGTACCAATGGATTTAGGTCAAACTCGCCGAGGGGTGGATATGGGGCCAAGTGCGATACGATATGCAGGTGTTATTGAACGCATCGAGAATATTGGATATAGTGTAGAAGATAAAGGGAATATTGAAATTGCCTTAGCTGAACGAGTACATAGTGATGAAAATACAAACTTAAAGAATTTAAAAGCTGTAGCAGATGCTAGCGAGAGGCTTGCTCAGACCGTAAGTGATGTTATTACAAATAAAAGGTTTCCTTTAGTGCTAGGGGGAGATCACAGCATCGCTATCGGAACACTAGCAGGAGTAAGTCGTCATTATAAAAACTTGGGCGTGATTTGGTATGATGCACACGGAGATTTGAATACAGCAGATACGTCTCCTTCAGGAAATATTCACGGTATGCCATTGGCGGCAAGTATAGGTATAGGAGACGACGCATTGACTCGAATTGGTGGTTATACACCTAAAGTCAAGCCTGAAAATATTGTGATTATCGGAGCACGTTCTTTAGATGAAGGAGAAAAAGAGTTAATAAAGGAAAAAGGGATTAAAGTGTATACGATGCATGAGATAGATCGAATGGGTATGACAAAAGTAATGGAAGAAACAATTTTATATTTGCGTGATAAAACAGATGGCGTTCATCTATCACTCGATTTAGATGGATTGGATCCACATGATGCACCTGGAGTAGGAACGCCGGTCATCGGTGGAATAAGCTACAGAGAAAGTCATTTAGCTATGGAGATGTTAGCAGAATCTCAGCTAATCACTTCTGCTGAGTTTGTGGAAGTGAATCCTATTTTAGATGAACGGAATAAAACAGCTACCGTAGCTGTTGCATTAATGGGCTCACTTTTAGGAGAGAAATTAGTATAAAACATTAGTACCTACCAAAAGGTACATAAAATATATATGAAGATAAAAAAAAGAAGCTCTTAGTTCGGATTCGAGAGCTTCTTTATATAGAGAAAAACTTTTCATATTCATTTAATAAACCATCTAGCTCTGAACTGACTCTCACTACTGTTAGTGATGATAAAGGGTTTTCTGCTGCAAGAGTGACCATGTTATTTCTGCATTCTTCAATTTGATTCAAAAGGTTCTCTTTTGTATGAGTCAAGCTTTCCACTCCTCTTCTTTTCATCTATACTAATTACATAACCTACGTATGATCTTTTTAAACGTATTTGACAAATTTTTGTTAAAATAATTAAGCATAAGTGAAACTTTATGATAAAGTACACGTATATATACTATCCCGCAATGGGCGGAGGTAACCGTTACATGGATTTATTATTAAAAAGAAAAATAAAAAAAGTAAAAAAAGGTGACCAGGATGCGTTTGCTGACATAGTAGAATATCACAAGGATAAACTTTTTCATCTATGTTATCGAATGTTAGGAAACCGGGAAGAAGCCCAAGACGCTGCCCAAGAAGCGTTTATTCGAGCCTATGTAAATATTCATAGCTATGACACGAGTAAAAAGTTTTCCACCTGGTTATATCGAATTGCTACAAATCTTTGTATTGATCGAATTCGTAAAAAAAAGCCAGACTATTATTTAGATGCAGAAGTAGCCGGGACCGACGGGTTAAATATGTACTCTCAAATAGCTGCCGATCAGGCCTTACCAGAGGAAGAACTAGAGCAAGTAGAATTGCAAGAATTCATTCAGTCGGAAATATTAAAGCTACCTGAGAAATATCGAACTGTCATTGTCCTAAAATATATAGATGAGCTGTCGTTAAAAGAAATCAGCGATATTTTAGACCTGCCTCTTGGTACGGTAAAGACTAGAATTCACAGAGGACGTGAAGCTTTAAGAAATCGACTTCGCCACTTGTAAGGAGTGAACTAAGAATGAAATGTCCAAAAATGTATGTAAATCTCATTCATGAGCATTTAGATGGAGATATTACAAAAGAAAATGAACTGTTATTAAAAGAGCATTTGCATCAATGCAAAGGTTGTCAGCAGCATATGCATCAGTTAAAAAGAACCATTGCATTTGTGCAAAGCACTTCTCATATAGAATTACCTATGAACTTTACAGCAGGTGTTATGGCTGGGTTACCACGTGAGAAGAATCGAATTCGAATGAATAGATGGTTTACAAACCACCCGATTCTTAGTGCAGCTGCTGTATTTGTGCTGTTAATGTCCGGCACCGTGTTTTCAGCTTGGGAAACGGATGAAGACTTTTCTGTTTCAAAGCAGCCGAACTTGGTCATTCACGATAAAACAGTCGTTGTACCAAAAGGTGAGACCGTCAAAGGTGATATTACTGTGAGAAATGGCGATATTAAAATTGAAGGAAAAGTAGATGGAAACGTTACTGTTATACATGGTGATAAGTATCTAGCTTCTGCAGGAGAAGTGACAGGCAATATTGAAGAGTTAGACAAGATTTTTGACTGGGTATGGTATAACGTCAAAACTCATGCCAAACAAGCTGTTGACTTTTAATAGTTGAAACATAAAACCGTCCGCTTATCTTGTTAGAGAGGAACAGTGGACGGTTTTATTTATATAAAAAGAAGGCTACATTATATAGGAACAAGGATTTAAAAATAAGATGTAATTTACAGTGTAATTTTGTTTTATGGTATAATAAAACGGTTATGTTATCTTTATTACATATATAGAGGAAGTGAGAAGATGCCTATTGGAGACCTGCCAATCCTCTCATATTTAGGAAAAATTGTTGATGTTCTCCTGGTATGGTTCGTCATATATAAATTAATTATGGTCATAAGAGGTACAAAAGCAGTACAGCTTTTAAAAGGAATTACGGTGATTTTAGTTGTTCGCTTTATAAGTAACTTCCTTGGACTAAATACGCTGCAATGGTTAATGGACCAAGCGTTAACGTATGGGTTTTTAGCTATCATTATTATCTTCCAGCCAGAGCTGCGCCGAGCGCTTGAACAGCTTGGGAGAGGACGTTTGTTTTCACGCAGTAATTTGCCTGAAGAAGACGAACGTACCGTTACGATTGAGGCGATTATAAAAGCAACGCATTATATGGCTAAAAGACGCATAGGTGCATTGATCTCAATCGAAAGAGAGACGGGTATGGGTGATTATATTGAAACAGGTATACCGCTCAACTCTAATATTTCTTCTGAATTATTAATCAACTTATTTATACCAAATACACCACTTCATGATGGAGCGGTTATTTTACAGCGGGATCAAGTAGCCGCTGCAGCATGTTACTTACCTTTATCTGAAAGTCCTTTTATTTCAAAAGAATTAGGTACTCGCCATCGTGCTGCTGTAGGAATAAGTGAAGTAACAGATAGTGTGACTGTCATTGTATCTGAAGAAACTGGAGGCATTTCCGTTACCAAAAATGGTGAATTGTATCGTGAATTGACAATTGATACATTGAGAGAAATGCTAGAAAAAGAATTAGTCACAACTTCTAAAGCAACTTCTTCCACTCGTTGGCAATGGAGGTTGAAGAAGAATGGATAAATTGATGAATCGATCGTGGGTTATGAAAATTATCGCGTTGCTGTTAGCCTTCATGTTATATTTATCTGTTAATTTAGATGATGGTGCCAGTTCATCAAATAAGATTCTGAACCGAAGCAGTTCTGCCAACACTGGAGTAGAAACATTAACAGATGTTCCGGTTCAAGTATCCTATAATGAGAAGAACAGAATTGTAAGAGGTGTTCCGGATACGGTGATTATGACACTGGAAGGTCCTAAAAATATTTTGGCTCAAACAAAGCTACAAAAAGATTATCAAGCTTATATTGACCTTGATAATTTAAGCTTAGGGCAGCATAGAGTCAAGGTTCAGTATCGAAATATCTCTGATAATTTAAACGTAGTGGTTAAGCCTGATATTGTAAACGTAACAATTGAAGAACGCGATTCAAAACAGTTTTCAGTAGAGGCAAGCTATGATAAAAACAAGGTCAAGAATGGATATGAAGCAGGGGAAGCAACTGTTAGTCCAAGAGCCGTCACGGTAACGGGCGCATCAAGTCAATTGGACCAAGTTGCTTATGTGAAAGCTATTATTGATTTAGATAATGCTTCAAAAACAGTGACGAAACAAGCAACTGTTGTCGCACTAGACAAGAATTTAAATAAATTGAACGTAACAGTTCAACCAGAAACGGTCAATGTAACAATCCCAGTGAGAAATATTAGTAAAAAAGTGCCGATCGATGTGGTTCAAGAAGGCACGCCAGGCGACGGTGTCAACATTACGAAGCTAGAGCCTAAAACAGATACAGTAAAAATTATCGGTCCATCTGATTCTTTAGAAAAAATCGATAAAATTGATAATATTCCAGTCGATGTTACCGGTATTACGAAATCTAAAGATATTAAGGTGAACGTCCCTGTTCCAGACGGAATAGATAGTGTAAGTCCTAAACAAATTACCGTTCATGTGGAAGTAGACAAACAAGGTGATGAGAAAGACGCAGAAGAAACGGATGCAAGTGCAGCTGAGACTAAGTCATTTAAGAATTTACCGGTTTCTTTAACTGGTCAATCCTCAAAGTACACGTATGAACTGCTTTCTCCTACTTCAGTAGATGCGGATGTAAAAGGACCAAAATCTGATTTAGATAAGTTGACGAAAAGCGGCATTAGCTTGTCAGCGAATGTAGGGAATTTATCTGCCGGGGAGCACACGGTTCCTATTATGATAAATAGTCCCGACTCCGTTACATCAGCTCTATCGACTAAACAGGCAAAAGTTCGTGTAACAGCGAAAAAACAATCAGGGACAAATGATGAGCAAACAGATAAAGAAACAAGTGGAAGTACGAGCGATAAAGAAACAAAGCCAGACACGGGAACTGGATCAGGAACAAATCCTGGGACGGGAAATTCAGGTGATTCAGCTGATAAACCAAGCGAAGAGACTGATACACCTGAAGACAATACAGATACACCAACAGATAGTACAGAAACTGGTGACGACAGTAGTAATAATCAAAGTGATGAAAATTCTACACCCGTAGATGGACAGACAGATAATACATCAGGAAACTAAATGTTTTGACATGAAGGAGAGAAAATTAATGGGTAAGTATTTTGGAACAGACGGAGTAAGAGGAGTTGCCAATAGTGAATTAACTCCTGAGCTTGCTTTTAAAATTGGACGCTTAGGTGGTTACGTTCTAACAAAAGATTCAGAGCGACCAAAAGTATTAATCGGACGCGATACACGCGTTTCTGGTCATATGTTAGAAGGAGCGCTTGTTGCAGGATTGCTTTCAATTGGAGCAGAAGTTATGCGACTAGGTGTTATTTCAACTCCAGGGGTAGCGTATTTAACAAAAGCACTTGGCGCACAAGCAGGAGTCATGATCTCTGCTTCGCACAACCCAGTTCAAGATAACGGAATTAAATTCTTTGGTCCAGATGGATTTAAACTTTCAGATGCCCAAGAGAATGAAATTGAAGCGTTAATGGATAGTGACACAGATCAATTACCAAGACCCGTTGGGGGAGACTTAGGTCAGGTAAATGACTACTTCGAAGGTGGACAAAAATATCTGCAATACTTAAAACAAACGGTTGATGAAGACTTCTCAGGTATTCATGTGGCATTAGACTGTGCGCACGGGGCAACGTCATCTTTAGCAGCACATTTATTTGCAGATCTAGATGCAGATATCTCTACAATGGGGGCATCTCCAAACGGATTAAACATCAATGACGGTGTAGGATCTACACATCCGGAAGCATTAAGTGCCTTCTTAAAAGAAAAAGGAGCGGATGTTGGGTTAGCATTTGATGGAGACGGAGATCGTTTAATCGCAATCGATGAAAAAGGCGAGATTGTAGATGGTGATCAAATCATGTTCATTTGTGCAAAATACTTGTATGAACAAGGGCGTTTAAAGAAAAACACGCTTGTTTCTACCGTTATGAGTAACTTAGGTTTCTATAAAGCACTAGAAGCTAGCGGGATTGAAAGTGCACAAACTGGTGTAGGCGACCGTTATGTAGTGGAAGAAATGAAAGCTAATCAATATAACCTAGGTGGAGAACAGTCAGGTCATATTATTTTCTTAGATTACAACACAACAGGTGACGGTATGCTTTCAGCTATTCAGCTTGTAAATATTATGCAAGCAACGAAAAAGCCTTTATCAGAATTAGCAGCCGAAATGAAGAAATATCCTCAGCTTCTTGTAAATGTAAAAGTAACAGATAAGCATCATGTTACAGATAACGAGAAGGTAAAAGTGGTTATTGAAGAAGTGGAAAAAGAAATGAACGGTAATGGCCGAGTACTTGTACGCCCTTCAGGAACAGAGCCGTTAGTACGTGTGATGGTTGAAGCACAAACACAAGAAGAATGTGAAACTTATGTAACGCGTATCGTAGAAGTAGTAAAAGAAGAAATGGGCTTAGAGTAATTCATTAATTATATGCATAAGCGGTGACGTTTCAAGCCGTTTATGCATATTTTTATATTGTTGAGAAAAATTCTTGGAAATTATCTGATGCTAAAGGCTGTTTTTACAGATAGTAAAGAAGATAATTGACGTTTTCTCACTTCTTATTGTAATATTAAATCTGTTCGTCTCTTAATTTATGTAAAGGAGTGAACAATCTAGTTTAAAAGTGAATACAAAGCGCCTGAACTAAGTAAAGGGACGGAAACGACTTAGTTGACGAGGAGGAGGTTTATCGAAGTATCGGCGGATGCCTCCCGGTTGTTGATTATCACGGCCGAAAACTTGATGTGAAAAACAATGAGGTGACTTATTGGACAAAAGCATTGAGATGATAATCATTGATGATGAAAAGAGACTCTCTTTTCATACATGAAGGAGGATTTTATCTATGTGCGGAATTGTAGGATATATTGGAACAGAAGATTCGAAAGAAATTTTATTACGTGGTCTTGAAAAGTTAGAATATCGTGGCTATGACTCAGCAGGTATTGCAGTTGTTAACAATGAAGGCGTACACGTATTCAAAGAAAAAGGCCGTATTGCAGAATTGCGTCAGGCAGTAGATAACAGTGTTGTAGCACCAGCAGGTATCGGTCATACGCGTTGGGCAACTCATGGTGTACCAAGCCAAGAAAATGCTCATCCGCATCAAAGTACATCTGGACGCTTCACACTTGTGCATAACGGTGTAATTGAAAACTATGCTATTTTGAAACGTGAATATTTACAAGATGTAACGTTCAAAAGCGAAACGGATACAGAAGTAATCGTTCAGTTAATTGAAAAAATCGCAGCAGAAGGCTTAGATGTAGAAGAAGCGTTCCGTAAGACAGTGAGCTTGCTTCACGGTTCTTATGCACTAGCTCTTGTTGATAACGAAGATAAAAATACAATCTACGTAGCTAAAAATAAAAGCCCGCTTCTTGTAGGTGTTGGCAAAGGATTTAACGTTGTAGCGAGCGATGCTATGGCAATGCTTCAAGTAACAGATCAGTACGTAGAATTAATGGATAAAGAAACAGTAATTGTTACAAAAGAAGGCGTAACAATTAAAACGCTTGATGGTGAAGTGGTAGAAAGAGCACCTTATACAGCAGAGCTTGATGCAAGTGATATTGAAAAAGGTACGTACCCTCACTATATGTTAAAAGAAATTGATGAGCAGCCTTTAGTTGTTCGTAAAATCATTCAAGAGTATCAAAATGAGAACAATGAACTGCACATTGATGCTGACATTTTAGGAGCAATGGATGAAGCAGACCGCATCTATATCGTAGCATGTGGAACAAGCTATCATGCAGGCCTAGTAGGTAAACAATTCATTGAAACGTGGGCGAAGGTTCCAGTAGAAGTGCACGTAGCAAGTGAATTCTCTTATAACATGCCGCTTTTATCTGAAAAGCCATTGTTTATCTTTATTTCTCAAAGTGGAGAAACAGCTGACAGCCGTGCAGTATTAGTTCAAATTAAAGAACTAGGTTACAAAGCGTTAACAATCACAAACGTTCCGGGATCAACATTATCTCGTGAATCTGATTATACGTTATTACTTCATGCAGGTCCGGAAATTGCTGTAGCATCAACAAAAGCTTATACAGCTCAATTAGCAGTGCTATCAATTCTAGCGGCTGTAACAGCAAAAACACGCGGCATTGAATTAGAATTTGATTTAGTTCAAGAGTTAGCAATCGTAGCAAACACAATGGAAGTACTTTGCGACGACAAAGAAGAAATGGAAAGCATTGCTCTTCAATTCTTAGCAACAACTCGCAACGCATTCTTTATTGGACGTTCTGTCGATTATTATGTAGGTTTAGAGGGTGCGTTAAAACTAAAAGAAATCTCTTACATCCAAGCAGAAGGGTTTGCTGGAGGAGAGCTTAAGCACGGAACAATCGCTTTAATTGAAAACAATACGCCAATTATTGCATTAGCAACACAAGAGCATGTAAACTTAAGCATCCGTGGTAACGTAAAAGAAGTAGTAGCACGTGGAGCTAATCCTTGTATCATTTCAATGAAAGGATTAGAAACAGAAGAAGATCGCTACGTGATTCCGAAAGTTCACGAAACACTTTCACCACTAGCAGCGGTTATTCCTTTACAATTAATCTCTTACTACGCTGCATTGCACCGCGATTGCGATGTAGATAAACCACGTAACTTAGCAAAATCAGTTACTGTAGAATAATAAGGTTCTAGACACCCTTCTATTATAGAAGGGTGTTTTTGTATATAATTCTCATTGAACTAAAAAATATATTTGCTTGCTCAATTTATTTTATATAATAGAGTAGGTAAATGAACGAAACTCACTTATAAAAAAGGAAGTGAAAAGTATTAGTGGAGTAGCTCAAAGTATAAAGTACGTGTTGCGAGGCATTTTTTTTGTCTTGTATTTTCCCTTTTATTTTGTATTTCAAATTTTGTGTAAGCTATGGATATATTTTATCGTTAAGCCCCTCATATGGATAGGAACAAGAATTATTCAACCTGTCATTGATTTCATTTGGAGATACATTATACGTTTCTTGTTCGTTTATCCTATTTCTTGGCTATGGAGTGTCCTCATCTATCCTTTTATTCTCTTCGTTTGGAAACGATGTTTTTTGCCTATAACTAGATTTATATGGAAGTACGTTTTATACCCTGTGTTGTATCTAGTTTGTTACCCTTGTTATCTTTTCTGGAGATATGTTGTGCTGCCATTTTACAATGAAATTGTTATCCCTGTGGTTTCATTTTGTCAGCGTATATTTCTCTGTTTCTGGAAAGGAGTTAAGTGGATCGTAATTCATATGATCTACTATCCTTTACGGTGGATTTGGATGAGATGTATATACAAACCGCTTAAAAATGTATATACAAAAATCATTCAGCCGGTTATCAAATGGTTTTCTCATTTATTTAGTTAATGAAATATACCAAAAGATTGCTTGTCTTTTTTAGGTATTAAACTCGAAAGATAAGAGGGAATTGATGTATAATAAAGACGGATATATCATTGCCTATTTATTTTATTAGATTCAATTTTGAAAGAGAGTGAAACAATATGGGCCGTAAGTGGAACAATATTAAAGAAAAGAAAGCGTCAAAAGATGCTAATACAAGTCGTATATATGCCAAGTTTGGCCGTGAGATTTATGTGGCTGCGAAACAAGGCGAGCCAGATCCAGAATCAAACCAAGCGTTAAAAGTTGTATTAGAACGCGCGAAAACATACAATGTGCCAAAAGCAATTATTGACCGTGCGATTGAAAAAGCAAAAGGCGGATCAGAAGAAAATTACGATAATCTTCGTTACGAAGGTTTTGGACCAAATGGCTCAATGGTTATCGTAGATGCTCTTACGAATAACGTAAACAGAACAGCTTCAGACGTGCGTGCTGCTTTTGGTAAAAACGGCGGTAATATGGGAGTAAGCGGATCAGTAGCGTACATGTTTGATCCAACAGCTGTTATTGGTGTAGAAGGTAAGGATGAAGAAGAGACGCTAGAACTGTTAATGGAAGCAGATGTAGACGTGCGTGACATTTTAGAAGAAGAAGATTCTGTAATTGTTTATGCTGATCCGGATCAATTCCATGCGGTACAAAAAGCGTTCAACGATGCTGGTATTACGGAATTTACAGTAGCTGAGCAAACGATGCTTGCTCAAAATGATGTAACTCTTCCTGAAGATGCACAAGCTCAGTTTGAAAAAATGATTGATGCATTAGAGGACCTAGAAGATGTGCAGCAAGTATATCACAACGTTGATTTAGGATAATAGTGAAAGAGGCAGACCTATCAAAGAGGTCTGTCTTTTTTTATAGGCCGTGTGAAAAGCATCTATTGACCCTTTCCCTTCTTTTGGAATATGGTAAGATAATGAATTAAGAATAGAAAATAGTAGAATTTTATAAGAGATAAATGGAGGGAAAGCAGTTGAAAAAATTAATGGTGGGGATGGCGTTAACAGCTACACTTGCAACGGCTGTAACGCCTGGCTTTGGCTCAATCGGAGGAAATCAAGAAAAGGCATATGCAGCGACAGTTACATATAAAGTAACGGCAAGCAAGCTAAATGTGAGAAGCGGAGCGGGAACGACTTACGGGATTATCGGCAGCGTAGTGAAAGATCAAACGCTATCTGTGGTGAGTAAAAGCGGAAGCTGGTACAAAATCAACTATAACGGCCGCACGGGCTATGTAAGCAGCGATTATGTACAAGCATCAGGAACAGCAACGCCGCCAGCAGAAAGCACAACGTACACAGTAACGGCAAGCACGCTGAATGTAAGAAGCGGAGCAGGTACCAATTATGCATCCATAGGAAGTGTGACAAAAGGCCAGAAGCTGTCTGTGGTGAGCAAAAGCGGAAGCTGGTACAAAATCAACTATAACGGCCGCACGGGCTATGTAAGCAGCGATTATGTACAAGCATCCGGAACAACAACGGCCCCAACAACGCCGCCAGCAGAAAGCACAGCGTACACAGTAACGGCAAGCACGCTGAATGTAAGAAGCGGAGCGGGCACTAGCTATGCATCCATAGGAAGTGTGACAAAAGGCCAGAAGCTGTCCGTGGTGAGCAAAAGCGGAAGCTGGTACAAAATTAACTATAACGGCCGCACAGGCTATGTAAGCAGTGACTATGTACAGGCTTCAGCTACAGCGTCTCCAAAACTCGTAGTCGATTCTTTTAAAACGTTAGGTAACGCTCAGCAAGTCATCTTGGTTACAGCAGATAACTACGATACGAAGTCTGCTAAAATTCAAACGTTTGAAAAAGTTGATGGGAAATGGAAGCAAGTTTTAACTGCGAACGGTGTACTTGGACAAAAAGGATTCGCTTTATCGAAAAAAGAAGGAGATATGGAATCTCCGACAGGGAAATATACAATTGGCACAGCATTCGGAAGCTATGCAAACCCTGGAACTAAGCTTCCATATCGAAAGATTACAGCAAATGATGTGTGGGTAGACGATTCAAAAAGCTCTCTATATAATACGTGGCAGCAAAAGCCGGCTAATGGCCGCTGGACGAGCGCTGAGAACATGGACATCCCCGCTTACGACTATGGGTTCGTCATTAATTATAACGAATCTAGAACGCCAGGAAAGGGAAGTGCAATCTTCTTCCATGTAGGAACAAATTATACCGCAGGATGTACGGCTACTTCTAAAGAACAAGTTGTCTCTATTTTAAAATGGTTAAACCCAGAGAAAAATCCGGTTATTATTCAATCTCCTGTAAGTGAATTAGATAAATATTAAGTTAGAAAGCAGCTGAACTTTGACAGTTCAGCTGCTTTTTTATGTAATTAAAAGCTTTGTCTGTCTGTGGTACGACAAAGTTAGTTTTCCTATTCATTGAATGAAAGCGTTTAATCTCTTACGATTAAAGTATCATCACTTAGAGAAAGGAAGAGAGCAAATGGCTCAATCTAATATAAAAGTAGCTGTACAAAAGTTTGGGAACTTTCTAAGTTCAATGGTTATGCCAAATATCGGAGCATTTATTGCATGGGGACTTATTACTGCTTTATTTATTCCAACAGGCTTTTTTCCAAATGAAAGCCTTGCCAAACTAGTGGATCCAATGGTCAAGTATTTGCTTCCGCTGCTAATCGGCTACACAGGAGGAAAGCTTGTCCACGATCAGCGCGGAGGCGTTGTAGGTGCTATAGCGACCATGGGCGTCATCGTTGGATCTGATATTCCGATGTTTCTAGGCGCTATGATTATGGGACCACTTGGCGGTTATATCATCAAGAAGTTTGATCAGTTTATTGAAGGTAAAGTCAAAACAGGATTCGAGATGTTAATTAATAATTTCTCAGCAGGTATTCTTGGAGGAATTCTAGCAATTCTAGCCTTTTTAGGAGTTAGTCCAGCCGTGGACGGATTTACAGGCGCGCTTGTAGTGGGTGTAGATTGGATGGTTGCACATGGCCTTCTTCCACTTACAAGTATTCTAATTGAACCAGCTAAAATTTTATTCTTAAACAATGCTATTAATCACGGTATCTTATCTCCGATCGGAGCAGAACAAATTCGAACAAACGGACAGTCAATTCTATTGTTATTAGAAACAAATCCTGGTCCGGGATTAGGAATTTTGTTAGCGTATTGCTTCTTTGGAAAAGGAACAGCAAAACAGTCAGCGCCGGGAGCAGCCATCATTCATTTTATTGGCGGAATTCACGAAATTTACTTCCCTTACGTTTTAATGCGTCCGCTTCTAATCATTGCGGCTATTTTAGGCGGAATGAGCGGCGTATTTACATTTGTTCTTTTAGGCGGAGGCTTACAAGCGGTTGCTTCACCGGGAAGTATTTTGGCTATTTTAGCTGCTACACCAGGTAATGCAGGCAGCTATGTTGCAAATATCTCCGGTGTTCTCGTTGCAGCCATCGTATCGTTTATTGTAGGTTCGTTAATTTTAAAAACGGGCAAGCAAACAGAAGATTTGGATGAAGCAGCTCGCAAAATGCAAGAGATGAAAGGCAAGAAGAGCTCTGTAGCAGGAAGCTTTACAAAACAGCAAGGAGAAGTACCAGCAAGCGTTCAGAAAATTGTTTTTGCCTGTGACGCAGGTATGGGATCGAGTGCGATGGGCGCCTCTCTTCTTCGCAAGAAAGTTAAACAAGCAGATTTAAATATTTCGGTAACGAATACAGCCATCAGTAATATTCCAAGTGATGCTCAAATCGTTATTACACAGGAAGAGCTGACGCCAAGAGCTCAAAACAAAGTTCCAGATGCGTATCATATCTCGGTTGATAATTTTCTATCTAGTCCGGAATATGACAAACTAATTGATCAACTAAAAAATGATCATACTACTTCTAAAGCGGAAGAAGAAAAAAGAGTATCTGCAGAAAATAATACAGATAGTAATGATGGTTTATTAAAAGAAGAAAACGTTTTCTTAAATCAGCACTTTTCTTCTAAGGAAGAAGCAATTCGATTTGCAGGGAGCGTGTTAGTAAAAGGCGGATATGTAGAAGAAAACTACGTTGAAGCGATGATTGAGCGCGACAATATGACTTCTACTTATATGGGAAATGACGTAGCGATTCCGCACGGTACGGAAGAAGCGAAAAAGAACGTTTTAAGGTCGGGTTTTACAGTGATTCAAGTGCCAGAAGGCGTTGATTTTGATGGTGAGAAAGTTCGTTTGATTTTTGGAATTGCCGGAAAAGACGGCACTCATTTAGAAATTTTATCTGGTATCGCGATTACATGTTCTGATATGGACAATATTGAAAAGATGGTTCATGCCAAATCAGCTAAAGAATTAATGGCTATTATTCAAAGTAACTAACGGGATAGAAAGGCATGGAAATGCCTTTTTATCCTTTGTTTATAAATAAGAAAAGAGTTGATGTTCTTGTTTATTACTTCAAGAGAAAAATCAATCATTGAGTTAATTATTAAAACGGCAGGAAAACATACAGCCCTTACACTTGCTACTTTTTTGAATGTAAGTGTAAGAACCGTTCACCGAGATTTGAAGGCAATTGAATCAATACTTGAAAAATTTGATTTGAAGCTGATTCGTACGCAAGATGAAGGACTAATGATTGAAGGTAAAAATGAACAAATTTTTCGCCTTATCCAAGAGCTGATGAAGATTAAAACGACGGATCAGTCTCCACAGGAAAGAAAACTAATTCTTTTAATTCTTCTTCTAGAAGAAGGAGATTCATTTAAATTACAAACGCTGGCTAAAGACTTAGAAGTAAGTATTACTACACTCACTGCTTATTTAGATGAATTAACAGAGTGGTTAACCACATTTGACGTTTTCCTTCAACGAAAGAGAGGGGTGGGAGTAGAGGTTCAAGCTACTGAAGCCAATAAACGAAAAGCATTAGCTAATT
This sequence comes from Priestia sp. YIM B13486, assembly GCF_042787865.1. NCBI lineage: Bacteria > Bacillati > Bacillota > Bacilli > Caryophanales > Bacillaceae > Priestia > Priestia sp. YIM B13486. Next base: position 35,242 of record NZ_JBHZOZ010000018.1, on the reverse strand, counting down.
ATTTTCTTGTTTACTTTAATGAAGAGTTAATTGAGTGCATGTTTTTAGCAGAAAACCAGCAGCATACGGATGAAACGATTTTGCACTATTTTTATCCGGATTATTTGGCAGAAGTAGACAGAATTGTACATCAAGCGATTAATCAGCATCATTCTAAGCTGGCTGACAGCGATTATATAGGGCTCATTGTTCATATTTGCATTATGATACAGCGAACGAAAAAGCAAATGTATCTAGAAGACGACGGCGGCCAAACGGAAGAACTGGCGAGTGAAATGTTTTTAATGAAGGATATTTGCCGCGAAATTGAACGGGTATTTTCTCTTTCTTTTACAGAAAAAGATATTCATTTCTTAGCAGTGCGGCTGCGTGCAGCAAAGTTCCAAACTACTAGAGACGTATATTACGACAGCGTAGTGGTTGGGCAGATTATTAAGAATATGATTGCTCACGTTTCTGTTCAGCTTAACACCGACTTAACCGGTGATTTTTCCCTTTACCAGGGGCTGCTCGCTCATATGGAACCGGCAATTTTTCGTCTTAAGCAAAAAATGGAGCTTTTTAATCCATTAACAGAAGAGATTAAGAAAAAGTACCCGGTTTTATTTATGGCTGTGAGAAACAGTATCGATCAAGAGCTGCCGCATTTAGTTTTTCCAGATGATGAAGTAGCATATCTTGTTTTGCATTTCGGTTCAACGCTAGTGCTAAAAGAAGAAGTTATGGAAATTCAGGCACTGATCGTCTGTCCAACTGGAATTGGCACCTCGAAAATGTTAGCTAGCCGTATTCGTAAAGAGATTCCGGAGATTAATTCAGTTGTCATTAAATCGGTAAAAGAAATCAAAGAAGCCGCGCTTGAAGGGTATGACGTAGTGATTTCAACAGTAAGACTGCCTTTTTTAAATGTCGATTACATTTTAGTCAATCCACTCTTAACCGAAGAGGATATTCAATCCGTCCAGAATTTTTTACAGAAAAACATTCAAAAGTTAACCAAAGATAAGGACTATCGCTCGTTCCAATATAAAAATAAGACTGTTTCTAAAGAAAAACCGTCTTTTGAGGAAACGATGAAGCAAATTAAAGATGTGCATGGAAGTATCGAATCAATTCTTCAAAACCTTAGAATGTATCGATTTTCGGGTGAAGTGAGTCACGATCAAGTGATTTCGCAAGTAGTAAAAGCTGCTGAAAAAGAACGTTTAATAACCAATGCCAGCTGCGTTATTCATCAGCTTAAGGAACGAGAAAACAAAGGCGGTTTAGGCATTCCGCAAACGAGTATGGCACTGTTCCATTGCCGTGAACATCACGTGAACGAGCTGATTTTTCAAGTTTCACATTTAGAACAGCCTTGCACAGTTAAAGGCATGGACGGAACAAACATGCAGGCGCGTAACCTTCTATTAATGCTCGCACCTGAAGAGTTAAGTGAAGCACAGCAAGAAATTTTAAGTTTAATTAGTACCAGTTTAATTGAAGACCATGAAGCAATGATGATTTTTTCGTCTTCGAACGAAGAGATAATTCGCAAAAAGCTAGAGGATACGTTTCATGAGTACCTTCGAAATAATTTGATAAAGGAATGATTTTTGTGAAACAAGCAGTTCATTTTGGAGCAGGCAATATCGGTCGAGGATTCATTGGGGCATTGTTTTCTCAAAGCAACTATCATGTCACATTCGTAGATATTGCTGAAAAGATTATTAATCAGTTAAACATAGATGAAGGGTATAACGTAATAACAGCCGCAGAGCATCCCGAGACATTAGCTGTTCAAAACGTATCTGGTTTAAATAATCTGACACAAGAACAAGCGGTCATTAAAGCGATTAAAGAAGCAACGTACATTACGACGGCCATCGGACCGAACGTTCTGCCTCGCATTGCTCCTTTAATTGCTAAAGGTTTGGCTGAACGTGTAAAAGCAAGCGACGAAAATGTATATGTGATTGCATGTGAAAATCAAATCTCTGCGACAGATTTATTAAAAGGCTATATTTTTGACGCGCTGGATGAAGAGACAAAAGCTCATATGATAAATAAGGTCTTTTTCTTCAATTCAGCTGTAGATCGTATCGTGCCTATTCAACATGATCAAGGTTCGCTTGATGTTTTAGTAGAATCCTATTATGAATGGGTAGTAGAGGCACCTGAAGATATTCCTTTTGTAGAAGGAATGACGATTGTGCCTGACCTTGCTCCTTTTATTGAAAGAAAGTTATTTACAGTGAATACGGGACACGCGGTGATTGCATATTTTGGTTATTTAAAAGGAAAAGAAACAATTGATCAAACGTTAAGAGATTCAGATATTTATGAACAAGTACAGCAAACGCTACAAGAAACAGGAAACTATCTAATTAAAAGATATGACTTAGATAAAGAGGAACACAAAGCCTATATTACTAAAATCATTGAACGCTTTAAAAATCCTCGTTTAAATGATTCAGTTAAAAGAGTAGGAAGAGCACCAATTCGCAAGCTTGGACCTCAGGATCGTTTGATTCGTCCAGCGCTAGAAGCAAAAAAATCGGGCCTTTCTTATACCTATTTAGCAAAGGCTATTGCCGCTGCGCTTTTATTTGACCCGCAAGAAGATAAAGAGGCTATGAAGCTTCAAGCGAATATTCATGAGTATGGTATTGAGTATGTATTAAAAGAGATTAGTGGGTTAGAGGCAAGTAATGATTTAACAAAAGAAATCATTGCTCAATATAATGCTTTAAAATCGTGAATGAATTTAGTATGTGTAAACAGTCCATTTTAAATGGGCTGTTTTTCTTTTAGCAGAAAGGGAATGTTTGTGTATAGGAGGGTGATAAAATGGTAGCTATTACGCACGTTGGATTAGCTGTACCTGATGTAGAAGAAGCCGTGCAGTGGTATGGAAAAGTTTTAGGTTTTAAGCTGATTGCCGGTCCTTATATGTTTAATGCGGAGGAAGAAAAAGCTGAAAATATGACTCAAGATTTACTGGGGTCTCATATCAAAAAAATGAAAAATGCTCACATGACAGCTGACAACCAGGTAGGCATTGAACTGTTTGAATTTAATAAGCCGCAAATGCCTCTTGTATTAAAAGACAGCGATGAGCAGTATCAAAGTTATTTTCACATGTGCTTAATAGCCGATGACGTGGAAAAGTTAGCGGATAAAATCGAACAATCAGGCGGTAAAAAGCGAAGCCAAGTATGGAATACAAGACCAGGAAAACCTTATTACTTGGTTTATTGTGAAGATCCGTTTGGGAATATTATTGAGCTATATTCACACAGTACGGAGCTCATGTATGGGAATAGAGAAGAATAAAAGCTTATCCAGATTTCTTGGATAAGCTTTTATTTTTTCATAGCTGTCCGTAGCCGTATACTTTTGCCAGCTCTTCAAAGGTTTTTGATGAATACGTAATAGTTACAGATGTTCCTACTGCCACTTTATTGAATAATTCTTCGACATCCGCATTATGCATTCGTACGCAGCCGTGGCTTACATATTTGCCGATGCTATCTTCTGAGTTATTCCCATGAATAGCGTATGTGTCGCCGGTTGTTCCGTTTGCATTAAGCCCTAGCCAGCGGCGAGAGCCAAGATGATTATTAGAAGCGCCTCCTGCAATATGCCCTGTATAGTAAGGACGATTTTTAATTTTGTTAACAATCTTGAAAAAGCCTACCGGCGTATCGCTCCATGTTTTTCCCGTAGCTACTGAATACGTTTTTTCTAACTTTCCATTATGAAAATAAGCAAGCTGATTTGTTTTTTTATTAATAATAATTAAATCTCCACTTGCTGCGTTTTCACTTGCATTCGCCGCACTTGCTGTATAAGAAATGCTGATAATAGCTACGAGGCATAAAGCAGCTGCTCGCAGTATAATTTTTCTCACGTTCTAGCCATCTCCTCTATTGTTCATTTACATATTTGGTGAATTACATGCTATTAGTGTATAAAAGGAAAATGGACTGAATATGAATCTTTCCTGAATGAAAACTGAAAGTGCATTTTATTTATAAGGGAATATAAAGTAAAAATCTGGGCAGAAATACAACTAAAGGTCTGGTACATATCTCATGAAAAAGAGAAAAGTGAAAATACACCTTGTATGTTTAATTTAGGATGTATTATCATGAAAGTTTGAAATGAAGGGCAGGAGGTGGAAGAAACAGATGCTTAAAGAATTTAAAGAGTTTGCTTTGCGTGGAAATGTATTGGATTTAGCTGTCGGTGTTATTATTGGAGCGGCATTTGGAAAAATTGTAACGTCTCTTGTAAATGATATTATTATGCCACTGATTGGTTTGTTGTTAGCAGGGATAGACTTTAAAGATTTATCCTTCACGGTTGGAGATGCTACGGTATTATATGGATCTTTTATTCAAACAATTGTTGATTTCTTAATTGTCGCATTCTCGATTTTTTTATTTATTCGTTTCTTTAATCGTTTTAAGAGAAAAGAAGAAGAGAAAGTAGAGGAAGAAGTGGCTGTTCTGTCAAAAGAAGAAGAGATCTTAACAGAAATTCGCGATCTGCTAAAAGCAGAAGCGTTGAAAGAACGTTCATAACAGCAATTTTTACATACGTATAAAACGGCTAAGAGGCCCGTCTTTTCATAAGAAAAGCGGGCTTTTTTCGTGTGAAATTTCTCGGGAAATGTTAGTGGTATGATCATGGGGAAATTAGGCGTGAAAGCGAGAGAGATAGGAATGTTAAAATCATATTAAAAGTGTTAAGATATTGTAAATAGGAGGCTTAAGGTTATGTTTAAACATTTGTATCGTTCTTTGCCAATGCTGGCAGCGTATGGGCTGCTTAGCGTTTTTTTATACAGTGTTGTTATGTTTAATGTATCAAATGACACAAAGATATTGTTTGACTGGGCCCAAATCCATACAGCTGGGTTCGTAGTATTAATAGGGGGATGCTCCCTTGTTTTATGGGCGCTCACTTTCTATTTGCTACTTCGGTTTAATCAGATAGAGAGAATACAAGCTTCGCAGTGGTATGCCATTTTTACGGCAATTGTGTTTTCAATTGCAGTAGCAGCTGTTTCTGCCATGGTTTTTGTTGTCTATCATATTGATATACATAACCCAGGCAAAACAATAGAGTGGATGCAGGCGTACCCTCAACGCTATCTCTTTACGGTATTTTTGCTTTCGCTGTTAACACTAGCGATCATTATGCTAGTAGGGGAAGCTTATTTAGGGGCTGGGATTGCCTTTGTTCTGTATTTTATTTTAGCTCTCGTAAACTATTACAAAAAAATCTTTCGAAATGAACCATTGTTCCCAAACGATTTTATTCAGGCCAGTCAGTTAAAAGAAGTTATTCCGATGATTAAAGATTCGATTTCAATTCCTATTGTAATAGGAGTTATTGGATCTATTATCGTACTGATTACTCTTTGGTTTTTCTTGCCGAAAATTAAAATTCGATGGTTTCTTCGAATTATTATGATTCTGCCGCTCATCTTTTTAATGAAATCATTTTTATTCTTTGAACACTCGTTTGCTCAAAAATATTATGATCAATATGCTGCGCTGATGCCTTGGAATCAGCAAAATAATTATTACTATAATGGACCTGTTATTGGCATGATTTCAAATGTTAAAACAGATGTGCTGCAAGAGCCGGATGACTACTCAGAAGAAGCTATGGCAAAAGTGGCAAAGCGCATTCAGTCAAAGGAAGAGAAAACACAAGAAAGCAAGACTGAAGTCAAACCAAACGTTGTGTTTGTGATGAACGAAACATTTTGGGACCCAACAAAGCTTAACGTGACGTTCTCTGAAGATCCAATGAAAAATACAAGAGAACTTCAAAAGAAATATCCTTCCGGATGGTCTTTAAGTCCTTCGTTTGGCGGGGAAACAGCTAATGTGGAGTTCGAAGCGCTGACGAGCTACTCTTTGTCTTTCTTTAACCCTGGAGGCCTTCCTTATCAGCATGTATTGAGTAAAAAAGAATATCCGTCTTTTGTTTCTTATTTAGAAAAGCAAGGCTATGCTACAACAGCTATGCATCCAAACAGCGGCATGCTTTATATGAGACAAAATGTATATCCAAACTTGGGATTTGATCAAGTGAAGTTTATTGATGAAATGAAGCATACGCAAAAAGATAACAAAGAGTTTGTTTCCGATGAAGCGGTAGTTGATGAAGTACTCGATACGCTTCGTCAGTCGAAAAAGCCTGCATTTGTGCATGCTGTAACGATTGCAAATCATCTTCCTTATTCGGCGGATAAGTATAATGGTCAGGAAACCATTAAGGTAACCGGTAAAGGGTTATCACCGGAAATGCAAAAGGAAATTGAAATTTATGCTGAAGGAATTAAACGTTCAGATGCTGCTTTAAAACGATTGAACGATGAAATTCAAAAGCTGGACGAGCCGACCATTGTAGTATTTTGGGGAGATCATTTGCCGGCGCTTGGCCAAAACCTTCAAGCTTACAAAGAAACGGGTTTTGGAAACGAGAAAACGCAGCAAACATCTCAAAAATTTTATGAAACGCCGCTCTTATTTTTATCTAATTACGATACGAAAATAGATAAAAATCTCGGTACGATGAGTCCTATTTATATTGCTCCGACGCTTGCTCAATCTCTTGGTTACAAAAGTAATCTGTTCTACGATCAGTTGAATCAAATGAAAACAGAAGTGCCGGCTTTTCGTTCAAATATGTATATAGATTCGAAAGGAAAGCTAGTCGATGATCCGGCGGCGCTATCTAAAAAAGCTGCAAAAGACCTTCAAGATTACCATGAAGTTGAGTTTGATACATTATCCGGGAAACAGTACGAAACGCATAAGTTGTATAAATAAAAATAAAAACTCCTTTTAATATAAAAGGAGTTTTTATTTTTTAAGTGTTTAAGGTTGTACTAAAAAATAATTCATGTATAATATTTTAAGGTTAAAAGTAAACTTTAAGTTAAGTAAAACAAAACTTGAGTTTGGAACAGCATGAACAATCATTCATGCTGTTTGCTAATTTTAAATACAGTTGAGGATCGAGAGTATGGAAATAGGAAAGAAAATTAAAAATTTACGATTAAAAAAAGGTTTAACACAAGAAGAGCTAGGAGAACGTACTGATTTAAGTAAAGGATATATTTCCCAGCTAGAGCGCGATTTAAGTTCACCGTCTTTAGAAACATTTTTTAGTATTTTGGAAGTGCTAGGGTGCGAACCGAAAGAATTCTTCGAAATTGATACGCATGTTCAAAAGGTTGTATACAGAGAGGAAGACTACACGAGTTATTGCGAAGATGAAAAAGGTTACCATATTCAGTGGCTTGTGCATGAATCAAATGAAAAAGAAATGGAGCCGATTCGTCTTATTCTTCATGAAAAGGGTGCATTTAAGAGATTTGAGCCTTCCCTTTCAGAAACGTTTGGCTACATTTTGCGCGGGTGTGTGAAGGTAAAGCTTGGAGGCAGAATATATGAAGCCAAACAAGGAGAAACCATCTATTTTCAAGCTTCTGAAGAACATCAGATTTTAAATGCTCATGACGGAATAACAGAGTTAATTATCGTGGCGACAGAGTCTTATTTATAGAACAAAAGAGGTGAAGTGAAATGACATCTACGAATACAATTATTCAATTTGAAAATGTGACCAAGCAATATGATAATGATTCAGTTGTATTGGATCATGTAAGCTTTGAAATTGAAAAAGGGAAATTTTATACCCTCTTAGGTCCATCGGGATGTGGAAAGACAACGATTTTACGATTAATTGCAGGCTTTACGGAAGCCTCAAGCGGAACGATTTATTTTAATGGGAAAAGAATTAATGATGTCCCGGCTAACAAACGACAGGTTAATACGGTTTTTCAAGACTACGCGCTTTTCCCCCATTTGAATGTATTTGAAAATGTAGCATTTGGTCTTCGAATCAAGAAGATGAAAAATGCTGATATTGCAATAAAAGTTAAAGAAGCCCTTCGTTTTGTTAACTTAGAAGGATATGAAAACAGAGAAATAAAGGAAATGTCGGGCGGCCAAAGACAGCGTGTAGCAATTGCACGAGCAATTGTAAACCAGCCCGAAGTCATTTTGCTGGACGAGCCGCTTTCAGCTCTTGATCTAAAATTGCGTACAGAAATGCAATACGAGTTAAGAGAATTACAGCGTCGTCTAGGTATTACGTTCATTTTTGTTACGCACGATCAAGAAGAAGCGCTTGCGATGTCCGATGAAATCTTTGTTTTGAATAAAGGAAGAATTCAGCAGAGCGGGGAACCTACAGATATTTATGATGAGCCAATTAATCGTTTTGTTGCCGATTTTATTGGTGAATCAAATATTGTACCAGGTAAAATGATTGCTGACTTTTTAGTGGAGTTTGGCGGCCAGCAATTTGAATGTGTCGATCAAGGATTAAACCAAAATGAGCAGGTTGAAATTGTGATTCGCCCTGAAGATTTAGCCATTACAAGCTCCGATCAAGGAAAGCTGCAGGTTCGTGTAGATTCACAGCTGTTCAGAGGAGTCCATTATGAAATTTTAGGCTATGACCATGCAGGGAATGAGTGGCTCGTTCACTCTACGAAAAAGGCAACGGTTGGCGAAGAAATTGGTTTATATTTTGAACCTGAAGCTATTCATGTTATGCGATTTAATGAAACGGAAGAAGAATTCGATAAGCGACTCGAAGGTTATGAAGAGGATTACGATGCAAACTAAATCAAGAAATATTTACTTAGTCCCGTACGTGTTATGGATTTTGCTTTTTGTAGTTGCTCCCATTGTATTAGTTGTCTATTATTCTTTTTTCAACATCGATAATGAGCTGACGCTTGAAAACTATAAGAAATTTTTCACCCCAGTTTATTTACAGATGACGCTGAGTTCATTTTGGTATGCCTTTTTAATTACGTTATTTTCCTTGTTTTTTTCTTATCCTACAGCTTATTTACTAACGAAGCTTAGGCACAAGCAGCTTTGGCTTCTACTGATTATTTTACCGACGTGGATTAACCTATTATTAAAAGCTTATGCTTTTTTAGGTATATTTGGCACGTATGGTACGGTTAATAAGTTTACTGAATTTCTAGGACTTGGTACTCATCAAATTTTATTTACTGACTTTAGTTTTGTATTTGTATCGGTGTATATTTTTATCCCCTTTATGATTTTGCCGATCTTTAACTCTTTAGAAGAACTTAATCCCTCGCTTATCTACGCTTCGCGAGACTTGGGGGCATCTTCATGGGTGACATTTAAGCGCGTGGTATTTCCGCTAACGCTAGAAGGGGTTAAATCAGGTTGTCAGGCTGTTTTTATTCCAGCACTATCACTCTTTATGATTACACGTTTAATTGCTGGAAACCGCGTCATTACACTGGGAACAGCGATTGAACAACATTTTTTAGTGACGCAGGATTGGGGTATGGGCGCCACAATAGCCGTCTTTTTAATTATTGCGATGGCCGTTATGATGCTCATAACAGGCACTGGAAAGAGAGGTGTGTAAAATGAAGAGAAAGTGGAAGTTCAGCCACCTTTATTTATTTTTTGTATTTTTCATTTTATACGCGCCCATTTTTTATTTAATGTATTACTCTTTTAACAGCGGAGGAAACATGCGTGAATTTGAAGGGTTTACGTTAGATTGGTACAAAGAAGTGTTTCAAGACACGCGTTTGCTTATTATTGTCTTGAATACTCTTATTATTGCTCTACTGTCTTCCGGTATTTCAACTATTATTGGCGTGATAGGGGCACTTGCTATCGTATACGTGAAGCGCAGACGTGTTCAAAATACGTTGTTAACATTTAATAATGTGTTAATTGTGAGTCCAGATGTTATTATTGGCGCATCTTTTTTAATTCTATTTACCATTATCGGTGTAAAGCTCGGATTTATATCGGTATTATTAGCGCATATTGCATTCAGTGTACCGATTGTGGTCATCATGGTTCTGCCTAAGCTGCAGGAAATGAGTCCGACACTGCTTGATGCAGCCCGTGATTTGGGCGCAAGCCGCTTTGAAGTACTTTCGAAAGTGGTATTGCCATTTATTCGCCCGGGTATCTTTGCAGGCTTTTTTATGGCTTTAACTTACTCTTTGGATGACTTTGCGGTTACGTTCTTTGTGACCGGGAACGGTTTTTCCACGCTTTCAGTAGAAATTTACTCGTTAGCAAGAAGAGGGGTCTCGCTGAAAATCAATGCTCTTTCTACTCTTATTTTCATGTTTACCGTGCTGATTGTGATTGGTTATTACTTTATCAGTCAGCGATATAGCAATAAAGTGAAAGGGGTGGCGACTGGAAAATGAAGCAATTAGCAAAGCCGTTTATCTTCATCGTCATCCTTTCTTTCGTTCTTATGTATGTGGTTCATCAGTTGAACAATGCCGAAGGATACTCTGGAGGAGATACGCTGACTGTCTATAATTGGGGAGATTATATTGATCCTGATTTAGTGAATCAGTTTGAAAAAGAAACCGGAATTAAAGTCATTTATCAGACCTTTGATTCGAATGAAGCAATGATGACCAAAATTGAACAAGGCGGTACGACATTTGATATTGCTGTGCCTTCTGAGTACGCGATTAGCAAGATGCGGGAAGAAAATTTACTATTGCCAATTGATCATTCGAAGCTGCCTAATTTAAAATACATTAATCCGCGTTTTTTAGACTTATCCTTTGATCCTGGCAATAAGTACTCTATTCCTTATTTTTGGGGAACTGTGGGTATTGTGTATAACTCTGATATGATTCATGGCAAGAAGATAAAAAGTTGGAATGATTTATGGGATCCTAAGCTGAAAAATCAAATTTTACTTGCAGATGGCGCTAGAGAAGTGATGGGGATGGGGCTAAACAGCTTAAATTATTCATTAAATGATACGAATAAAGCCCATCTTCAAGAAGCAAAAAGAAAGCTTGGTACATTAACACCAAATGTTAAAGCCATTGTAGGAGACGAGATTAAGATGCTCCTAGCAAATGAAGAAGCGGCAATTGGCGTTGTTTGGTCAGGCGATGCTTCTGAGATCATGAGTGAAAACGATAAGCTGAATTACGTTGTTCCAGAAGAAGGTTCGAATTTATGGTTTGATAACATGGTTATTCCAAAAACGGCTAAAAACGTAGAAGGCGCACATAAATTCATGAACTTTATGCTAGATCCTAAACATGCTGCTCAAAACGCGGAATATGTAGGGTATTCTACCCCTAATAAAAAAGCGTTAGATTATTTGCCGAAAGAAGTAGCGGAAGATGAACGTTTTTATCCAGAGGAAGAACTAACAAAAAAGCTTGAAGTATATAATAACTTAGGCAAACGAATGCTTGCTTATTACAATGAATTATTTTTAGAATTTAAAATGCACCGTAAATAAAAGGAACTTAATTAGGTATTTGTACTTAAGTTCTTTATTGTTTTTGTAAATTCAGTTGCGTGATAGCAAGAGGAAAGATAAAATACAAACGAGTAAAGCTAATAACATTTATTTTGTGTTATTAGCTTTTTTATTTGTAAAACGGGAAAGATAAGAAAAAATTGAATGTTCTATTATTCATCTAGAAGTTATATTTCACATTATATAGGAGAGAAAAAGTGAAGCAAAAACAAAAGCAGCATATTCAATCCATTTATTTTTTACGATTATTCGCTATGATGATGGTTGTGCTCGTACATGTAACAGCAGCATATGCAACGGTACTGCCATTTGCAAGCGAAGCTTATCAGAAATATCATTTTCTTAACCGAATTGTTCGAATTGAAGCAGGAATCTTTATTGTGATCACAGGTTTGGTTTTCTTTTATAGTTATATTAACAAGCCTTTAACAAAGACTTTATGGAAAACGTATTATGCTCGAAGAGTGACATATATTTTGGTTCCCTATATTATTTGGGCACTTATTTATGAATTTTATTCGTACTATGTAGGAGCAACAGAATTAAATGCAGCTGATATTGTGAAACGTATTTTACGCGGAGAGTCCTACTATCAGCTTCATTTTATCTTTTTAATTGTACAAGTTTATCTCGTGCTGCCGGTTTTTGTATGGCTAGCACAAAAAGTAACCATTTTTAAAAAATACATGTGGCTGTTTGGCATCATCATTCAGCTTGGTTATTTAATGCTTAACAATACGTATCATATCACTTCATTTAATTTATTTTTAAATACAATGGCTACGTTTTTACTCGGCGGTTGGATTGGCATTTATTATCGCGAGCAAGTGGATAAAAAGTACAGTCGTTCGAATATTGTATTATTTCTAGTGACGCTCGGATCGGGAATAGCTATTTCACTGTTGAATTATCACTTGTACACAATGAAGACAATCCACATTTCAGGCTTTACGTATGAGGCTGTTAATACGCTTTATTTGGTTGCTGGAAGTTATTTCTTCTTCCGAATTGCAGAGATATTAGCTGAAAAGCTTTCTGCGAAGTCCGTGACGGTTGTTAAAAATATTGCCATGTACTCGTTTGGCTTTTACTTGATTCACCCAATGGTTTTAAACTTTGTGGCAAAAGCAGTACCAATACAAGGCAACTACATGTTTCACATTGAAATCTTGGCACGCTATATTCTAACATTAGCGGGCTGTTACCTCATCATTTGGGGATGTCATCGTCTTTTACCCTTTGCTAGCTTTTTGTTTGGTAAACTGCCAAAAGAAGCGGTGTTCATTTACCGACGTCCTGATCATAAATAGCGTTTAGTTAAAAGTTATGTCTGCTTGCAGGCATAACTTTTTTTATAAAGTATAAGAGATGATAACACGTGAGTTTTAAAATATTTTTAAAAGTGACATGCTAAGATAATGCTTACTTAGGTACTCACAAAAGGGGGAATTTGATATGCGTGTACTTGTGGTAGAAGATGATGCTTCCTTATTACACGGTATCGTAGAAGGCTTAAAAGAAGAAGGATATGAAGTTGATTGTGCGTCTGAAGGAGATGAAGGTTTGTTTTTAGCAGAGCAGAATATTTATGATGCTTTGATTTTAGATATTATGCTGCCGGGTATGACAGGACTTGACATACTAAAAAAACTAAGAAAACAAAAGGTGCTGACGAAAGTTATTTTTCTCACTGCAAAAGATAGTGTAGAAGATCGAGTGAAAGGACTCGATTATGGAGCTGATGATTATTTGGTTAAGCCTTTTGCCATGGCTGAACTTTTTGCGAGGTTAAGGGTGATGCTCAGAGACTTGCAGGCAGAAGAAGGCATGATTTCATATGGTCCCATTTCTATACGAGAAGCCGATCATGAAGTTATGATAAATGGGAGTGCCCTAACGTTAACGATTAAAGAATTTCAGCTTTTGGAATACTTTATTCGAAATAAAGAACAAATCCTTATTCGAGATCAAATTTTTAATCGCGTATGGGGATTTACATCTGACGTAGGAGTGGGTGTAGTAGACGTCTATGTTCACCATTTAAGAAAGAAGCTTCAGCCTTTTAATTGTGACGGTTATGTACGTACAGTGAGAGGCGTAGGCTTTATGTTAAAAGGGGAAGAGCATGTTTAAAAAGACGAGAATCAGGCTTGTGTTATTTAACACAATCGTGCTGATGGTTATTTTGAGCATTTTTAGTTTAGTTTTATATTTTTATATGCAGCATGTTATTTTTTTAAATCCAGACAATCGGTTAAGTGAGATGAGCGAGCAAGTTAAAAAAAGAAACTTACATGAGATTCAGGAAAACAATGAGAGAGAAACAGAAAGACGGGTTGCGTTTTTACTTTGGAGCAGTGATAAAAAACTAATCAAAATCACACCTAAAAAAGGGTTATATACAAACGATATTGACGACTTTAAGCCTGCGCTCTCAGAAGGGAAAGCCCAAACGTCGCAAGAGGTAAACGGTCATGCTTATCGAGTGATGAATGTGAAAAACGAAGGGTATATAAAAGATCAAGACGTTTCAACGATTCAACTTGTCTTAAACGTAGATCCAGAAACTCAAACCTTAGAGCACCTTGCTTTTCTTCTTATCATTTCAGCGTTTATTGGACTGCTTCTTTCGCTTGTGGCTGGCTTGTTTTTAGCTAATCGAGCGCTTGTACCTATACAAAAGTCGTGGAACAAACAGGTCGAATTTATTGCAGATGCTTCCCATGAGTTAAGAACGCCTCTTTCCGTGATGCAAACGCATCTCGAGCTATTGTTTAGACGGCCAAATCATACGATCGAGCAAGAAAGCGAAAATATTTATCAAAGCTTAAACGAAGTGAAGCGGATGACGAAGCTGGTGGGTAACTTACTAACACTGGCTAGATCTGATTCAAGTGCGCAGCTGCTAAACAAAACGGTCTTTAATATGGGCGAGCTGGTTGATAAAGTAGCTAATCAATTTGAGCCCATATTTGAACTGAAGGAGCTGCACTTCACCAGGGAAATTGAATCGTTAATGTGCGGAGGAGATCAAGAACGACTTCATCAGCTATGTATGATTTTATTAGATAACGCTTTTAAATACACTCCATCTGGAGAAAGCATTCACATCAGTCTAAAGAAACATCATCACTCTATGACGTTAATCGTTAGAGACACAGGCATTGGAATTGAAGCGAAAGACCTTCCATATGTGTTTGATCGCTTTTATCGAAGTGATAAGAGCCGAGCACGTGCCGAAGGAGGGTCAGGTTTAGGTCTCGCGATTGCCAAATGGATTGTACAAGCTCACGACGGAGAAATTAAGGTTTTTAGCCAGAAAAACGTGGGTACGGAATTTCATGTGAAAATTCCGCTATGAAAAAAGCTGCCTATCATCAGGCAGCTTTTTTCATCACTTTTTTAGTGGCGGTCTTCCACGCTTTCCATGCATTAGCAAGTAACAGGCCAATTAATAAATAGGCAAGGCCGCCAAAAACTAAGTAATCTATAGCGCTAATCGCCCCCGCAAGCAGCCCGAATTTTATTTGGTCTTTATACTTGGCAGGAGAAGTTGGCGGATCCGTCACCATGAAGAAGGCTAAAAATAAAGCGGAATTAACAAAAGGAGCTCGTAAAGCATCTGCTACATCGCCTACTCCTATTAATGACATAATCGTGAAAATAGCAAAATACACGCCCAAAAACGCAAATACTTGAGGGAATTTATTTACCTTGCTCGTCACAAGGTACCCCGTCACAAACACGAATACAATGAGCCATACGGGTAGTAAAGATAAGCTTCCCCACCAGCTTTGGCCGCTTGAAAAGACAATAAGTGAAAAGAGAAGACCAAAAGCAGCAGGGTTAAAAATAGGCTTCTTTTTTACTTTTACGAAGTGCTTCGATAAAATCGCAACAGCTACAGTGCAAAATGTGACCCAAGCAGGTGTAGAGGTGCTGAGTACTAAGGCAATAATTAATCCAGTAATAATTCCGCCGTCAGGAAGCTGAATTTTCTTTTTATAAGCAAAAGAAAATCCTAAATCTAAGGCAGCCGCCGAGCATACGGCAAGCAGTAGGTGTCCTAATCCTTGAAAGGCAGAAGAGTTGAATTCACCTAATAAAGTTAAAAGCAGAAGCATAGCGATTACATATCTTTTAGGGGTTTTAACTAGCTGCACCCAAAGACTTATTTCTTTTGGTTTGTTTTCATCTACAGTAATATAACCTTTTGGTGTACTGATATATTTAACACCGCTTCTTCGTTCAGAACGTGTGGTCATAATTTATTAATTCCTCCATATCTGATGTGAAAAAAGGAGTGAAACTAGAGTCGAAGAGCACGCCGCGTATGTCGGCATCATTCAATAAATTTACTCCTTTTTCCGCTCCTAAAATAAAAGCTGACGTAGATAATGCATCGGCCAGCATGGCAGAAGGAGCAATAGCTGTGCAACTCAACAGACTGCTTCGAGTGGATGGAGATAAGGGATTAACCAAATGATGCGTTGATGGATGTGTCTTATTTTTTCTAGCATAATTTCCTGATGTGCAGACAGCCGTATCTGTTACACGTAAAGTCAGTAGTGACTGCGTTTGAATCACAGGGTGCTGAATCCCAACTTTCCACAACTCTCCGTGTTGATTGCGTCCTTTAACTAGGATGTCTCCTCCTGCATTAATCATAAAATGCTGATAAGGAAGGGAGCGGGCAGCTAAATCAATCGCCAACCCTTTGGCGACCGCTCCAAGATCTATAATCATCGGTTTTTGTAAACAAACCGTTTTTTTATGTGTATCCAATACGATGTCTTTATAACTTCCAGAATCGACTGCTTCGTTCACTTGTACGGGTTTTCCATATAAGTAATGTTCATTAAAACCGCGGTTTTCTAATTGCTTTCCTACCGTTGGGTCAAAGATTCCATGCGTTTCATTTGCCACTAAGACAGCGAAATGAAGGGCTTCAAATAATAGATGACTAACAGAAACAGGCTCTTTGACATGTCTAATTAGTTTCATAACTTCGCTTTTGGCATCAAATCGACTGCATGTCGTTTCAACGGTTTTAAAAATAGTAAATGCCTTTGAGATATGGTGAAGGACATTTGCTTCTTCTGATTGGGGAGCAATTACTTGAATGGAGACGGTTGTTCCCATACATAATACGGAGCGGCTATATGTTTTTATGGACATCATTCGTTTCTCCTTTATGCATTGATTGCTTGCTGAAGTGCGTCGTCCACGGCATTTTGAAAATCTTCTGTACTAAGCGTTGCTCCGCTCACGACGTCGACATCTGAGCTTTGTCTTTGTACGACTTGAGCCGGAAGGCCCTCAATGTAACTTTGAGAATAGTGAGTATCTGCTTCTGTAATTTCAACTGTATCAATTCGGTCGTTTTTAATGGTCACGGATACGTAGACAGTTCCGATACGGTTGCTTCCTTGGCCAGAATACGTTCCATCTTTGTATTTTGTTTTAGGAGAAGAACTTTCGGCACTCGCTGATGAATGGTTCCGATTAGAAGAAGCTATATCTTCTCCCCAGCTGTCATTGACAATCGTTTGATTGTCTGTTTGATCCGTCGTTTTCTTCTGATGATGAGCCGGGGTGACTTGAACAGCTTGTGCATCAGATAGAGTGTTTATATAACCAGTTGCATAAATACTTCCAATGGCTACGCTGCATGCAGCAATCATCGTTTTTCCCATTTTACTCATGTTTGTTGAACCTCCTGATTTATACCAGAACTATAGTTTCGATTATTGATGGTGATCTTTAGCATAAATAAACTTTACAAATAAAATTTTAAAAAAGATTTAAAATCAAAAAAGTTTTTTCGAAAATAAATGATCCAAGTGAAAAGGTCATTTTAAATAATGAAAGGAGAAGCTGGAATTTCTTTCACAAGCCTAGCTATTTTGACATACGTAATAATAGTTAATATTTCTGTTTACTATCTAAACGTGCATGATAAAATAGAAAAGATGAATATGTGTTAGGAGGAACATCAGTGAAAATTAAGCTTGGCCTTTTATACGGAGGAAAATCCGCTGAACATAAAGTATCTTTACAAACAGCTCTAGCAGTTTCAAAAGCAATTAATCACGATAAATATGAAGTGCATCCAATTTACATTACAGAAACAGGAAAGTGGATTCGCGGCACACAGCTGACTGGTCCGCTTGAAACAGTTGCTCAATTAGAAATTCAAGATAACGGAACTGCTATTTCACCAGTTTCATTGAATACGGAAATGTTTGCATTAACAGATTCAAAAACAGATGATCAGCTAGATGTTATTTTCCCACTTCTTCATGGTCCAAATGGAGAAGATGGTACGGTACAAGGATTATTAGAATTATTGAATATTCCTTATGTTGGAAACGGTGTATTAGCTTCAGCAGCTGGTATGGATAAAGTTGTAATGAAGCAGCTGTTTGCACAGGCAGGTCTCCCTCAAGTAGAGTACGTATCATTTATCCGCCGCGAGTGGGAAGCAGATCGAACGGTTGCTTATGAAAAAGTAGAAACACTTGGATACCCTTGCTTTGTTAAACCAGCAAACTTAGGTTCAAGCGTTGGGATTAGCAAATGTGATAACCGTGAAGAGTTAGAAGCGGCATTTGTTGAAGCTTTCTTATTCGATCGGAAAATCATTGTAGAAGCAGCAGCAGTTGGTCGTGAAGTTGAAATTGGTGTGTTAGGTAATGATGAAGCAGCTTGTTCAGTAGTTGGAGAAATCTTACCTAAAAAAGCGTTTTACGATTACAAAGCCAAATATGAAGACGGCGATACAGGCCTTATTATTCCAGCTGAAATTACAGAAGAACAGCATCAAGAAATGTCAGCACTAGCAATCAAAGCATTTAAAGCAATTGATGGATCTGGTCTTGTACGTGCAGATTTCTTCTTAACATCAGAAGGTAAATTCATTATTAATGAAGTGAATACGATGCCTGGTTTTACACCTTTCAGTATGTTCCCGTTATTGTGGAAACACGCAGGTGTTGAATATCCAGATTTAATCGAAAAACTTGTATCACTAGCAATTGAACGTCATACCGAAAAGCAGCAAATTAAACACACAATGTAACTCACACAACACTATTCATCATGAATAGTGTTTCTGTGTTTAGTTTCAATTAATGTTATCCATAGTTAACTTTATATCGAGAGGAGCAAACCAACAATGATTAAACGTACGCTTACACAGCTAGCTACAATGATTCCAGGAAGTGTATTTCATAGCGGAAACGAAACAGCTGTAATTGAGGGAGTCTCAATTGATACGAGAACCATTCAGCAAGGTAATTTATATATCCCAATTAAAGGGGAACGTTTTAACGGGCATGCATTTGTTCATAAAGTAATTGAAAACGGAGCGGTCGCTACACTGTGGAACAAAGATGAAGAAAATCCACCGACAGACATTAGTGTTATTTTAGTCGATGATACGCTAGAAGCTCTTCAGCAATTAGCGAAATCCTATCGTCACGAGTTAGATATTAAAGTAGTGGGCATTACAGGAAGTAACGGAAAAACAACAGCAAAAGACATGGTAAAAGCTGTGCTCGATACAACTTACCGCGTTCTGAAAACAGATGGAAACTTTAATAATCATATTGGTATGCCGCTTACTATTTTGCGTTTAGATGAAACTCATGATATTGCAGTTTTAGAAATGGGCATGAGTAGCCGAGGGGAAATTGAGTTTCTTTCTAATTTAGCGGAGCCTGATGTAGCCATTATTACAAATATCGGAGAATCGCACCTTCAAGACTTAGGAAGCCGTGATGGAATTGCGGAGGCAAAATTAGAAATTACAAGCGGCTTAGCGCCAACAGGTCAGCTTGTCTATAATGGTGATGAGCCACTTTTAACGTCGCGCGTTGTTAATCCAGTATTTGAAACGGTGACATTTGGCAGCTCAGAACAAAACGATTTGTATCCAAGTGCTATTTCAGCTGAAGAGTTAGGCACAACATTCACTGTTTCACGTGAAACAACATATCCATTCTTTATCCCGGTATTAGGTAAACATAATGTTCACAATGCGCTTTCTGCTATTGCGGTAGGTCATTATTTTGGACTAGACAATGAAACAATCGCTAAGGGGTTAAAAGAATTAAAGCTAACCAATATGCGTATGGAGCTCGTGAAACGAACAGATGGCCTGACCTTCATTAATGACGCATATAACGCAAGCCCAACGTCCGTTAAAGCTGCTATCACGTTGATGCATGATTTAGAAGGCTATAAGCAAAAAATTCTTGTTCTCGGGGATATGCTTGAATTAGGCGATCAGGAAAAAGAGTTCCACAAAGAAGTGGGAGAGTTTATTCAAGCAGAAAAAATTGATTATGTTCTAACATACGGCCCCTTATCTGTTGAAATTGAGCAAGGAGCAAAAAATAATTTTGCAGAAGATAAGGTAATGCACTTTGAGGAGAAAGATGAGCTTGTTAAAAAATTAACAGCGATTACAACAAGAGAAGATGTGGTTTTAGTGAAAGCATCTCGAGGGATGAAGCTTGAGGAAGTTATCTCAAAAATGATGCATAAATTACCGTGATATTAAAAAGAGTATAAGTAAGCTCTATTGCAAACGGAAAGCCATAGTGTTATGATGTAGTCTGAGTGTCTTGAGGCGCTTATACTCTAAACGTTGAATTTATTGAAGTAGTCGTTTAGAGCATTTTCCGTTTCCTCGGAGAATGCTTTTTTTTGTAAAATATAGATAGTCTAAATATAAAAGGAGTTTGAAAAACTTGGCATTATTTCAAGATTTAGGATTAAGTCAACAGCTTAATAAAGCTGTGAGTAAAATGGGTTTTGAAGAAGCAACACCAATTCAATCAGAAACTATCCCATTAGCACTAGAAGGTCACGATTTGATCGGACAAGCACAAACAGGAACAGGGAAAACAGCGGCATTTGGTATTCCTCTTATTGAAAAAGTTGATGTAAACGTAGATGCAATTCAAGGGTTAATTATTGCTCCTACTCGTGAACTTGCTGTACAGGTATCTGAAGAACTTTACAAAATTGGTCAAACAAAGCGCGTACGCGTGCTATCAATTTACGGTGGTCAAGATATCAGTCGTCAAATTCGTGCATTGAAAAAGCACCCTCATATCATCGTAGGGACACCAGGGCGTATGCTAGATCATATTAATCGTCGTACACTTCGTCTACAAGATGTTCATACAGTTATTTTAGATGAAGCAGATGAAATGTTAAACATGGGATTCATCGAAGACATTGAAAAAATCTTATCAAACGTACCTGAGAACCACCAAACACTTTTATTCTCAGCAACAATGCCTACTCCAATCCGTCGCATTGCTGAAAAATTCATGAACGAACCAAAAGTGGTAAAAGTACAAGCAAAAGAAGTAACGATGCCAAACATTACGCAGTATTATTTAGAAGTACAAGAAAAGCGTAAATTTGATATCCTTACTCGTCTTTTAGATATGCAATCACCTGAATTAGCTATCATCTTTGGTCGTACAAAGCGCCGTGTTGATGAGTTATCAGAAGCATTAAATATGCGTGGTTATTCTGCACAAGGTATCCATGGTGACTTGACGCAATCGAAACGTCTATCTGTACTACGTCAATTTAAAGAAGGTTCTATTGATGTATTAGTTGCAACGGACGTAGCTGCACGCGGACTTGATATTTCTGGTGTTACTCATGTATACAACTTTGATATCCCTCAAGATCCAGAGAGCTATGTACACCGTATCGGACGTACAGGACGTGCTGGTAAAATGGGTGCTGCTATGACATTTGTAACACCAAGAGAAACTGGACAGTTACACAATATTGAGCGTACAACAAAACGTAAAATGGAGCGTCTTACTCCTCCAACGCTTGATGAAGCAATGGAAGGTCAACAGCGTATTGCAGCTGACAAATTAACAGAATCTGTGACACAAGGCAACTTATCTTACTACAAACAGTTGGCAGAAGAGTTACTTGAAGAGCACGATTCAGTTTCATTAGTGGCAGCAGCGATCAAATTATTTACAAAAGAACCAAACGAATCACCAATTCAATTAACTGCTGAACCACCGGTAATTGCAAAAGGTGATAAAAACAAACGTGGAAATGGCGGAGGTCGTTCACGTTCTAACTCTAAAAACTACTCACAACAAAATCGTCGTGGAAACTCAAAACGTTTTGGTGACAAGCGTCGCGGTGGAAGCAACGGCAGTGATAATAGAAATCGTAATAGCAGCAGTAATCGTAAAGATTCTCGCAGCAAAGCGTAAAATAAAAACGAGCCTTAACAGGCTCGTTTTTTTTATGTGTTAATTGCTATTTTATTGGTGCACACTATGAGTAAAATAAAATGGGGTGTTCACTGATGTCGACCATTGTTCGGTTAGGTTATGTGGCGATGAGCGTTCATTTGGAAAATAGTTCTCCTTCTCAAACAATGACTTTTGCACAATTTCAGCGTGTGAAAGACCATGAAGCGGCCATTCGCAAGCTCGAACGTATTGCAATATCCAACTTAGAAAACTGCTTACGTTTATTAAAACATAATGCGTGGAGTGAAATTGAGTTTTTTCGATTCAGTTCTAAGTTAATTCCATTAGCTAACCATGAGGCGCTAAAAGAGTGGAACTACATAGCTCCTTTAAAGGATGCTCTTCAGCGTATTTCTGTATTTTTGAAGGAACATCCAATGCGAGTAGATTTTCACCCGGATCATTTTGTTGTTTTAAACTCAACGGATAAAGAGGTTTTTAAGCATTCTATCCAAACTCTTCGCATGCATCAAAAGTTGCTAAAAGGAATGGATATTCCGCTTCAAAATCGCTGTGTTTTACATGTCGGAGGGGCTTATAATGATAAAGAAAAAGCATTGGAGCAGTTTATTCATAATTGGGGGCTTGTACCTCAATCCCTTCAGCAAATGATTATGTTAGAAAACGACGATACAACCTTTCATATAAAGGACGTCTTGTATTTATGTGAAAAACTAAATGTCCCAATCATTTTTGATCTTCATCATCATCAGGCAAACAACGATGAAACTTCATGGCAAGAGCATTGGGACCGTATCACTAGAACGTGGGAACAGGAAACGCTTCCTCTAAAAATGCATATATCTAGTCCTAAAAGTGATAAAGAATTTAGAGCCCATGCAGATTATATCGATGTTCATGGGTTTTACAGCTTTTTAAAAGAAGTAAATGGAACGATACCGCAAATTGATTGCATGATTGAAGCTAAGAAAAAAGATGAAGCGCTCTTTCAGTTAGTAAGAGACTTGAAGCCTTATGAAGATGTGGAATTTATTAACTCATCCACTTTTTATATTAAATCTTAAAGCAGGCCTCATATCTGTGGCTTGTTTTTCTGTTTGAACGCGAGAAAAGCGAGAAGAAATCCAGCAATACCTCCAACGAAATGAGCTGTGTTGTTGGTTCCTGGCGTTAGCAGACCTGAAAGTAATCCAATAATTAAGAAGACGATAATGATTTGCTGGTTACTTTGAGAAAGCATATGTTTTTGTTTTATTACAAGGTAGAGGTAAAACCCGAGCAGCCCGAAAATGGCACCGGATGCACCTACATGGCTGTAGAAAGAAGATTGGGTTAGAAATGTAACGATATTTCCAAGAAATCCACACGTAAGGTAGAATAGAAGAAACTTATAAGAAGAAAGAATACGCTCAGCACCTGGCCCTAACAAGAACAATGAAAATGAGTTAAAAAGAAGGTGTGAAAAGCTTAGATGCAAAAAGATAGGTGTGAAAAGTCGCCAGTAGTCTCCTTGAGAAATTAAGCTATTCACACCGATAAGCTGATGTATAAAAGATTCTGCAAGGTTTGAGGGAAGAGCGGCAAGTAACCATAGCGCAATGTGAATGCAGATAAGCGTGAAGGTAACAGGGTAAAAACGTTTAAATTCAGCTGCATTTTCTGTGCGTACGAACATATTTGTCACTCCTTTTTATAAAGGCATTTTTATATACTATTCTGTAAGAGAGGATTAAATGAAAATGATTATAGGAACTGGAATTGATATTACAGAGTTAGAGCGGATTGAAAAAATGGTGCAGCGTCAAAGTGCTTTTGTTACTCGGATTTTAACAAAAAATGAAAAAGAACGCTATGAAAAGCTATCAAGCCGACGTAAGGTCGAATTTTTAGCAGGGAGATTTGCTGTGAAGGAAGCATATTCGAAAGCTCTTGGAACAGGAATAGGAAAAGATTTCAGCTTCCAAGATATCGAAATCGTGAATGATGAAAGAGGAAAGCCCCACATTGTTACAAAACAACCACTGGACGCGTCCGTACACGTATCTATTTCCCACAGTGCGCACTATGCGATTGCTCAAGTAATTATTGAACGCTTGTCAAGCTAGTCTGCATATTCACTATTTCTTGTTCATATATTCATAGTGTGGATAGGGGAGACAAGATATGTTCTTGCTTCTCCGTTTAGCTGTGAATATACGAAATAAAGGAGTTGGGGAAATGCATAAAAAATGGATTGGCTTATTTGTTTGCGCCTTTTTTCTCTTAGCCTTATCAGCATGCGGTGAAAAAAGTCAGCAGGATGTAACAGATGCATTGGATGCCAAGGTACAAGAAATGGCCGGGTATAAATCAGATGCTAAGATGACATTGAATACAGGGAAAGATGCTCAAGTATACGATGTAGAGATTTGGCATAGTAAGCCTATGTATTATCGAGTGAATTTGAAAAATACAAAGAAAGATCAAAGCCAAATGATTTTGCGTAATGATGAAGGGGTTTTTGTTTTAACGCCCGCCTTAAATAAAAGCTTTCGTTTTCAAAGTGACTGGCCACAAAATAGCAGTCAAGCTTATTTGTATGAATCCCTTGTCCAAGATATTGTGAAGGATGAAAAGGCAAGTTTTAAATCAACAAATAAGCATTATATTTTTGAAACAAAAACCAACTATCAAAATAGCACGATGCTTCCTAAACAAGAAATTACGCTGAACAAAAGTGATTTAGCGCCTGTTTCGGTTAAAATTATGGATACGGATAACAAAGTGTTAATAAAAGTTGATTTCTCTAAGGTGAAATTCGATTCTAAGTTTGATAAAGGGGCTTTTGATACAAAAAGAAACATGACAAGTGCAAAGATTGACGTTCCGACATTAGCTCAGCAGAAATCATTTAGCGTCCTTTATCCTAAGGATGTTCCAAAAGGTACAAAGCTGTCCAAGGAAAAGAAAATTGAGACGGAAAATGGCGAGAGAGTCGTTTTAATGTACAAAGGAGAAAAGCCGTTTACGCTTGTACAAGAAAAAGCGCAAGTAGCTAAAACAGCAACATCTACAGTTACTGCCGGAGAGCCATTTGATTTAGGTTTTACTGTGGGAGCTTTAACGGATAAAAGTCTATCTTGGACATATAATGGAGTAGACTTTATGCTGGCTTCTGATCAGCTAACACCAGATGAATTGAGTACAGTTGCTAGATCTGTGCAAAGTCAGATGGGAAAATAAGAGAAGCTTACAAGCCTGCATATATGTAGGCTTGTTCTTGCGTAATTTGAATAAAGATCGAGATGAAGTTTGACTATAGATGTATTATACTAACAGAGGAAAGTACGTTTAGAATGGTTCTGAAAAAAGGAAGTGTCGTAGTAATGGATGCATTTTATAGAGAAACATGGGCAGAAATTGATGTAGAAGCCATTTTTCAAAATGTGAATCATGTAAGAGAACTGATACCGGGGCATAAAACGTTAATGGCCGTAGTGAAGGCGAATGCGTACGGGCATGGAGATAAAGAAGTAGCAGAGATTGCGCTTCAAGCTGGTGCTGATATGCTAGCTGTAGCTTTTTTGGATGAAGCTATTGCTCTTCGGAAAAAAGGAATAAAGGAGTCCATTTTAGTATTAGGCGCCGTGCCTACCCTACACATTCAAACTGCATTGGAGTGGGATGTAACGGTCACTGCTTATAGCAAAGCTTGGATTGAAGAAGCGGCGTCCATTCTAGGTGAAAACAGTCAGCTGCATATGCATTTAAAAATAGATACAGGCATGGGTCGCTTGGGAGTTAGAACAAAAGAAGAATTACACGAAACAATGAAGATCATCGCTTCTCATTCGGGATTCGTGCTGGATGGAGTGTTTACACACTTTGCAACAGCAGATGAGCTAAACTCGACTTATTTTGAAGAACAATACACATTCTTTGAAGAAATGGTTCGAATTGTGAAAGAATATAATTTTACACCTCCGATGATTCACTGTGCAAATAGCGCAGCCTTGCTTCGTCGTCCGAAAGATATCTTTAATGGCGTACGCTTAGGTATCTCTATGTATGGCTTGAGTCCTTCTGAGGAATTAAAAGAAGTCTTGCCAATTCCGTTAAAACAAGCTTTTTCGCTGCACAGCCGTATTGTCCATATTAAAAAAGTCAAAAAAGGGAGTCATATCAGTTACGGAGCTACTTATGAAGCTAAAGAAGATGAATGGATTGCTACTATTCCAGTAGGATACGCAGACGGCTGGATTCGTAAATTAAGCAATTTTGAAGTATTAGTAGATGGAGTTAAAGTGCCAATTGTTGGTAGAATCTGCATGGATCAATTGATGATTAAATTACCTAAAATGTATAAAATGGGTACAAAAGTAACATTTATTGGAAAACAAAAAGGTGCTGAAATTACAATTGATGAAGTAGCGAAGCATCTTGAAACAATTAATTATGAAATCCCTTGCATGGTTGCAGCAAGGGTTCCGAGGGTTTATACAAGAGATTCGCAGCACATTGATGTTAATAATTATATCTTGCGCTGAATATACATCTTCCTGAGTCAACATAAAAAGTCTGCGAACACAAGACAATAAAATAATAACTTCCATGCATAAAAGAGGGTATCAATTGACGATAATAGTGTAGAAATTGACAGAATTAACTTTCCATTAAAGCTAATCAATGTTATGATAAGGAAAGATGAGACTATTGGTGTGTGTATTGATGTTGGAGGTGTATGTTTGTGTCTGAAGCGAGCGCAACTACAGAAATCCTAGTAAGATTACCGAAAAATTTAGTATCGGAGCTCGATCTTATGGTTAAACAAGAAAATGGCAACCGAAGTGATTTTATTCACCAAGCAACAAAATTGTACCTTCGTGAGCGAAAAAAACGCCATATTCGCGAATCAATGAGACGTGGATATATGGAGATGGCAAAGATAAACTTAAATATTGCTTCCGAGGCTTTTCTAGCAGAGTATGAAGCTGATCATACTGTGGATCGTTTAGTAAGCGGGGGGTAATGACTTGGTAGTCAAACGTGGCGACGTTTATTTTGCTGACCTATCTCCTGTTGTTGGCTCAGAACAAGGAGGCGTTCGCCCTGTACTTGTCATTCAAAATGATATAGGCAATCGTTTTAGCCCAACTGTTATTGTAGCTGCGATCACTGCTCAAATTCAAAAGGCAAAGTTACCTACGCATGTTGAAATTGATGCAAAGCGCTATGGATTTGAGCGAGATTCAGTTATTTTACTAGAACAAATTCGTACTATTGATAAACAGAGGCTAACAGACAAGATTACCCATTTAGATGATGAAATGATGGACAGAGTGGATGAAGCCTTGCAAATCAGTGTAGGACTTATCGACTTTTAGAATTATACTTCCATTTATGCTAAGTTGCTCCTTTATGAGCAACTTTTTTAATTTGACTAGGAATAATCAGTAAACGTATATTGTAATAAGAAACCTTTTAAAAATGATAATATATATATAGATATAAATGAGTGTATTGACTCACAAGGAGGACCTCATGAATCAAGATTTATTCAATTATATACAAAATCATAAATCAGAAATTTTTGATCGATGGCTAGTGTTAATGAATGATGTGGAAACAGAGCGCATTAAAAACATTGTATCCGAGCAAGTGTACGTAAATGTAAGCTCTGATTTTGTAAATTTACTTTTGGCAAAAGCATTCCGTGATCAGGAAAATTTTGCAGAGGAACTAGAGGAAGTAGTAGGACGAGTTGTGAGTTTAGGGTGGCCTCTTGCTTATTTAACACAGGGTGTACGTAACTTGGGTCACGTAGTGGTCGAAGGGTATGTAAACAGTGAACATGTAAAGGCTGACCAAACTCATTCTGAATTATTCTATCGGTTTGACAAATGGTTAAGCCCTATTTATAACAAAATAGTAGAACAATACTCCAACTCGTGGGAAAATACAGTTATGTTGCAAAAAGTTGCACTTCAAGAATTGTCTGCTCCATTAATACCGGTATTTGATAAAATTACAGTAATGCCGCTTGTAGGAACAATTGACACTGATCGCGCAAAGAAAATTATGGAAAACTTACTGCAAGGTGTCGTAAAGCACCGATCAGAGGTCGTATTAATAGATATTACCGGAGTACCAGTAGTGGATACGATGGTTGCCCATCATATTATTCAAGCTGCTGAAGCCGTACGTTTGGTTGGAGCCAAGTGTTTGTTAGTAGGAATTCGTCCGGAAATTGCTCAGACTATTGTGAACTTAGGTATTAACTTAAACGAAATTATTACGAAAAATTCATTAAAAAAAGGCGTAGAGTTTGCGTTAGAAATGACTGAGCGGAAAATAGTGGATATAGAATCGGAGGAATAAACGTGAGAATACCCATTTTGAAATTGTACGACTATTTATTGGTATCCATTCAATGGGAGCTGGATGATCAAACGGCTATTCAATTCCAAGAAGATTTGCTAAGTAAAATTCATCAAACTGGAGCAAAAGGAGTGGTAATCGATTTAACTTCAATTGATATGATCGATTCATTCATCGCAAAAGTTTTAGGTGACGTGGTTAGCATGTCTAATTTGATGGGGGCTAGAGTAGTATTAACAGGTATCCAGCCTGCAGTAGCTATTACACTTGTTGAGTTAGGGATTGGCCTAAATGATGTTCTTACTGCACTCGATTTAGAAAAAGGTCTTGAGAAACTCCAATCGGAATTGGGGGATTAGTATATGGAATTCCAATCCAGCGTAAAAATCGTAACAGAATGGGACATCGTAGCGGCACGCCAATTAGGTAGAAATGTGTCGAAAGAGCTAGGGTTTGGAACAGTTGACCAAGCTCGTATTACAACCGCCATTTCTGAATTAGCTCGTAATATTTACCTATATGCGGGTAAGGGTCAAATCTATATTGAGAAATTAAATCGTGGAGGAAAAAACGGTCTTCTTGTCGTAGCAACAGATGAAGGGCCAGGTATCCCCGACGTTCGCAAAGTAATGGAAGATGGATACTCAACATCGGGTGGACTAGGAGCTGGGCTTCCTGGGGTAAAACGATTGATGGATGAGTTTGACATCGAAACAAATGTCGGAGAAGGTACTGAGATTAAAGCAGTTAAGTGGCTCCGGTAGGAGGAAATAGATAATGTCTTTTGATAAAGAGATGAGAGATTTATACAAAGATATTTTGGGGAACTATATCCAAACACAAAATGAACAAATTTTGTATCAAGGACAAAAACTAAGTAGAAAATCTTTAGAGAATGAAATATCGCCAGAAGATATTGTGAGCATTCATAAAGAAGTGATTGAAGAAATTTATTCTGATATTCCAGAAAAAGTGCTGCATTCTCTGGACTTTTTACTTGAGGTAATGATTAGCTACGGTCTTGCTCTTCGTGAGCATCAAACATTAAAAAATAAGCAGCGGGAACTTCGTTCTGAAATTGAAGTTGCCGCTAACGTCCAGCAGACGCTGTTGGGGACAAAGGTTCCGGCTAGTTCAACTTTAGAAATTGGTGCGATTAGCGTACCGGCTAAACAGATGAACGGAGATTATTTTCACTTTGTAGAAGAAGAGCACGGCGGGTTAAGTATTGCCATTGCCGATGTGATCGGAAAAGGAATTCCAGCTGCAATGTGTATGTCTATGATCAAGTATGCAATGGACAGCTTACCGGACTCAAGAAAAAATCCAAGTTATGTATTAGAGAACTTGAACAATATTGTAGAGCGAAACGTAGATCCAAGTATGTTTATTACGATGTTCTACGGAAGCTATAATCCCCAGACAAACTTATTTGATTATGCATCTGCAGGGCATGAACCAGGTTTTTATTATGATGCCAAAGCTGATTCATTTGAAGATTTGGAAGCAAAAGGACTCGTGCTAGGAGTCGATCGCCATGTGAAATATCTTCAGTACGAGCAGCAGCTTTCAAAAGGCGATATGATTGTTCTGTTAACAGATGGCGTAACAGAATGCAGAACTGAAGAAGGATTTATTGAAAGATTGGACATCATAAAATTAATTCGAAAATACATGCATTTGTCTCCTCAAGAAATTGTAGAATCTGTATATAAAGAGCTGGAAAAATTACAGCATTTTCAATTGAGGGATGACTTTACATTGATTATTTTGAAGAGTTTAGTTTAAGTATTCTAAATAAGGGTACAGAAAAGATAGCACAAAATTAGAGGGGGTCTACTAATACGATGAATTTAAAAATAGATATACAAAAGGACGGTCAAGCATATCGTATTAAGCTGGCTGGAGAGATTGACGCATATACAGCACCTAAGCTAAAAGAAAAGTTCATGGAAATTACTGAACATACCGAACCAGAAATTATAGTCGATTTAACCGATGTATCATACATGGATAGTACAGGACTAGGTGTATTTATTGCATTGTTAAAAGCCAATAAGAAAAATAACGGCTCTTTGAAATTTGTTGGTGTATCAGAGCGCATCAAGCGCTTATTTGATATTACGGGCCTCACAGACATTTTAAACGTGAATTCACAAGTAGAAGGTGGCGTAAAATGAAACAGCCTTATGACTTTGTTGAGATGAAGATTCCTGCTAAGCCAGACTACGTAGCGATTATTCGACTGACGCTGTCTGGTGTAGCGAACCGGATGGGTTTTTCTTATGATGAAATTGAAGATATGAAAATTGCTGTGAGTGAGGCATGTACAAATGCCGTACAGCATGCTTACAAGAATGAAGAAAATGGTGAAGTGAGAGTAGGTTTTGGTTTATTTGATGACCGTTTAGAAATCATGGTGGTCGATAAAGGTGAAAGCTTTAATTTTGAAGAGCTTAAGGAACATATAGGACCTTATGAAACATCAAAAGAAGTTGAATTTCTTCCTGAAGGTGGACTTGGTTTATATTTAATTGAAACACTAATGGACGAAGTGAAAATGGTCAATTCAAAAGGTGTAACGCTAATGATGACTAAGTATGTGCAAAGAGAGCAGGTGGAGAGTGATGAAAACACAGTCTCAACCTATGAAATTAACTAAAGAACAGGTTCAGGAACGAATTGAGCGCTTTCAAAAAACGCAGGATGAAGAAGCACAAAGTGATCTAGTAGTACATTACAAGAACCTTGTTGAATCTATTGCACGTCGCTATTCAAAAGGCAGAAGCTTACATGAAGATATTGTGCAGGTAGGGATGCTAGGACTGTTAGGAGCTATTAGAAGGTATGATGCTTCATTTGGAAGAAGCTTTGAATCGTTTGCTGTTCCTACAATCATTGGAGAGATTAAGCGGTTTTTACGCGATAAAACGTGGAGTGTCCACGTACCGCGCCGCATCAAAGAATTAGGTCCTAAAATTAAAGCAGCTGTCGAAGAGCTAACAACCCGTTTACAGCGATCTCCTCAAGTGAAAGAAATTGCTGATCATATCGGAGTGACAGAGGAAGAAATTTTAGAAACAATGGAGATGGGGCAAAGTTATCAAGCGTTGTCTGTTGATCATTCCATTGAAGCAGACTCTGATGGAAGTACTGTTACAATCCTTGATTTAGTAGGTGAACAAGAGTCGGGTTATGAGAAAACTGATCAGCGCTTAGTGTTAGAAAAGATTCTTCATGTATTAAGCGATAGAGAAAAAGAAGTGATTCGCTATACATTTATTGAAAATCTGAGTCAAAAAGATGCCGGTGAGAAGTTAGGGATTTCTCAAATGCATGTATCTCGACTGCAAAGAAGAGCTCTTGATAAGCTAAGGACTGCAGCTCGCTCAGATTCTAACGATTCGGAGTATATGTCGTGATGACAGTAGACCCTAATACAAAGTTGATTCAAACTCATATATACCAAGAGCCAAAGCAAGGGAACTTATGTTGTGGAGATAGTTACTATGTCAAAGAAACGGATGACTATTTTCTATGTGCAGTGGCAGATGGATTAGGAAGCGGTGAACAAGCTAGAGCCGCTTCTGTAGCTGTTACGGATGTAGCGAAAGCTCATCATCATCTAGATGTGGATGAGATCATTTCTAAGTGTAACAAAGCTACTCGACATACAAGAGGTGCGGCAGTAGCTATTTTGAAAATTGATAAAAAACATAACGAATTTCATTATACAAATGTAGGTAATATCCGCTTTTATCTGTATTCTCCGGAGGGAAAATTAACGTACCCTCTACCAATTCAAGGTTTTTTATCAGGGAAAATTCAAAAGTTCCGCACACAAACCTTCCCATATGACTCCGGTTCTAAATTTTTGATTCATACAGATGGCTTAGAATTAAAAGAGATTAAATCTGTTTTTGCTAACTCGATGAATGTAGATCAATTGTCGACACGGCTACAGGCAGCAATTCGATCTCATAATGACGATATTACGTATATCGCTGGTCATCTTCCAACTGCATAGCCTTTCTTTTTAGCTCACATGTGTTATTGCATGTGAGTTTTGTTACAATAAAGACAAAGTTTCATTTAGCTAGGAGGATAAGCTGTGTCTGTTGCAACGAAATTAGATAATCAAATTGTTCAACGTGTAAGTAAAGAGGTGGAGATTTCACAAAAGCAAGTACAAAACGTAATTGCTTTAGTAGAAGACGGTAATACAGTTCCCTTTATTGCTCGATATAGAAAAGAACAAACTGGTGCTTTGGATGAAGTCCAAATCCGGAATATTTTAGATTCCTGGAACTACTTAATGAATTTAGAGGAGCGTAAAGAGGAAGTTCTTCGATTAATTGAAGAGCAAGGGAAATTAACTGAGGCACTGGCTGCTCAAATTCATCAAGCGAAGAAATTGCAGCAAGTAGAAGATTTATACCGCCCTTTTAAGCAAAAACGACGTACAAAAGCAACTGTAGCAAAAGAAAAAGGTCTTGAACCATTAGCACAGTGGTTACTAAGTTTTCCACGTTCCGACGTGAAGAACGAAGCGAAAACATACATAAATGAAGAAGCGGGAGTTCAATCTTCTGAAGAAGCTATTCAGGGAGCCCTAGACATTGTAGCGGAACAAATTTCTGACGAAGCATCTTACCGTCAATGGATTCGTACGACTACTGTAAAAGATGGCATAATTGTTACTTCAGTCAAAGATCCCGAAAAAGATGAAAAAAATATCTATGAAATGTACTATGAATATACAGAAGCGGTAAAGCGAATCGTTCCTCATCGTATCTTAGCCATGAATAGAGGAGAAAAAGACAGTATTTTAAAAGTGAGTATTGATGCGCCTACAGATCGTATTCTTTCATATTTACATAAACAAGTAATCAAAAAAAGGGATTCTTCAGCTGAAAGTTATATCATCTCAGCTATAGAAGATGCTTATAAACGCTTAATAGAACCATCTATTGAACGCGAAATCCGTAAAGAGCTATCAGAAAAAGCCGAAGAAAGAGCCATTCACATCTTTTCTGAAAACTTACGGAAACTTCTTCTCCAACCTCCATTGAAAGGGAAAGTGGTATTAGGAGTAGATCCAGCTTTTCGAACAGGCTGCAAATTAGCTGTAGTAGATGAAACAGGCAAGGTATTAAAAATTGATGTTATTTATCCACATCCTCCTGTGAGAAAAGCAGCTGAAGCGCAAAATAAATTAAAGAAAATGTTCGCTGAATACCCTATTGAAGTAGTAGCCATTGGAAACGGAACGGCATCTCGCGAAACGGAGCAATTTGTAGCGGATGTTCTTAAAGAAATTGAAAACCCAGTTTATTATTTGATTGTGAATGAAGCGGGAGCAAGCGTATATTCGGCTTCTGATGTTGCTAGAGAGGAATTTCCTGATTTTCAAGTAGAAGAGCGAAGCGCTGTATCGATTGCCAGAAGGCTGCAAGATCCGCTGGCTGAACTTGTGAAAATCGATCCTAAGTCGGTAGGAGTAGGGCAGTATCAGCATGATGTGTCTCAAAAGCAATTAAATGATTCACTGACTTTTATTGTAGAGACAGTAGTAAATCAGGTAGGAGTAAATGCAAACACGGCTTCTGCTTCGCTTCTACAATACGTTGCTGGTCTAAATAAGACAGTTGCTCAAAACATTGTAAAATATCGGGATGAAAACGGAAAATTCTCTAACCGAAAACAGCTGAAGAAAATTCCGCGTCTAGGTGCTAAAACGTATGAGCAGTGTATTGGGTTTTTACGTATTATAGAAGGTGAAGAACCTTTAGACAGAACGGGTATCCATCCTGAAACATATGGAGACGTTAAAAAGCTTTTAAAGAAAGCTGAAGTGAAAGAGACTGAGCTTGGAACGGAGAAAGTAAAAGAAGCATTAAAACATATTTCTTTACCCGAAATATCAGAAGAACTAAGTATAGGGGAGCTTACTTTAAAAGACATTATAGAAGCGCTCGTAAGACCGGAAAGAGATCCTCGTGATGAACTGCCAAAACCTTTGCTCCGTCAGGATATTTTGAAGCTAGAGGATCTTGCCAAAGGTATTCAGCTTGAAGGTACTGTGCGAAACGTCGTAGACTTCGGAGCGTTCATCGATATAGGAGTTAAGCAAGACGGTCTAGTCCATATTTCTAAATTAACGAATCGGTACGTTAAGCACCCCCTCGATGTCGTTTCAGTAGGAGATTTGGTGAATGTGTGGGTAGAAGACGTAGATATGAAAAAAGGAAGAGTCGCATTGACGATGATTCCGCCCCATCAATAATAAAATTGCCTTTTCAGATTTTCTGAAAAGGCAATTTTATTTTTAAAAAGAAGTGATTAAGAAGCGGAGTTATTTTTTTGATAAAAAAACCAACATTGATTGAGCAATTTTATTTGTGCACGGTCTTTTTCAGAATAAGCGCGCCTCATTTGTTTTTGTAGCCACATTGGCATAAGGACAATCACTCCTTTTCATTTATGATAAGGTAAATAGTGAGTATGTAATGAAGTGTATGCCCAAAGAGCTAGTCAGGTGATTTCATACAGTAGAGGAGTATATAAGATGAATGATAAGGATTTACAAATACTTGTAGAAGAAATTTCATTGAAGCTGTTTCACAAACCATTTCGTCATGAAGCCACTTTTAATCCTCGTTTACGTACGACAGGTGGAAGGTATTTATTACGTACATCTAATATAGAAGTAAACTACAAATACTTTGAACAATATGGCACACAAGAAATAGTAGCAATCATTAAACATGAGCTCTGTCACTATCATTTACATATTGAGGGGAAAGGGTATAAGCATGGAGATCAAGACTTTAAAAGCCTAATGAAAGAAGTAGGGGCCCCCCGATTTTGTCAGGCATTGAAAAAAGAAAGTGATGGAAAGAAAAAAGAGCACATATATGTATGTATGCAGTGCGAGCAAAAATATGTTCGAAAAAGAAAAGTGAACACGGTTAAATATGTTTGTGGAAAGTGTAAAGGTAAATTGAAAAAAATGTAGAAGATGCTTGACTAAAATAGATTGATTATGATAAATTAATAAAGCCGTCTCAAATAAACGGCAAATAAATTACAAAAACTTATTGACATTACATACAATGTCGATTACAATGTAAGAAGTCTGATAAATATTATTCCACAGTAGCTCAGTGGTAGAGCTATCGGCTGTTAACCGATCGGTCGTAGGTTCGAGTCCTACCTGTGGA
>NZ_JBHZOZ010000017.1:0-56497 GCF_042787865.1 Priestia sp. YIM B13486 | reverse complement strand
CAGTCACCGGTACAATACCGACAACTGGCTGTTTAAAAGGTGTTTTGATCCCTGTCTCGAAATCAGGGGTCAGTCCCTATGGTCAATGGTTTTTTCGTGAGGCGTGTTTTATAAAAACAGCTCGTTGCGTTCTAAATGCTTATACAGCCGCGTTGTGACTTGTTTTTGATTCCATTCGTTTTGCGGAAACTGCTGCTTGTCTACGTGAGAAACGGCCGGTTTGTAGGTTTTTTGAATTCGTTTGATATCATTAAAGGTTGCATTGGTTTCAATGTGATCAGCGAGCGTAAATACAAGGGAATGCAGCTTTGCAACATTGGGAATCGTAGCTGCTTGGCTGAAAATGGCTTTCGCGACGGACAGCTGCCTTTCATGCGCAGTAAAGATGTCTTGCTCATTACGCTCCTTTAAAAAAACAAGTGCTTCTTTTCCGTTAAGGCGAATCGATCCTTTTGGAAAAACAATGTTGCTATGTTCAAAAGCACGTTTGTTTGTGACGATAATGCCCCCTAATTTATTTACAGCATCGACGACTGACTGCTGATCCATTTTGACATAATAATCAACAGGAAGCTTTGCATACGTTTCGACGTTCTTTACGACAGCATTCATATTTCCTCGATGATAAATGGTTCTCAGTGTTTCATTGCCGAGCTGAGTTGACCCTGGCAAGTGGGTCATTTTTATTGATTCATGCTGTTTATTAACAGTCATATATACAAATGACGTATTTTGATCGTTCTCTTGAATTAAAAGCAGGGAAAACGGTTGCCCTTTTTTAAAATTGACGTGTGTTTTGTTACCATGCTCAAGCGGTACATACGTTTGATCAACAGCAGCTTTCACCGTATGATAGCCTGCAAATGTGATGCTGACAAAACTGACGAGTAAAAATAGTACGAGACCGCCAATCCACTCTTTTTTTGCTTTGCTGCTCATCGTCTCACCTTTTTCTATCGAAGTCGTTCGTAGTATTGCCATCTTAAAAGGGGAGTAAAACAAATGAGCGCTATTTTTATTGCTTATCTTGCTTTTTCTTGGCGTAGGTTTTGAGTTCTGTAATTAAAATCGCTTGTTCTTCCACATCGTTAAACGCTTCGATGCCATAAAGGTATTCGGTGTGCCGTTTTTCTTTCCACACGCAAAGTCCGGTAATATGGATGGGTTTTTCATTTAAATAAAAGCTGATTTTTAGCTGAATTTGATGGTTGAAAATAGGTAAATCAAGCGGTGAGATTATTTTGATTCCTTTTGGTGAAAGGTCGATAACGGACAAAGGACCTGGCTTAGAATCGATTTCTTTGTTGTCGTATTTAGCAATGGAAAACGTTCCAACAATGGGAGTCTCAAATAAAAAGCGAAACGGTTCTTCACGTTTAAAATGCATGTATCATCAGTCCTTTTCGTAATCTAAGTTTGTTAAGTAAGTATTCGATGAAAGTCCAAAAATTCCTACACGTTTTTCCCCATCATACATATAATGTTTATCGGTGTAGAAAATCTCACATGACCAAAGACCGGCCATGATAGATATTCTAGACCTAATCGTAGGCGATCCCCCTTGAGGGGTTGATCGTCTACGATTAGGTTAACCTTTGCGGGAGGATTCAAGCTTTATTAGTTATCGATTGCCGATTATAACTGCTTTTATAGTATCGGAAGTTTTGTTTGAAACTTTAAAAGGTGAGGAAAAGGTTTTGAAAAAAGCGCTACGCTAGAGTTGGATTGTATGTTAAAATTAAACTTTGTGAAGTAGCTGTATTACAAGTCAGCGTTCCTTCAACTAATTAGGAGGTGAGATGAATGGGCACTGATGACCCCATTTCGATGAAGGTTACTGCAAAACAAGATAGGGGCAACAAAGGTGTATATGTTCCTCTCATTTCAACGAAGGAAAATACTCCTTAATGCCTCAATGATGTGAGGTGAAAAATCAATGATTAAAACATACTTATATGATGATGAAACAAAAGAAATGGTAACGAATCTTGATTTAGGAGACGTGCATGAGAAATTGCGCAATCCTGATAATTTGCTGTGGATTGATTTGTATGATGTCCACGGACAAGAGCTTGCTCAAATTGCTAAATTATTCGATTTTCACCCATTGGCGATTGAAGACTGCTTACACGACAGTCCTCGCGCTAAAATGGATGATTACGAAGACTATAAATTTTTCGTCTTTCACGCGCTTCGCTATAACGAAGAAAGTGATGACGAGATTACGACGCTTGAGTTAAATGCCTTTGTCGGATCAAATTACGTAGTGACGATTCATAAACATAAAATGGGCTGGCTTCGCAAAATGGATGCTGTGTGCTCACGCTATCCAAAGTTTATGAACCGCGGCGCCGACTTTTTACTGTATGCTTTGATTGATGGCATCACGGACGAATACTTTCCGATTTTAGACCGAATTGACATGCGTATTGATGAATTAGAAGATGAAATCTATAACAAAGAAGTCCGCGGAGTGACGGAAGAGTTCTTGGCCTTAAAAAGAACGATTATCTTAATCCGTCGCGTTATTCTGCCTCAGCGCCGAATTTTCTTAACGGTTAATGGAAAATGGAAATTTGACATACGAGAGGAAAATGTTCCTTTCTACATTGACTTGCTTGACCACTTAGAGCGTATTGTAGACTCTGCTGAAACATTTAGAGACCTCGTAAACAGTGCACTTGATACGTACTATTCTATTACCAATGCCACTTCATCTGAAAAGCTGAACGTCTTAACGCTGATTTCAACGATTATGCTTCCGTTAACGTTCGTAACCGGATTTTTTGGGATGAACGTACCGATTCCATATCAAAATTCCCACTGGGCTACTGCTGTTATTATTGTTATGTTAATTGTGTTAACGTGGGGAATGTGGAAATACTTTAAAAACAAACAGCTTTTATAACAAAAAGGCACTTGGCCATAAGCCAAGCGCCTTTTTTCTTTATTTTGTCACCGTTTTTGTTGTTGCTTTACTCGTATTGTTCGCTTTGTCTTTTGCAGTTACGCTTAAGACTGTTTTTTCTTTTTGCTTTTTAATTTTTACTGAGTATTGTCCTTTGCTGTTAGCGGCAGCAGAGCCAATGCTTTTTTTGTTTACTGTTACCGTTACGGTAGCATTTGCTTCTGCTTTACCTGTTACAGCCGTGCTTTTTGTTGTGACAGCATTGACGCTTGGTGCAGCAGGGGGAGTTTTATCGCTCACTTTTACAGTCGTAGCTTTACTTGTGTTGTTGGCTGCGTCTGCTGCTGTTACGCTGATTGCTGTACCTGCTTTTTGTTTTTTAATCGTTATGCTGTACTGACCTTTTGCATTGGCTTTTGCTTTGCCGATTTCTTTGTTGTTCACTTTCGCTACAACAGATGCATTTGCTTCAGCTGTTCCTTTAATAGCTGTATCCGCGTCACTGACTGGATTCACTTTAGGTGCATTTGGCGCAATAACGTCACGCACCGTTACTTTTACTTCTTCACTTTCTTGTTTTTGGCTGTTTGTAGCCGTGATGTACAAGACTGTGTTTTCTTTTTGTTTTGGAATTTTCACTTTGAACGCGCCTTTTGCATCAGCTTTTGCTGAAGCAATCACTTTCTTAGCGCTGTTTTTAACATTTACCGTAAAATTCGCTTTAGACGTTCCTGTTACATACTCATCTTTATTCGTCACCGCTTTTACCGCTGGTTTGGCAGGTGCTTTTTGAACAACTGCACGAATGCTCGTACTTGCTTTTCCGTTTGTGACAACTACTTGTAAAACGGTATCAGCTTTTTGAGCTGGAATGTTCACAGAGAACGTATTTTTTGCATCAGCTTTAACTGTGCCAAGTGTTTTTGAGCCGTTCATTACTTTAACAGTTGAACCGCTTTGAGCTTTACCTGTAACAATTTTTTGCGTGCTGACAAATGTATTTACCTGCGCTTGCAGCTGCTGTGCACTTACTGCGCTGTACGCATTTAAACGTCCCCATCCTGATACGTAATCGTAGCCTGGAGCAGGGGGTTCTGCTGGACTTTCTTCATCATCGTATACAGGAGCATCTTTTTCATCAAATTTAATATCTTTAGCTGTATCCGTTAGACGTTTTTCAACGTCTTTTGGCTTTAAGCCTGGGTTTTGTGATAGCAATAATCCCGCAACGGCTGCCACGTGAGGTGTTGCCATTGATGTTCCGCTTAAATAAGTGACGTTTCCGTCTGGAACAAGACTTGGAATATCAGAGCCAGGAGCTGTAATATCTAATCCTTTTCCGTAGTTTGAGTAGTCAGATACGATATCTAAACGGTTTGATGCGCCTACTGAAATCGCATAGGCAGATGAAGCAGGGTAAGAGAGTTCTTCCATACCGTCGTTTCCACTTGCAGCTACAACCGTTACGTTATGATCGTATGCGTATTTTAACGAATATTCAAGCACGCGGCTGTAAGATCCGCCAAGGCTTAAGTTAATGACTTTTGCACCGTGATCAACCGCGTATTTAATACCGTACGCAATTTGTTCTGTATCTCCGCTTCCAGATGCGTCTAGAATTTTAACCGGTAAAATTTTTGCATGAGAATTAATGCCGGCCATTGAATAGTTATTGTTTGCAGAGGCTGCGATAATACCTGCTACGTGAGTTCCGTGTCCGTTGTCGTCTGTTGCATTTGACGAACGATCCACGTAGTTATAGCCTGTTTTTGTATCCACCACGCCTTTTAAATCAGCTAGTGATGAATCGACGCCCGTATCGGCAACGGCAATAACCGTATCTTTTAATTTTTGACCGTTTAGTAATTTTTCAAGTGATTCGTATTGAATATCGGCATGTTGCGTACCGTCATTTTTACCCGTATTGTTTAATGACCATTGATACGGATATTGTGAATCCATTGAAAGAGCGTGGTACTCTTGAACCGGCTCGATAAATTCAGTTTCAGGAAGTGCCTGAATTTGTTTTGCCGTCATTTTACCTTGAGCAGATGACGTGCTGAAGCTTTTTGCATTGCTGTCATCTAATTGAATAACAAACATATTATCAAAAGAAGCAGCTGATTGTTTTAATGGATTAATAGATTCAATGCTTGCTGATTTTGACTGTGCTTTTGTTTTGAATGATTTAGCATTTGCACCATCTTTTAATTTAACAATATAGCGAGTTTCAGCTTTTGTTGAAACGCTGTTTGCGCTGACTAACTTAGCTCTTACTAATACAGACGATACGTTTAAGTCCGTTACGTCTTTTAATTTTGTCTGTGCTGCTACTTTTTCTAAGTCTTTCTTTAAAGCAGCCGGAACGGATTTATAAGCGATGCTGTATAAATCATTGATTGCTTTTTGATCAGCACTTGTAATCATATATGTGCTTGATGCGCCGTTTTTCGCCACATCTGTAAATAGACCCTTTAGCTGAACTAAATCTTTGTATACTTGTTCGCGCATCGATTTATCAATAATCATTTTAGAACTGATAAACGGAGCGGCTTTGTAGTAAAGAGAAGAAAGGTCTTTTCCGCTTGCTGTTTTTGAAAGCACAGCGTCGCGAATCGTACGCAAATCTTTTAAAATACCTTTTCCGTTTTCTTTTTGGCTTGTACTTAATTCAGCCGGGCATTCTTCTTCCATCATTTGAGAAGGAGGAAGTGAAGCGCCTTCATAGCTGATTGTATATGGAACTTCTGTTTTTTCTTCCGGCTGTGGTTCTGGAGAAGCTGAACCATCTTCCGCATCTTCTTCAATCATGTCGTCTTCGCTTCCGTAATACTCAACTTTCACATAATAAGGGCCAGTCCAAGCGATTGGAAAATCAAGCTGAGCAGGCTCATCTTTGTAGGAGTATCCCATATAACGGTCAAATGCCACGTTGTTTTTGGCATTTTCAAGACTAGAGTAAACCGTGATGTTTACTTCATCATCACTTTGAAGCTTAATTCGGTAGTGTGAAAATTTTGCTACCTCTTGCTTAGAAGGATTAATTTTGTACCAATGTGTTTGTTCTGGTTCTGTAAATGTTCCTTTTGCTGCTTTACCAATGCTTAATGTTTTTTCATTAGCAGGCGGATTGCCTGCCGCTTGTGTTTTCAGTAAGCCTAATTGGCTAAAACACAAGGTGAACATTAAAGCAAAAGCAATAAAACGATAAATTGACCCTTTTTTCATGTTAAACCTCCAAAAAAATATAGTAAAAAACAGGAATTACATACCTATTAAACCATAAAGTTTAAAAAATTGTAAATAATTACTGTTGCTTATTTTAGTATTTTGTCAAGTTATTAATCTCGCATAAGAAATGGTGAGATAAGTCCTAGTTGCAAAAAGTAGAAAAAATTGGAATAATAAAGATTGAGCCTTTTTATAAGAGGCGAGAGTACGCTGAAAAGGGAAGAAGGGAATGAGAATTATTTTTCAAAGCAGAATTCACTGGAGAAAATCTGATCGGTTTCTTTTTACCTGTGTTTATAAAGAGGAAATCGGGCTATATAAATAAAGATTGGAAAAAATTTCAGTCTAATTAAGTTCATTTGTAGCATATAATACGAGCTGGATTTCTTTTATAATAAACAAAAGCAAAGAAAGAGCAAATGGTGAAAAGGAGTGAAAGAAGTTGTCAAATGTGATGCAACGACAGGAAAAACGAATGAAGTTTGATGCCGAACAGCTTGCACCCCTTGATATTGATAAAGAGACAAAGAAGTTGCTAACAGAAAAAGGATTGCCCAAAGAAGCTTCACCATTTCTAGAGTTCGTTTCATCCAAAGGAAAGTTAACAACATTATGCGAAACATTTGAGTTATCATCTCGCTACCAGCACTATTGGTTTTTAGGAACAACAGGCGCTGGAGATCCAATTTGTCTTCATCAAAAAAACGGTTCGGTTGTGCTGCTCGATACGTCCAACGATGACTGCGAGCGTTTCGTGAATACAACTTTTCCGCAGTTTTTAGCATGCTTAGATGTGTTTGAAGAGCTAGTAGAAAAAACGATTCAAGCTAACGGAGAATCTGCATACTTAGAGAGACACATTCCTGCTGAGGTGCTGCAGCGATGCAAAAAACGTATGAATGAAATTGATGAAGCTTGCTTAGCCCCTTATTCTTTTTGGTTCAAAGAACTTTCTTTTTAATATAGTAGAAAAATAGACATGGCCGTTTTGGTCATGTCTATTTAGTTGTGGCTGCAGGGCTATTAATATAGATAGAATAAATAAAAATAATAGTATATAATGGATATAAATTCCTTTTTTAAAAAGAAGGCGGAGGATGTAAATGATTTCTTTATTTGGATTAATGGGTGCTTTCTTTGTTTTGCTTTTGGGTGCGTCGTATTTCTTCTATAGAAGGAATATAGAAGGAACTCACCTGTGCAGTACGGAATTTCACTTAGCAGCATGCTAATAAGCATATTTCTATTTCTATATAGCATATTTGGAGTTGGCGGCTTTGAAGGAATGGGGCTTGGTGCTTTAGCGGCTGCTTTGTTCTTGGCATCTGTTTTGGGCTTGTTCGTCAGTGTTCTTTTTAATATCATAAATAGACACGGGAAAGGTGCTGTGTGAAATGGGAGAAATAACCTTTAGAGAAGCAGTGCGGGAAGATTTAGATCAAATTGTTGGAATGCTTGCTGATGATATGCTTGGAAGCAAACGAGAGCGCTACGAATCACCGCTTCCAGCCTGTTATGTTCAAGCATTTCAGGCAATTGATGCGGATCCAAACAATGAACTGATTGTCGCATGTAAAGATAGTGAAGTAATAGGTGTTCAACAAATAACCTTTACGCCCCACATTGTACGACAAGGCGCGTGGAGAGCAACGATTGAAGGAGTCCGAACCGCTTCGTCAGAGCGCGGAAAAGGGGTTGGATATCAGCTGATTACATGGGCGATTCAACGAGCGAAAGAACGTAATTGTCAGTTGATACAATTAACAACTGACAAGGAACGGTCAGAGGCTTTGCGTTTTTATCAAAAGCTTGGATTCACAGCTTCTCATGAAGGATTAAAGCTCCATTTGTAATTCGCTATTAATGATTGTATCTCCGTAGTAAGAATTTTTTGATTAAAATGAATTTTTTAGTTTAGTTCAATTGAAACGTGGTATACAAATAGTACAGAGCCGATAGAAATTTTTCTAAGGCTACTGTGAAAGGTAAATACTTAGCTTCATGAAGGGACTGGTTTCGTTTTGGAATACTTAACAGCAACTTCAGCAAACGTATTACCTCATATGAAAAGCAGATATTCTGATCTGACAATTGGCACTCTCGTTATGAACCGATATACGTAGCGAAAGGGCCTCACAAGGGCAAATGAACATGAAATAATTAGCATGATATGAAGGGAAGAAGCTGCATCAGTTTTGATGCAGCTTCTTTTTTGTAAGATGCGGCACGAAATCGTATACAAAATTTTGGCGGAAATTTATATGTAAAATCTATAAGTTAAGTATAGTAAATTATTTTACCATCACGGATGAAATCATACATACAACAATTATGAAAGAAGCTAAAAGCCAGCTGGAACATTACCGTAAAAAAATCTTCAAATGAATGCACTACGAAATTTCTTATAACTTATTTGACACCTAAGGTATAAAAGAGTATACTTATGTTAAACATAGTAATTATGTCGGATAAGTAGGTTATGGTGCTGTGAACAAGACTTCTACTGATAAAGAGGAGATCTAGTCCAAATCTTACAGTCCGGCTTTGATGAGGTGCTTTCAAGCATCTTTTTTTTGTGCAAAAAAACAGCCGCAGGGGCTGTTATAGGGCAGTAATTCTTCCTTTGTAAGCATCAATCAACCGCTGGTTATGTTCA
The DNA here is from genome assembly GCF_042787865.1 of Priestia sp. YIM B13486. Classification (NCBI taxonomy): domain Bacteria; kingdom Bacillati; phylum Bacillota; class Bacilli; order Caryophanales; family Bacillaceae; genus Priestia; species Priestia sp. YIM B13486. The sequence continues at coordinate 47,702 of NZ_JBHZOZ010000017.1, read as the reverse complement.
TCTGAACCTTCCATGTTTCCGCTTAAAAAGACAGGAGGCGTAATGCCGCGGCTGAGCAGTTTTTGAATAGTTCTAGATAGAATATCGTTTAAGATAGCGCCTCCAATTACAGTGGAACCAGAAGCAAAAGAAATGTCTTGCTGATGAAGAAGAACGTCTCCTTTTGGAATATGATTATTAATAACAAGATCTACGACATCATGAAGGTATTTTCCGCTTTTATGTCGCGAAGCCCGGCTCGTGGCATAAGAAGGAGAGGTAAGCCCGATAACAAAGGCGCCTTTTTCTTTTGCAATTAAGGCCACATCAACCGGAACGGGATTTACGCCCGACGTAGAAATTACAATCATGATATCGCCTGGTACGATATCTTCTTTTTCCATAAAGGTAGAGGCATAGTCGTTTTTACGCTCTAGCTGCGAAGAGCGCGAAGCTCCTTTATGAAGCATCAGTTCTTCTACAAAAATAGGGTGAATCGGCGCAAGCCCTCCGGAACGGTAAAACACTTCTTCCGTTAAAATATGAGAATGACCGCACCCAAATAAATGAATGAGGTGATGAGAAGCTAATTGCTGTGAGATTTTCTCGGCTGCGGATTCTATTGCCTGCTGTTCATACGTCTCCACTTTGGCAAGCAGTTTTGTTAGTTCCTGTAGATATAAACTAGACATAAAAAAACTCCTTAGTTAAGATCGTGTCATATTAATCGTAAACTTATAGCGGTCTGCTCGGTACGAAGATTTCACCACTTCAAGCGGCGTGCCGTCTTGCAAATACGTATTTCTTTGAATCAATAGAACGGGTGAATATGAGCTGATTCCAAGATGCTTCACTTCGGTTTCAGAAGCTAAAATGGATTCTAACGTTTGATTGGCTTCGCCGATTTTCAGCCCGAGCTCTTCTTCAATATAGCGATAGAGCGAGTCATTAACAATGGATTCTGTTAAGCCTTTGACTAAGTTAGCGGATACATACACGCTTTCAAGCGCCATTGGCACGTCGTCAGCTAAACGAATACGCTTAATTTCATAAACAGGTGCATGAAGAGAAATTTGCAGCTGCTCGGCAATTTTTTCTGAAGCCGCAATAATTTCAAAGCTCAGCAGCTTACTGCTTGGCACCATTCCGCGCGCTTTCATATCTTCTGTAAAACTCGTTAATCCAACGAGCTGCTGCTCCAGTTTTTTTTCAGACACAAAGGTGCCCCGGCCTTTTTGACGGTATAAATAACCGTCGTTTACTAAATTGTTAATCGCTTGGCGAACGGTCATTCTGCTGATTTCAAATCGTTCTGCAAACTCTCGTTCAGAAGGAAGCGAATCATTTGGTTTTAACTCTCCGTTTTCAATTTGTTTTTTCAACTGTTCTTCAATTTGATAATAAATCGGAAGAGGTGAGCTTTTATCAATCACTTAAGTTCTCTCCTTTATGTAAACCTCCTCATCTAAAAAAGACGAGGAGGTATGTTATCTATATATACTCTAACTAATAGCCAGACACCTTTCTTTCATAAAGACGGATTGATTATAGTCGGAACAGCCTACTTGACTATTCTTTCAAAGGCTCACTTTAGCTAAAGCTTCTTGGTCCGCAATAATTGTAACACAGTGATGCTTCTTTAAAATAGAAGCAGGAAAGTCTTCTGTGATTTCTCCGTTAAGCAGCTGATACATCGCTTCTGCTTTGGCTTCCCCGGAGATAAGCAGTAAAATTTCTTTACTTTTCATAATCGATTCAATTCCCATTGTAATAGCCTGAGTAGGCACTTCGTCAAGAGAATTAAAGTAGCGCGCATTCGCTTTTCGCGTTGACTCTTCTAACGTCACAATATGAGTAGGGGAGTTGAATGACGTACCAGGTTCGTTAAAGCCAATATGTCCGTTTTGGCCGATTCCAAGAATCTGAAGGTCAATGCCTCCGTGATTTTGAATCATTTCATCGTAGCGGCGGCATTCTTCTTCAGGCGTATCAGCTAGGCCGTTAGGAACGTGCGTGTTGCTTACGTCAATATCAATATGATTAAATAACGCATCTGCCATATAGTAGTGATAGCTGTTTGGATCTTGCGGCTTCATTCCGACATATTCATCTAAGTTAAATGAAGTAACGTGTTTGTAAGACGTGCCGTGCTCCTTATGATCTTGAATTAAACGATCATATAATCCTTTCGGCGTGCCTCCCGTTGCAAGTCCCAGATTCATATTTGGTTTTTTATGAAGTTTGCTAATCAGCATATCAGCTGCTTTTGCGCTCATTTCACTGTAATTTTTCACTTGGATGATATTCATTGTTAGTCCTCCTTTTTAAAGCTCAGTGTGCCTCGGCAAAATGTCATTTCAACATCTAAGTTTTCATTTAACACCACGATATCCGCATCTTTTCCAATTTTGATGCTTCCTTTTGTATCGAACAGATTAAGCTGTTTTGCTGGGTTTTCAGCAGTCATTTTTACGATTTCTTCCAATGAACAGTTCGTAAAGCTCATCGTGTTTTTAATCGCATCGTTCATCTTTAAGATGCTTCCTGCTAATGTTCCGTCTGCAAGGGTAGCGGTTGTGTCGTTTACGTGAACAGGCTGTCCTCCTAAATCATACGTACCGTTTTTTAGCCATTTGGCACGAAGAGAATCCGTGATAAGAATCATGCGTTCACTTGTGATTTGATCGTACGCAAGCTTGACCATTTCAGGTCGGCAGTGGATGCCGTCTGTAATCAGCTCTACAAATAATTCATCTCTCAAATAAGCGGCGCCTAATACGCCCGGCTCTCTATGGTGAAGACCGCGCATGCCGTTGTATAAATGCGTAATATGAGACGCTCCTGCTTCGATGGCTTCACCAACTTGATCATATGTGCTGTCGGAATGGCCAATAGAAGCGACGACGTTTGTTTCTTTTAAATAAGAAGTAAGCGCTAAGCCGTTTGGTTGCTCCGGAGCTAATGTAACAAGTTTAATATGTCCTCCGGCTGCTTTTTGCCACTCTTGAAACAATAACACATTCGGATCTTGAATGTGAGTAGGGGGCTGTGCACCCGCACGTTTTGGTGAAATAAACGGACCTTCTAAATGAATACCTACTACTTCAGCATCCGCATTTGTTTGCTCTTCGATATAAGCGCCCGCGTTGCGAAGCGCTTTTTCAACCGCTTCATTCGATTGCGTCATAGTAGTTGCCAAAAAGCTTGTTGTACCTTCTTTTGGGAGCGTGCGTGCCATTGTTTTTAATGCTTCTGCTGTACCGTCCATCGCATCGGCATTGTTAACGCCATGAATATGCACATCAATGGCACCAGGAATCACTTTATAGGAAGGAGAAAGCTCAATCACATGATCATTCGACTGACGTACGTATTGATGTATCTCTCCGATTTCAGTAATTTTCTTGTTCGTTAGTTTAATATACCCGTTTTTTAATGTCTGATTTTCACTATAAACGGTTACATTATAAATAATGATGGATGAATGTGTATCCATACATACACTCCTTTGCTCGTTGTATTGATTTAAGTGTAACGCTTTTTGGAATAGTTGTCTAGACCAGTTGATTCTTTTTTGTGAACTAGAAAGTTTTGTAAGGGCTTTTAACATTGATGTAGAGAGGTTTTTAAAAAGAAAATTGGTATAGACAACTATATATTTTATGTGCTAGTATGAGTCCATGCAATAAAACCGCCTTCATTTCAGCTGATGATGTAATCATAGGCCGGGATGAATGCGGTAACTTGTCATCCGATAAATATTGTTACGAAAATCCTTGCTCGTAACATCGGGTTAAATACGTTATACAAAGGGGATAGAAACATGCTGAATTTTTTACAACGTATTGGTAAATCGCTTATGCTGCCAATCGCAGTATTACCTGCTGCGGCATTGCTTCTTCGTTTGGGTCAAAAGGACTTATTAGATATTCCATTTATGGCTCAAGCCGGAGATGCGATTTTTGCGAATTTAGCACTACTGTTTGCACTCGGAATTGCTGTAGGGCTTTCAAAAGATGGAAGCGGCGCAGCAGCACTTGCCGGAGTCGTTGGTTATTTTGTGTTAACAAAAGGAACTGTAGCTATTGATAAAGATATTAACATGGGTGTACTCGGCGGGATTGTCTCAGGGGTAACGGCCGGTTTACTATACAATCGTTTCTCAGCGATTAAGCTGCCCGAGTGGCTCGGCTTCTTTGCAGGAAAGCGGTTTGTACCGATTATTACGTCAGTCGTTATGCTTGCGCTTGCAGGAATCTTCGGGGTTATCTGGCCGCCAATTCAAGATCAAATTAACAACTTAGGAACGTGGATTACAGGAGCAGGAGCGCTTGGTGCAGGTATATACGGATTTTTAAACCGTCTATTAATTCCAATTGGACTGCATCACGTGTTAAACAGCTTAGTTTGGTTTGTATTCGGAGACTATCACGGCGTAACGGGAGACTTGAATCGCTTCTTTAAAGGAGATCCAACGGCAGGAACATTCATGTCTGGATTCTTCCCGGTTATGATGTTTGGTTTACCGGCAGCTGCGCTTGCGATGGTTGCAGCAGCTAAAAAAGAAAAGCGCAAACAAGTCAGCGGTATGTTAATCGGGCTTGCTGTTACTTCTTTTTTAACAGGAATTACAGAACCAATTGAATTTCTATTTATGTTCGTAGCACCGCTATTATACGTTATTCATGCCGTTTTAACGGGAATATCGATGGCTTTAGCCGTTGCTCTTGGCATTCACGCTGGATTTGGATTTTCAGCAGGTGCCATTGACTTCTTCTTAAACTACGGAATTTCACAAAAACCGCTGCTGTTAGCAGGAATTGGAATTGTATATGCAGTGATTTACTTTGTCATTTTCTACACGCTGATTAAAGCGTTAAATTTAAAAACACCGGGACGTGAAGATGATGAAGAAGTAGACACATCAAACGAAACGGTTGTAGCAACAGGCGATAAATATGTGGATATGGCATCGTATTTTATTGAAGATTTAGGCGGAAAAGAAAACTTAACCGTGATTGATAACTGTGCGACTCGTCTTCGCTTACAAGTAGCTGATGCCGGCAATATTAATGAAGCTGCCTTAAAGCGCCACGGAGCGAGAGGAATTATGAAGCTCAGCAAAACAAATGTTCAAGTCATTGTCGGAACAGAAGTAGAGTTTGTTGCAGACGCAATGAATCAATTAGTTAAATACGGCACAGCGTCAACCGCTGCACCTGTTGAACAACAGGCTGTCCAAGCAGACGCACACACAGAGTTTGTGTTACCGTTTGAAGGCGTTGTAAAGCCGCTTAGTGAAGTAGAAGATCAAGTGTTTTCACAAAAAATGATGGGCGACGGCTTTGCGATTGAACCGATTGAAGGAACGCTCGTATCACCGATTAACGGTGAAGTCATGACCGTATTCCCAACAAAACATGCGATTGGATTAAAAACAGCAGAAGGAATTGAAATCCTGATTCACGTTGGATTAGATACGGTGAATTTAAAAGGAGAAGGATTCGAAGCGCTTGTTCAAGAAGGGGACAGTGTTCAACAAGGGACGCCGCTTTTACAAGTGAATGTAGACTATGTTAAAAAGCATGCACCGTCTATTGTGACACCAGTTGTATTTACCAATTTGCCAGCAGATAAAGAAGTGAAGCTGTTAAAAACAGGCTACCAAAAGCAAGGCACAAAAGACGTTATTACATTTTAATCAAAAGAGGCTGGAACAAACGTGTTTTAGTTAAAGATCCGAATGATTCATCATTCGGATCTTTTTTCTTTTCTTCATAATTGCGAGAATTTTGTGTTAAAATTTAGTGTGTTTGATACAGCTAGTGCGGAGCAGAGAGGAAGTAGAGCAAATGAAAAAAGAAGCGGTATTATTTGCAGTAAAAGTGACAACATGTTTATTATAGGAGCATTAGTGAATGGATTAGCGATTGTTGTAGGAACATTAATGGGCAAGCTTGCTCACCGCATCCCTGAAAAGGTAAGCGTGACGGTGATGCAAGTGATGGGTTTATCGGTTATCACGCTCGGTCTGCAAATGGGTTTTAAAAGTCATCAGTTTTTAATTGTAATTTTGAGCTTAGCCATTGGAGCGGTTATTGGTGAGTTCATTGATTTAGATGAAAAGCTAAACCTTTTAGGCAATATGATTGAACGAAAATTTCAATCACAGCAAAATGACAAGCAAACATTCAGTATTTCACAGGGCTTTGTAACAGGGACGTTAATTTTTGTTATTGGAGCGATGGCGATTGTCGGGGCATTAGACAGCGGAATACGCGGCGATCACAGCGTATTGTTTACAAAAGCGGTGATGGATGGGTTTATCTCATTATTATTAACGACTACGCTTGGAATAGGCGTCATTTTCTCAGCTGTGCCCGTGTTTCTATACGAAGGCATCATTGCGTTATTTGCCACGCAAATTAATGCGATTGTGCCACAAGATTTAATGAATAGTATCATTGCCGAAGTCACGGGAGTAGGCGGCGTATTAATTTTAGCAATTGGGATTAATTTATTAGAAATTATTAAAATTAAAGTTGCGAATTTACTGCCTTCGATTTTAATTGCGGTTGTGATTGTAGTTGTACAGCATACATATTTTTCATGAAGAAAAAGCTTGTGAATAGTATTCGCAAGCTTTTTTGTATATATGAGCAAAAGTTAAGGGAATAGCAGGTATAAAATGATGCGTGGATAATGGTATAGAATGAACCGAAAATAAAAAGGAGGATTAAAAATGCCGAGTCCCGTTTTCAATAAAATGAATACGGTATTTATTCACGTAGCTCATTTAAAAACTTCGGTAAAATGGTATAGCGAGTTATTGAATCAAGAATACAAGATGAGCGAAGTTAAGAACCCGGTTTATAATCTTAAAATTGATGGAGAAACAGGATTAACGCTAGACGCAGGTCCTGAAGGAAAAGAAAAACAAATAGCGGTTAGTCTCCATCCAATTTTTAATTTTCATACTGAAGATATTAAAGAAGCATATGAATTTGTTAAAGGGCTGCACTATACGATTGATTCTCCGATTACTTCTTTTGAAGATTTTTCGTTTTTTACCATAAAAGATCCGGATGGACATGTGGTCATGATTTGCACAGGTTAAGTCGTTAGCTCCAGAAGTTTAAGGTATAGTATACTAAGAAGAAAACCCTAATGAGATGAAGTAAGGAGAAATACTGCTTATGAAAGACAATCAACAGATTACAGCTCTTATTGCTGCACAAGTGGAAAAGTTAGCACGTCAATTTGGCTATGACTTTTTATCTGAAAAACAAGGAAATCAAACGCTTTGTCAAATTCTTCAGCGAGATGAAGACGGATCTATTTTGGCAACGCCGCTTAGTTTTCATTTACATATGAATGAAGACAAAGGGACGGGAGATATTATTTACTACCATGAACAAGGAGAATTTAAGCGTCAGCAGGTGAATGTATATGAAGAAAACAGCCTTGTGAACGTGTTGTTATTTATCCAAGAGCGCTTAAAGGTCAATCGATAGAAGCGAGTTTCCTAACATATGCAAGAAAAAAAGCAGGGAGTTAGCTCCCTGCTTTTTTCTATGAATTGATATAGCGCAATCCTACGCGGTTATTAAAAATTTGGTTGTGATTTTTGAAGATAAAAGCACCTGCTGCGTGATCAATTACCAGCTCATTGTCGTACACTTCTTCCATGTCGTCATCAACAATAAATTCTAAGTCTTCAACCGTTACAACTTTTTCATAGGGTTGAAGGCTGCGCTTTGAGATGATCTTCATTTCATAAATTGTATTAACAATATCGCAGCTTCCTCGATCAAAAGAAAGCTGAATCATTTGATTTTGTTCTACGTTCCGCAACGCTTCTTTTGCAGAAGGAGTGACGCGTATATTCATAATGATATCCTCCTTTTTCTATCCTCAAATTAAATTGTGTAAAATGTATTTAGCAATACTTTACTCGATTTTTATATCACCGGCAAGAAAAAAGCTTTCTTATATTATTTCCCTTTCGAACCAGAACAAAACGCTGCTTTTTTATCATCTTTTCATAAAGGCGTACATAGATATCACCTGTATGTGATTAAAGGAAAAAGAGATCGACTATAGAAAAGTACCGATTCGTAATTCTTAGGTGTAAATGCTTAAAAATAGGAATATATTGTAATAAAATAAGAAGTTAAGTCATTTACCTATTTTAATAGTTATTGAGATAGTTTTGAATAATTGGTTTTATTTTCAATATATTGGGTACTTAAGTAGAGTGCTTTGCACACGATATTGCACCGAAAGACATCGGTTTATCGGACTAATTATTGTCTTATTTTGTCGAAGTAGTAGAATTTATGGAAACCATTCCTTATCATGTACAAAGTGACTAACAAAATACATAGGAGGTTCTGGTGTAGATGAGTGAGAAAGATCAAAACAGAACAACAGACGAAACAGCGGCTTCGCTAGAAACAGCGCCCGCTCCCAAAAAAGCACCGGCTAAATGGATTATCATTTTAGCAGCTTTAATTGTGATTATTGGAGGAGCAATTACATTTGCTACGGTATTTAAAAAATCTCCTAAGCAATTATACTTAATTTCTGAAGTAAATACGTATCAAAAAGCAGCTGATGAATTAGAAACAAAGTACAGTGAAACGATGGCTTATCAGGAAAAAGCGATGAAGCAGCCTTCTGCTACAAATGCTACTATCAAAGGCGGCTTTAACATGGATTCACTTTCGTATGATCCAAGCTTTAAAATGATTCAAGATCTTATCAGTAAAGCTGAAATTAAAATTAAAGTGGAACAAGATCCGAAAAAAAGTGAAGGATACGGTTCACTGGCTCTTAATATCGGCGGTTCAAAAGCGCTTGACCTAGAAGGCTTTCAAACGAAAGAAAGAATAGGCTTTAAAGCCCCGATTCTAGCAAATGAATATTTCTATTTAAACTTAGACGAATATGGACAGGTAGCGCGTACGTTCGATCCTTCTTATTCTGGTCCTGAAACGCTTGATATTAACACAAGCAACGTGAGTTTAGAAGACTTAAAGTTAACGGAAAAAGAAAAGACCTACATTGCAAAAGAGTACGGAACGTTCATTTATGATGAGTTAGACAGCGATTATTTTACAAAAGAAAAAAATGTGGATTATAAAACAAATGGCAAAACGCTTCAGTTAACAAGCGTGACGCTTAACATGTCTGATAAAGAAACAAAACAATTTATGGATAAGCTTATTGCGAAAGTAGCAAAAGATGACAAGCTTCATACCATCTATGCAAATCACGTATCTAAGCTGTTTAAATCTTCGGCAGCAACGAATCCAGAATTAAAAGATATGGCAGATCCAAAAGAATTGAAAAAATCAGTAAAAGAAAGTCTTCAAGACTTCCAAAAAGAAGCAAAAGATACGACTTACCCTGGCGGTGTTAAATCAACTGTGTACGTTCAAGATGATGTTGTGGTAGCTCGAGATATGAACATGGGCGTAAAAAATGCTTCTAACGATAAAGGCAAACTTAACGTAGTAACTAAAAATATTCCGTATGAAGATAACAAAACGGCTAAGCAGTTTAAAGCAGTTTTAGCGGATAGCACTACCGATGATGCGTTTACGTTTGATATGAAAAATAACGTAACAACGGAAAGTGAAAAACGAAAAGAAAACATGTCTATTCATTTGTTAACAAAAGATTCAAAAGATGAAGACACGAATATGACGTTTAAAATGGATTCGGTAATCAATGGTAAAACCGATGCGAAACAAACGGCTGACCGTACTTTCTCTTTAGACTTAGGTGATCAAGAAGATCTAGTAGTAAACGGGGAAGTAAAGCAGAATCAAGCAATAAGTGCTTCAAAAGGAAAAGCAGATTATTCGTTTGATATTCGTACAAAAATAGGACCAAAAGCAGATCCGGCAAACGTTACGTTAAAAATTGACTCTGCTTCTCAATTAAAAAAATCAGCAGCTATTCCAGAGCTTGATGCGTCTAATGCAACAAATGTAAAAGATGTAACGCCTGAAGATATGCTGTCGATTCAAGAAAATTTCGCTAAAAATGTTCAAGGTCTCATGATGAATATGGGAACCGCTGGTTACTAAAAGGTGCAAAGCAGATGAAGATATATTTCTCTTTGACTCTTTTTACATGTAAAGTTCTATTGAAAAATATAAAATCTCTCATACTGCTAATAATGATCCCTGCTCTGTTTTTACTTGGAGCAGGGATCATTATTAGTCAGACCATGCAAGGTGAGGAGAGAGTAAATCGGTTCCCCGTGGCAATTGTGGATAAAGATGACACTGCACAAACGAAGTACGTCATCGAACAGCTGACTGAAGGTAAGCTTCGCAAGATCATGAAGCCTCTTTACACGAATGAACAGAAAGCTAAACAGCTGCTGCAGCAAAATAAAGTGGCAGCCATTGTGACGCTGCCAAAAGGTTTTAGTCACGATATTGCTCATGGGAAAAATCAGCCTTTACACGTCATTGGGAATAGCAATAAGCCGCTTCAGTCACAGCTGTTTCGCTATGTGATGGAAAGTGCAGCCGACTACACATCAGCTGCTCAAAGCGGTATTAATACGGTTGAAGCCTTTTTAGAAAAAGAAAATGTTTCCGATGAAAATAGACGCGCAGAGTTTAAGAAGAGCTTGGTGACGTTTGGGCTTCATGTGTTAGATCGAGGAAGTTTATTTGATGAACAAATAGAAACGAGTTTCTTTCAGCAGGATATGAAGCAATATTATGTCCTGTCTTTTGCTGCTTTGCTGCTTATGATTTGGAGCTACGGCGGATGGCTGCTTGCTAGTGAAACGCAGACTTCTCCCGTGCTGGCTCGAATGAAAACAAGAGGTGTATCGTTTGTCCACATTTATTTAGCACAGCTGACGGCTCTGTATGTTCTTTTGCTACCGGCCTCTGTCGTTTTGTTAGGAAGTCTCCTTAAAGGACTCAAACTGCCTGTAACCGGTACGTACGGAGAGCTTTTTTTAGGGGTAAGCGGAAGCTTGTTTGCTTTTTTATGTTTGTTTTTACTGCTTCGGGTTCTTTTTTTATCACAAAAAGCTTATCAAATAGCTGGTTTGCTGTTTATTTTGCTGAGTGCGATTTTAAGTGGACATGTTGTGCCGGTCGTCTATTTACCGGACTGGGCGAGTGGTTTTCAAAAATGGTCACTCAACACCAGAGTCTTGGAGCTGTTATTTTATGAATTTGATGGATATAACACAAACGAAGCTTTTCTTTACCTTAAGCCTATTCTCATTACGGCAGCGGGAAGTTTTGTTATTGCTGTTTTCTACGTGATGACGCTGCAAAGGCGGTGGAGAAAATGATCAGTGAAAAAATAAAGCAGCTGCTGAAGCGCCCTATGCTTGTTATCATGATTTTCTTTTTACCTTTAATAGGAACGATTATTAGCAGCTCGTTTTTAGCAAAAGTACAAAGTGATTCAAAAATACCTGTTGCTCTTGTCGATCAAGATCACAGCCAAATGTCTAAACAAGTGATCAATCGACTACAGAAAACAACAGAAATTCAGTTTCTTTCTCTGAACGAAGAACAAGCGAGAAAGCAGCTGGCCAAAAATAAAATTGACAGCATTTTTATGTTTCCTAACGGATTTCAACAAGAAGTAGAAGCGGGGAATTATCAAGGAGTCATTGATTTGCTCACGCTGCCTTCTTCCGTTGCCACAGAAGCGGTTCGAGAAGTCGTGGCGAGTGAAGTGACAAGGTTAACGACAAATATTAAAGCGGCAAATGAAGTGCGTTTTTTATATAAAGTTTATAACATTCATGCAGGACCGGATTTATGGAAAGAAGCGTATCGTTATACCGATAACCAGTGGAAGCCAAAGCCGCTGATGACAATTGATTACGAGGCGCAAGGAACGAAGCATACGAAGCAAGGGAGCGCTCAAGTGACCGGATACGTGCCGCTATGGGGATTCTTTACGCTTTTACTTTGCTGCCTCACATCAGATTGGATGATTAAAGAGCGGAGGCACCTTTTCAAACGAATGAAAACGATGCAAAAAGGACTTTACGGTTATATTCGAAGCGTCAGCACTGCTTATGCTGTGCTATACGTGCTTCAAGCTCTCATAAGCTTTGCTCTATTTAAATGGCTTTATGGAGTAGAGTCTTACGGTGTGCTGCTGTATATGTGTATCTATGTGATTGTGTGCGTTGCTTTTAGCACGTGGCTTGCAAGTGAAAGCCAGCGAGTTGGATCTTATTATATGATCAGCGTTGTCATGGTCACAGGACTCAGTATAATAGGAGGGAGCTTTTTCCCGGTAGGAGAGCTTTCTGCAACGATTGAAAGAATAAGTCAGTGGCTTCCGCAGCATCTGCTTCTGTATCAGCATGCACTGCCGCTTACGTTCATTTGGAAAGAGCTAGCTGTTTCCATTGCATGTATATGTTTGTGCGCGTTTAAAATAGTGTGGAATGTGAGGAGCATGAAATGATTGAAATTAACAATGTTAGCAAAACATACGGAAAAAAACGGTCGTTAGCAAATGTTACCCTGAACGTAGAAAGTGGAGAAGTCATTGGTCTTTTAGGACCAAACGGCGCTGGTAAGTCGACGCTTCTGTCTATTTTATCTACCATTACGGCTCCTTCAAGCGGGAATGTCACGATTGGAGGCTTATCGCTTAAGAAAAATCAAAAAGCAATTCGAGAAGTCATTGGCTACGTTCCACAAGACATAGCGCTGTGGGAAGACCTTAGCGTAAAAGAAAACATGAAGATGTGGAGCAAAATGACTTCACGCTCTGTTTCCAATGAACAGCTTCAGTCTCTTTGCTCAGCTGTACAGCTCGAAGGAAGATGGAAGGAAAAAGTGAAAAATTTATCAGGAGGCATGAAGCGAAAACTAAATATAGCCGTTTCACTTATTCATGAACCGTCCGTATTGTTAATGGACGAGCCGACAGTCGGAATTGATTTGCAGTCCAAGCTCGAGATCATTCGTTATATTAAACAGCTGGCGGCAAAAGGAAAGACGATTATCTATATCACCCATGATTTGAATGAAATCTTAGACGTGTGTCATCGGTTTGCTGTCTTAAAGGAAGGAAAGCTGGAATTTGTCGGCACGATGGACCAAGCGAAGGAAAAGACTGGGAAAGAGGCAGAAGAGAACGTTGTGTATAAGCTGCTGCATGATTAAAGTAATAATAAAAAAAAGAGCCGCTTCCTGAAGAAGCGGCTCTTTCTATTATGCTTGTGTAACTTCTTGTTCTGGTGAATGACTTTCAGGCTGCACGCGTTCTTCTTCAGGAAGGGCACGTACTTCTACTTCTTTCATTTGGTGACCGTCCATTTCTTTTGCAATAAACTCGTATCCGAAAAGTTTGAACGATTCGCTTTCCTGGATATCGATATTTTGCATTAGCATCCAGCCGCCAATTGTATCGATATCGTCGTTTTCAATTTCGATATGAAGGACTTCGTTAACTTCTTCAAGCAGTACTTTTGAGTTAAAGACAAAGTGCTGATCGCTGATTTTTTGAACAAGCGGCTTTTCATCTGTATCAAACTCATCTCGAATTTCTCCAACGATTTCTTCTAAAATATCTTCAACGGTAACGATACCAGCCGTACCGCCGTACTCGTCAATCAACACAGCCATATGCGTACGTTTCTTTTGCATCGAGCGCAATAGATCTTGAATCGCTACGGTTTCAATTACTTGAATAATAGGATTCATATAAAGCTTCACGCTTTGCTTTTTTAACGCATCGTTAATTACGACATCGTTTAGAATCTCTTTGACGTTGACTAAGCCGATAATGTTATCTTTGTCTCCGTCAACGGTAACAGGGTAGCGAGTGTAGCGATCTTCTACAGCAAGCTTTAAGAAATCTTCAATGCTGTCGTCTTCAGAAACAGCTGAAATTTCTGTTCTTGGTACCATGATTTCGCGAGCAACACGGTTATCGAATTCGAAAATGTTGTTCACGTACTTATATTCAGACTGGTTAATTTCCCCGCCTTTAAAACTTTCTGATAAAATAATGCGCAGCTCTTCTTCACTGTGCGCAAGCTCATGCTCTGAAGCTGGCTTTAATCCAAACATTCCAGTTAATAAACGGGCAGAACCATTTAGTAACCAAATGAAGGGGAACATAATTTTATAGAATAAAATTAACGGACGAGCAAACAATAACGTAACTGTTTCAGCTTTTTGAATCGCAAATGTTTTTGGCGCTAATTCACCAACGACTACGTGAACAAACGTTACAAGCGCAAATGCGATAATGAATGAAAGAATATGTGTTAAAGATGCAGCAACACCCATTTTTTCAAACAGGGGTTCTACAATCTTCGCAACAGTCGGTTCTCCCAACCAACCGAGTCCTAAAGCAGTAATCGTAATACCAAGCTGACACGCAGATAAATACTCATCTAAGTGTGTCGTCACGGTTTTAACCGCATTCGCTCCTTTTTTTCCTTCAGCAACAAGTTGATCTACCCGTGAACTACGAAGCTTCACAATTGCAAACTCTGAAGCAACGAAAAAAGCAGTGAGTACAATTAAAATCGCAAAAATAATTAAGTTAATGGTTATCAATGAATATACTTACTTTATAATGCTATAAAGTAAGTAAACACCTCCTGTAAATAATAAATTTACGACAGCAGCAGCAGTAAAGAGTGCAAAAGAGTGACGCTTTCTGGTGAGAGCCGATTCATCATTACTTTTCGATCTTCTTCATTCAGCTTTTCCATAAGCGGTGCAACTTCTTTTAAACTGTCGTTTAGTACGTAAAATTTGGATGCCAATTCGTCTTTAGAGTGGCTATTCTCGGATTGCTCTATAGAAAATAGAGAAGAGATCTCTTCAAGAGAACGGCCTTCGCTTTTTAATTTTTCAATTAAGTAAAGACGTTTCAGCGCTTCTTCGTTATAAAAGCGATAGTTAGAAGCAGAGCGTTCTGCTTTTAACAAACCAATGTTGGTATAATAGTCAACCGTGCGTTTCGTTACATGTGCCATCTCTGCAAGTTCGCCAATTTTGTATGTCGCAACCCCATCAGAATACCACCTCCTTTAACTATGTCAACCATCACGTGATGGTTTTTATCTGCGTAACTATTTATCTTTTATCCTATCGTAATTAAGTATACGCGCGTAAGATCAAAAAGTTTCATTTTTTTATTAGCATTCAGTATATCTCAAAATAAGGTAGTTTGACAAAGATTTTATAAAAAAACTCGCTTATATTAAGCGAGTTTTTTAGTAGGATGACGTACGATAATGTGCATGCGTTCATACACATATTGAATACGTTCAGTATAATCTATGAACTCAGGGCTCATTGGAGATAGCTGATCAGCAATACGGTGCATAATAGCAGCTTCTTCTTTTAACGAATCTAAATTTTGAGTTCGGTCAATTCTTGCTTTAAATGTTAACGAAATCATGTTATTCACCTCGTTGTTATGTTACTCGTTATAAGGCGCTATGTCCGTGACTTTTATCACTCTAGTCAAAGGTGATAACGTAATTATTTGATGTTTGCCGGCGTTTTGTGTAGGATGATTAGAAAAGGGTTTTTATGGGAGAATGAAATGAATTTAAAACGAATGCACCACGTAGCCATTATAGGAAGTAATTATGAACGTTCAAAAGCTTTTTATGTAAATGTGTTAGGATGCAAGATTATAGAAGAAACATATAGAAAAGAAAGAGATTCATATAAACTAGATTTAGAAGTAGCTCCTGGCTATCAAATTGAGTTGTTCTCGTTTCCAAATCCGTCACAGCGTCCTTCAAGACCTGAAGCGTGCGGTTTACGCCATTTAGCTTTTGCCGTTGAAAGCGTAGAGGATTCCAAGCGTGAACTAGAGCAGCAAGGGATTGATGTGGAACCTATTAGGGTAGATGAACTAACGGGAAAAAAATTCACTTTTTTTGCTGATCCGGACGGGTTACCGCTAGAGCTTTATGAAGAGAAAGAGGGGGAATAAGGAGTATGTGCAATTATTTATTTGTATACGGAACGCTTCTTGAAGGAGAAGGTAATCACGGATTGCTGCATCATGCGCGCCCTATTGCCAAGCAGGCAAAAACGAAAGGGAAATTATATGACACAAAGCAAGGCTATCCTATGCTTGATATTGACAGTGAACATAGTGTATACGGAGAAGTATATGAAGTGACCGATCAGCTTATGTGGAAGGCTCTTGATGAATTAGAAGGGTATATTCATGAAGGTCATAAAGATAATGAATATGATAAAGTTGTGCAAACGGTTGAAACGGACCAAGGTGAATTTGAAGCCGTTGTGTATGTGGCAAGCGATCGTTCGCTGCTGCACGAATTTATCCCGAGCGGAAACTGGCGCGTGTGGAAAGAAGATTTATTAGAAGGTATGCTGTATTTTGCTTACGGTTCATGTATGGATAACGATCGTTTTATTAAGCACGGGGTGGATCAGCATTTCCAGGACTGTCTCGGCAGAGCGGTTTTTAAAGGCTATACGCTTCGATATAACCACGTTATTCATGACGGAGGACGTGCAGATATGGTGGAAGAAGGCGGAGTCGTTGAAGGCAAACTGTACCGCGTGCCGCCTGAAGCAATTACGTACCTGTATGGCAGAGAAGGCGTAGATAATAATGGCTATCGTCCTGCTATTATTTCTGTCGAGCATGAAGGTAAGATGGTGGATCATGTTCTTACTTTTTTTGTGTTAAATAAAGAAAAAGAAGTCGCACCTCCGGATCATTATTCGACTGAAATTATTCGAGGGGCAACAGGTGTACTCAGCGAAGAATATGTTCAGAAGCTAATAGAACAAGTCCATGCGCTAAAAAATAGCGATGTTGTAAATAACTAATGTAAAAAGAAGCAGGAACAAAAATAGTTTAGTTGAAGAAAGCTCCGAACGAGTAATCGTTCGGAGCTTTTTATTGTTATGGTGAACGCAGGCTTAATCTATTTAACTGCTTCTAGCTGTTGATTGGAGGGCAAGGCGAAGACTCCTGCGGGAAAAGCGGAATAGGTGAGACCCCGCAGGAGCGTAAGCGACGAAGAGGCTCAACAGCCGCCCGCGGAAAGCGAAGTCTTGCACGGAAATCCACAGCGGTGTAACAAGCAGTCCAGCTCATGTATCCCATTTGTTCGTCTTAAGATTGGATGGATTTTGTTATGTTATATGTTGCATCAGCTAAATGAAACGGAGAATTCTGTTTGAAATACACCGTCTTTTGATAAACGGTTGATGCCTAATTTTTCTTTGAAATTTCCGTTGTGATCATGCGTATCTGCAATTCCAAACCAAGGTTCGATACAGAGAAAAGGAGCGATTGTATGATTTTCTGCATCATACTTTGACCAAATACCGACATACGGGAAATCATTAAACTGAACGTTAATTTGATTTTCATTAACCGGCGATTTAATCGTAATTCCGTCAATATGACTAAAAATTAACGCATCATTTGCAAATAAATCTGCGCTTAGCGGCAGCTGATGCAAATTTTCTGCAGCTCCTTTTTCATGAATAAGAGCGTCTTTTAATATAAATTCCTTCGGCGTAGTTTCAGAAGGCTCTATTTCTAAAAAGTAATCAGAAATCTGCTCGTTTTCACGTAACGGAATACGAAAAGCAGGGTGGGCTCCAATTGAAAAATACATATCGTCTTTATCTTCGTTCACTACTTTCCACTGAAAAGTTAATCGGTTATTTTCCAGACGGTAGCTGATTTCAACTGAACATTCAAACGGATATACGTCTTTAAAGCGGCCGTTTGTAGCAAATTGCAGCCGTGCCGTTTCGTTTGTTTGTTCGATCACGCTGAAAGCAGAATCACGTAAAAAACCGTGCTGTGGCAAAGAGTATTCGCGCTGATCAACGGTATACTGATCATTTTTTAATCGGCCTACGATTGGAAACAATACGGGGGATACTCGTCCCCAATAAGCGGGGTCTCCGCTCCACATGAACTGCAGGTCTTTTTCTTTATGAAATACTTCTACAACTTCCGCTCCTTTTTCTTGAATACTTACTTTCATTTTGCTATTTTCTAGTACAATCATTACAACATCTCCCAAATCATTCTTGTACGCTCGAGCAGCCTCAAACGTACTGGCTTTGCCTATATTATACCCTTCTTGGCAAAAAAGGTATTAATTTCCCTATTTTTGTTCAAATTAATATAGAAAAAGGAGGGTTCAAATATGAATCATGCAACATTATTGCTCATTAAATTTGCAGCGGCACTTATTGCGTTTGGTATAGGCCTTGATTTGTTTTTTGATGCAACCATCGGAGACATTATTTCCTTTAGCTTGCTAACGACAGTTGTGACATATTTAGTAGTGGATCGAATTGTACTGCCTCGAGTGGGCAACCGTGATGCCATTATTGTTGAATTTGTTCTAACCTATATGAGCGTATGGATTTTTGGAACATTGTTATTAGACAGCTACGTTCAAATTGCTTGGGGAAGTATTATTTCTGCAGCTATTATTACATTTGCCGAGGTTTTTGTTCACCGCTACTTATTCAACCATATTGAAACGAAACATACAGCGAGAACGCGTCCCGCTTTTAAGCGAAAACTAGCGTATGACACAGAATTTGCAGAAGAACAGCATGTAGAAAACAAGGAAAATCCAAAATAAAAAGAAAGCTCACTTTTGAGCTTTCTTCTTTATGTGTTAATGCATAAAAGTTATTTCCTTTAAAGGCCAGTATTTCATATTGACTTCTCCCATGATCGAAGAAATCGGAGTGAGGCCAAAATGTCTGCCATCTCGGCTAATGCGTCTGTTGTCACCAAGAACTAATACGTATCCATCGGGTATCGTGCCGTCTTGAGACAGTTCGTACGTGGAAAAATTTTCAGTAAATCGCTCGTAAGCGGGCACTTTGGATAAATATTTATGAAGATGCGGTTCTTTTTTGACTTTGTTATTTATATACAGAACATCATCTTTGTATTCGACCGTTTCTCCTGGTAAGCCGACGATGCGCTTTACTAGAAAATCACTGCTATAGGGAGCTTGCAAAACGACAATGTCAAAGCGCTCCAGCTTGCTGTGTTTGTTAATAATAATTCGATTGCCTTCGTGCAAAATAGGCTTCATAGAATCGCCTTTTACAGTGTAGGGCTGAAACCAATAGTGCTGAACGACAACAGAAAGCAAAACGGTGCCGAGGATGACGCTTATGTATGTAAGAATTTCACGCTTTATTTTTTTATTGACCATAATGGATGAACACCTTCTTAACGGTAAGACTGTCAATTTAAGTTTTTCATAGAGATATAACAGTGTTGATTGTACCATTCAGAACTAAAGTTTTCCATATCTATCTGTTTATGCGTGTATGCCAAAAATATGCATGAGGGAACAAAAAATGAAAAGAGCCGTTATTCTAGGGAATAACGGCTCTTCTTTATTATAACTGAGCGCGCTCAGTTCGAGTAGCTGGTTGATTTGGTTCTTCTTCCACAACAGGCTCAACAGGCTTATGCTGCTTGATTTCTTCTTCCAGCTCAGCAATTCGCTTGTTTTTCTGTTTCACTTGTCCTCTTAGTTGAACAATTTTTACAAAGCTCAATGAAGCAGCAACAACTCCTCCAAACACGGCTGTTGTTAAGATAATTAAAATAAGAGGCCATTTTTGTGAACCAAATACATAGTTGAATTGTACAGGATCGTTGTTAATTACAGCTAAAACAGCAATGATAAGAGCAAATATAAGTCCTAAAATAAAAAAGCTCTGTCCTTTCATAAGCTGCACTTCCTTTCTTTACAGGGTCATTACAACTTTTATAGCGTAACCACTCATCTTAAGTGTTTGCTATCTTGCTTATAGGTATACGTATCCACATTTAAACAAAATCAAACATTTTCTTGATTATATATATCTTTCTTTTAAAACACAATATATCGATTGGTGTAGAAACTTTGACATGTCCAAAGACCTGGTATGTCGAACTTTTGGAATAAAGAGCTCGCGTATCCTTTTTTGCTTAAGCAGAGGGAGAGACTGGCATTTAACTCATATATGCACAAAGAGACCTTTATCTATTAAAGGTCTCACTGTTAATAAAGGGGTATAAACACAAGATGAAAATCAGTCCAGAAGCTGAGACTTTGGCTTAATTGCATTAAACTATTTCATTATCTATCGCCCGGAGCAGGATGGTCTACACCTTTGACATGATGCCGATGCTGGTTGTCTTCACTGGTATAAAAGTCATAATAGTGAACATGCATACCGTTGCCAATGGGAATAGCGGGACCAGAGTAGGCTTTGTAATGATGTGTATGTCCGTCTTCAAAAACAACATAGCCTTCTGTATAGTGAATGTGGCTTCCATCCTCGCTTTGAATTGGAGGAGACGTTACATCGAGGCACTGATGGACATGTCCTGACGCAACAGAAGTGTAGTCCACTGAGCCATGATTATGATGAGGAACAAACCCTGAAATAAAATCATCTTTGCCTATTTTTTTCATTTTACTTCCCCCTATAAATTCAATTTTAAAAAACTGTTTAAGTAAATTTTTTAAATGGACATTTGAATTTCTCTGTTTAGTTAAATTCAAAAATACATGCTATTGATATGAACAAAGAAAAATAAATATGACTTTTGATAATGAGGATTTATAAAATGGGTAGTTTTCCTGTGTGTTTGCCGTTTCTACTTGATAACTTTCACATATATTTATTAAGGTAGGACAAGTTATTACAAGAGAGGAAGTCAGCATAATGAGTTGGGAAAATAAAAAGAGTCTATGTCAGGAGTTTGCGAGAATTCTAGGTGGACAAGGCAGTTTAGATGAAAATGGCGTTTGTTTGGTACAAAAATTTCGGACGATTCGTTTTAAAATTTTAGGGCGTCCAACACGCTCTCCGTTAGTTACTCCTCAATTTTTTACTTTTGAAGATTTAGATAGCAAGGGAAGAGCGCTAAATCTAGGTGAAACCGTGCTTTTGCAAGAAGAGGTAAATCCATTATTAACGGAGCTTAGAAAAAGAGATATTAAGGTTACGGCCGTTCACAACCATTGGCTATTTGAAGAGCCGAGAGCAATGTATGTGCATTTTGAATCCGTAGAACCACCGTTAGATTTTGCACGAAAAGTAAGAGAAGCGTTTAAAGTATTAAAAGGATAGAAAGCAGTTTTTTATAGAATCAGTTTATTCTTACTTACTGCTTTTAAAATTAGATTAATAAAACTTTAAATATGTATATTATATATTGGTTTATAAACTGCGCTTGAATGAACCTATCAGGTTAACTAATTTTTGAGCAGTGAGATTATTCGGGTACTTCTATCCAAATAAAAAAAGCACGCGTTCGCCGCGTGCTTTTTTTATGTATAAACTTAAAATGCGTTTAGGGTGTTATCGCTTAACCACTGTTTGCGTTCAGCTGCATCTTCGAATAACTCATCTGCATTTGTAAATTGAGAAGCAATGACATATTCAATTGTTGCAAGAGGAGCTGTTAGCAAACGCCAGTTTAATACGATTGTATTATCTTGAGTCGTAGCGTATTCTTCACCTAACTCGTCCCACTTAACAGATTCAGGAGCATTGTCTGCAGTTTTTTTAACAGATTTCAAAGCTTCTTGGAATTTTTCACCTGCGCGGCCTTGGTACCATTCTGTTAATAGTTGTCCAATACCTTCATTTGTTTGCTGCTCGTTCCAGCTTTCAGGTACTGTAGCAATGAATTTTGCACGGAATGTCATTTCAGCCTTTGCTACATCTCCACGAACGATGTTTAAGCGGTATTGACGTCCTAGGTAAGGGAATTTGTCTCCCTCTTCAAAAGAACCAGTTTTAGCTGCAGAAGCTGCTGCTTTAGGAGCCTCTTTTTTAGCTGTTTCTTTTTTTACTGCTTCTTTCTTTGGAGCAGCTGGCTTTTCCTCAGCTGGCTGTGAACCGTTTAGTTGTTTTAAAATCCATGTTGCTTTGCGTGCGATGATTGAACGCACATTGTTTTCATTAAGACCTCTTGGGATAATAACTTTTACCCCTTCTTTGTCACAAATTTGCACCGTGATATCGGTTCTATTTGGAACGACTTCAATTTTGTAGTCAATTGTTTGATTGCCTGTTTGATACGTATACATAAAATTTTTCGTACTCCTTTCTACAAATCTTCATTTTATAAGCAAAGGTAGAGTTTGGTCAAATGAAAGAATAATCAGACAGTTATCAACTGCTGTTGCAGCGCCTTGCAGAATGAAATGTATTCCAATATTTAGTGGAAAAGCGCCAATAATAATTGTTTCAATTCTTCTTTAGTTTTTACAAAAAAATATAAAAATATGCCGATACTACTAATATAGATTAGACATTCTATGTCTTTAGATTGTATAGGGGATGAAAAAATGAAAAAAGCTTTTCAAAGTTTACGCATGAAAATGCTATGTATGATTGCAGCCATGATGGCCATAACATCTACTGTAATTGAAGTAACAAATTATTATCTTATTGTGAAACAAGAGCAAGCAGCTTCGATTACGCTAGTGATTACATTTCTGTTTGTTTCTTTTACAACTACCGTGTTCTATTTTATCATACGTCGCTACATAATTGCGGTTGAAAATTTGTCAAAAACAATGAAAGGGATTTCAAACGGTGATTTATCTGTAGATCTTGCTCCTTTGAAAGGGAAAAATGAGATTAGTACACTCATATCTTCATTTAATGAAATGATGATTCACATGAGAATGCTGCGTCAGAAAATAAGTAAAACAAAGAGCACGGTCAGTCATTCCTCAGAGCAACTGTTTGCAAGCATGGAGGAAACAAAAACAGCTGTGACAGAAGTTACGATGTCGATTCAAGAAATTGCTGCGGGTTCTGATAAGCAGTTGCTAAATGTGGTTGAAACCGAGCAAGCTATGGTGGATATGGCCAAGCTCCTTCAGAAAATGACTGATCATTCTTCAAGGGTACAGCAATCGATGAACAGAGCCTCTGAACATGCTTCCACTGGAAATGTTTCGGTGAAAGAGGTGACGAACCAAATGAATAAAATCTATGAATCAGTTAAGATATCCACTAGTGAAGTAAAGGGACTCGAAGATCGTTCTACAGAGATTGGACGAATTATTGACACGATTACAAGAATTGCTGAACAAACAAATCTTCTTGCACTTAATGCTGCTATTGAAGCTGCAAGAGCTGGGGAACATGGAAAAGGTTTTGCTGTAGTAGCAGGAGAAGTACGTAAGCTAGCGGAAGAATCTAAAACGTCCGCTATACAAATCAGTCATCTGTTAAAAGAAATTGAAGCGCAGGCAAAGCAGGCTTATCAAAACATGGAAGTCAATACAGAAGAAGTCACACTTGGTATTGCCACTGTCGAAGATGTAAATGAACAATTTTCCACAATCATGGAAGATGTTTTTGCTGCTCAAGAACAAATGAACAAAATGACAAAGGCAACAGGAGAGATTGATGGGTATTCGTTCAAGGTAATGGAGTCTGTCATGGGCCTTTCAGAGGTTGCTAAACAAGCAGCTGCTTATGCTGAAGAAGTAGCTGCGGCTTCACAGGAGGAGTTAGCATCTATAGAAGAACTTGTGGTGTTGGCAGCTACTTTAAAAGCTACGGTAAGTGAATCCTGAAGTTGATCTTGGTATATACGTAATGAGGCTGTGAAAAAAGTATTTTCGTTGCAGGAAGATCCGAACGATGAATGGAGATTCTTGATAGAGAATCCAACTTCGTTCAGATCTTTTCATGGTTATGTTGGACGTAGGTTTCATGTATGTAGGTGCTTCTAGCTACTGGTTGGAGGGCAAGATGAAGACTTCTGGGGGAAAAGGAAAAGGGGAAGAGGTGAGCCACCCAGGAGCATAAGTGACGAGGAGGCTTAGCTGCCGCCTGCGGAAAGCGAAGGTTTGCACAGAAATCGACAGCGGTGTAACAAACAGTCCAGCTCATGTATCCCATTTCTTCATCGTCAGCTTGGAGTGATTTAGTTATGTCTCAATCTCTTTTGTTTTATTTATACCCTTTATAGAAAACGATAAATAGAATTGACACGTTATAAAAGCAGTTGTATAGTGAGTACGCAAGGCGGCAGTCTGTCTTTTTTAATTCTTAGTAAACTTATAAGTTAAATAAAATATTTAAGCACTACATAAGGAGACGAAGAGATGAAAAATGAATTCCGTTTGGCAACAAATGACGACGCAGATAACTTATTGAACTTAACTCTACAAGCATATAAGCCTATTCGAGAGCTAGGCATTCCTTTCTTAGCAGCTACTGCTGATCTTGCCCTCGTTAAGAAAAATATTTCTCAAAACCTTTGCTATGTATATGAAGAAGATAAAAGAATCGCTGCAACTGTGTCTATACGAATGCCTTGGGGAGAACATCCAGGTCCGTTTGCTGTTCCGCATCTTTGGTGGTTTGCAGTAGACCCGTCGTTTGCCAGGAAAGGCGTTGGATCTAAGCTGCTGCATCTAGTAGAGGAAGAGATAATAAAAAATATGTTTAAATCACCAGGTGTGTCTTTAGGAACAGCAAAAGAACATCCTTGGTTAGTTGAGATGTATGAACGAAAAGGATATGTTCAAGCTAAAGAAAAGCGCCTTGCAGAAGGTTATACGACCGTATTTCTTTATAAAAAATTCAATAAGGTACACTCTTTGTCGTAAAAGATAGAGAAGTGATCCAAATTAAGAAATGTGAAAGAGTGATAAATATGACAGACCAATTACTACTAAATGAGTTAATAGACATACGCCGTGAGCTGCACCGGTTTCCAGAGCTTTCAATGAAAGAATATGAAACAACTAAACGTATTAAAAAGTGGTTAAAGCACTATGATATTTCTATAGCGGATGCATTCCAATTAGACGTAGGGACAGTAGCAGAAATTGTAGGAGGAAAGCCGGGACCTACTATCGCTATTCGAGCTGATATTGATGCGCTGCCAATTGAAGAAAAAACCAATCTGCCATTTGCTTCTGAAGTGAACGGTGTTATGCACGCGTGCGGCCATGATTTTCATACGGCTTCTATAATCGGAGCAGCTATCCTTCTTAAAGAGCGTCAGCAGGAGCTTTGCGGTACGATTCGATTTATCTTTCAGCCAGCCGAAGAAACGGCTTCAGGGGCAAAAATGCTAGTTGAAAAAGGTGTGCTCGAAGGAGTGGAAGCGATATTTGGGATGCATAACAAACCGGATCTTCCTGTAGGAACCATTGGTATCAAACCGGGACCTTTAATGGCAAGCGTTGATCGTTTTGAAATTGACGTCAAAGGAGTAGGAGGTCACGCGGGTATTCCTGAAAAAACAATAGATCCGATTGCTGCTGCTGGTCAAATTGTTACTAGTTTACAAACCATTGTCAGCCGTAATCTCAGCCCCTTTCAAAATGTTGTTGTCAGCATAACTCAAATCCACGGAGGGAGCTCGTGGAACGTCATTCCTGACAAAGTAACGCTTGAAGGAACGGTGCGTACCTTTCAAGAAGAAGCGAGAGAAAAAATACCGGCTCTTATGAAACGAACTGCTGAAGGGATTGGCGCAGCTTTCGGGGCTTCAGTAGACGTTAAATGGTATCCATATCTTCCTGTAGTCAACAATGATGATAAGCTGGAAAAACTGGCTATTAAAGCGGCAGAGGATCTTAGTTATCAAGTCGTAGAAGCTGAACAATCGCCTGGAGGAGAAGATTTTGCCGTATATCAGCAGCATGTACCAGGATTTTTTGTATGGATGGGTACAGCTGGAGAATATGAATGGCACCATCCTTCTTTTTCATTAAATGAAGAGGCATTACTTGTAGCAGCTTCTTATTTTGCTAATCTAAGCTTTCATTTTTTGAATTCATTCCATTACCGAAAAAATTAAAATATTTTTATTTTTCTATTTACGCGGATGGAATTGTTTGATAAAATAAATTTTAAATTAAAAAGTTATCACGAGTGGACGAGAGATCTGGCTCTTTGACTCCACAGCAACCTACGAATGTAAGGTGCTCCTACCAGCAAAGCATGTGCTTTGGGTGATAAAACGGGTGAAAAACTCATTTTGCATCAAAGCAAAATGAGTTTTTTTTATTTTTCTAAAAGGAGAGGGTTTTATGAGTCATACAGCAGTTGCAGCACATACAGGAGAGAAAGCATTAAAGGAAGCAGTGAAATTATTAGGAAAGCATTATCAAGTAGCTTATCGTGAGTTAGAAACATTTTATGAAATTGTGGTCGAAAACCATGTTCGTACATATGCTGTAGGCATAGATATTAAAGATATACAAAAAGCAAATGAACTAGAAATTTATTCATCATGCTGTTCCAAGCTTGAGCGAGTAGGCTGTCTTTTATAGAAGAAGTCTGCTCGCGCCTCTATTTTTTAAGTGTTTTTAAATAGAAAGCATGGTTTTTGACAAGCAAAGAATCTGGTGGGTATAATCAATACTCACTAGGTTTTAAAATTAATCATAAATTGTCGAAATTTTTACACAAATTAAAGGTTACATTCGAAATGAATTGTGGTATGTTATAAAACAAGAATATTTTATGAAAGGAGCATTGAAATGGAAATGTCTCTTGAACACGGAAACGATGCAGGAAGCGAACAGCTTATTGATCGTATCCTAGATTTTTTAGAAGATGACCAAAAGTAAAAAAAGAGTGTGCGGTGCTATCCCTAGCCGCGCACTCTTTTTTTATCATGTGCATAAAGGCAGCGCCATACTATGATACATAGGGATAGAATGAAAGGGTCTCTGTCAAAGGGATTGACGAATGGTTTTGTTTGATAGAAAATTTAGAAAAAGGAAAGAGATGAAGGGTATGTCGAACAAAACATCTTTGTATCAAACAAAAGAACAGTTAAAAAAACTTGTAAGCGAATTGGTTTCTATACCTAGCGTGACAGGAACGATGGCAGAAGTGGAAATGGCTGAATCGATAGCGTCGTATTTATTGAAGCTGCCTTACTTTCAAAAAAACGAGCAAGTCGAGCTTCATTCAACAGGAGACGGGCGATCGATTGTCACAGCTTTTGTTCAAGGGAAAAATACGAATAAAACAGTTGTACTAGTAAGTCATTACGATGTAGTGGATGTACAAGATTATGGACAGTGGAAAAAGGATGCTTTTCACGCTGATACATTAACGAGTACTTTTTATAACCATATGGAACAAGTTCCGGCGCACGTACAAAAAGATATGATAAAAGGAGACTGGCTTTTTGGCCGAGGAACGATGGACATGAAAGCAGGCATTGCCTTGCATATCAGTATGGTTGAACGAGCATGCAACGGAGAGTTTGACGGAAACATCCTGCTGCTGTCGGTACCGGATGAAGAAGTAAATTCGCTTGGGATGAGAAAAGCAGTGCCTGTTCTTTTAGAACTTGCCCGCAAACATCAGCTGGATTTTTCTCTCATGCTAAATGCAGAACCGGTGTTCAGCCGCTATCCTGGAGATCAAACGAACTATGTGTACTCAGGATCGATTGGAAAAATCATGCCAAGCTTTTTGTGTTATGGAAAAGAAACTCATGTAGGGGAACCGCTAGCTGGTTTAAATGCTAATTTACTAGCTTCTTATTTAACAAAAGAAATAGAATTAAACGTTGATTTTTGCGAAAAAGTAAGAGATGAAACGAGTCCACCTCCTACGGTGCTGATACAAAAAGATTTAAAAGAAGAGTATTCAGTTCAAGTTCCGCACTCTGCCGTTGTATTATTTAATTTATTTATGTTAAACCGCTCTCTTAAAGAAGTAACAGATCTGCTGTTGAAATCGGCTGACAAAGCGGCTTTGAATGTAAAAAAACATTATAATAAAGCCGCTAGGCAGTACGCTGAGGGAATGAAGGGTTCATCTCTTGACGTGAACGTATGGACGTATGAAGAACTTTATACTCATGCAGTCAAACAGCACGGCGAAAAATATGTGCACGAAATGGAAGCAGCACTTTTGGCACAAGAGGAGGATGACAGAAATAAAACCATTAAATTAGTAAACTCTTTAGCTGGTTTATGTAAAGAAGCAGCTCCGATGATGGTCTTATTTTTTACGCCGCCTTTTTATCCGGCCGTTTGTTCACATGATGATCCGTTTGTACAAGAGATTTTGTCAAACGTACAGGCAACTGCCAAAGAGCAATTCCAATTGGAGCTAGTTGAACAAAGCTATTTTGGCGGAATTTCGGATTTAAGCTATGCCAGCCTGCAGCATCCGCTTCATACATTTAACACGTTAGTAGCCAATATGCCCCTATGGAATAAAGGGTATCATATCCCGTTAGAAGAGCTAGAGGAGCTGAAGATGCCGGTGCTGAACATTGGACCGCTGGGAAGAGATGCGCATCAATGGACCGAAAGATTAGACGTTCAGTATTCCTTTGAAATTTTGCCTCATTTCATTTATCAAGCTATAAAAGAAGCACACAAATAAACATCCGTCCGCGGATGTTTATTTGTTGAATTTAAAAAAAGCTCCTTGTACGGTAATTTGTTGCGGTGTTAGAGCGTGATCCAATTCAACCAAAAATGGACGTTCTCCAACTTTTTTTAATGTATCATGGACAACACCTTGTGTTCCGCTGCAAAAAATAAGGTTTCCTCCATTGACATATAGTTTTTGACAACGTGCATCAAGTAAAGAGTCTTTGTAGCTTTCGCCAGACTGAACGTCCAGCAGTTTCGTCCACTTGCTGATGGATTCTTCGAGGTTATGTACAGCACAGTAAATATTTTTTAGCTGCAGCTGACCAGCTTGGTGGGAAGAAAGATCCGCTAGCTTTGGCTTGCGTTTTTCTTCTGGTTCACCCCATTCAATAAAAAAAGGAAGAGGCAGGGAATCGTGGTCAGCTTCAATAAAACACATTTTCCATTGAAGTCTTTCTCCATCATTGGTTTGGCGAGAACCCGCTACAGGACCTTTTACAGTGACGTTCTTGCTTTCCAGCTCTTTTATCAGCAAATCCATATCATCTGTACGAAGTGCAAATCGGCCAAAATGACCAAGCGGTGTATGTTCGTTAACAAGCTGCTGAATAAGGTCATTATCTGTAACGTTTTGAGCTAACGCGATATCTCTAAGCCCAAGCCATTCAATATAGCTGAGGTTAAAATAAGCCAACGTGTTAAAAGTGCCCCATTTTTCATGGATGCCGCCTTTAATGACATTTATTCCATATTCGTTTAGTTCTTTCTGAGCTTTAATAGGATCAGGTGAAAAATGAACAAGATGATCAAAAGATAAGTGCATGGATAGGCCTCCTTTAAAGAGAGATTCTTTCCCATTATTATACGTTGTTTTCCTTTTCAAGAAGAGTAAAACGAATGATTATGTAAAATAAAAATCTTAAAAAAAGCAAGCCGCGTATGTTTTAAACTCGACTTGCTTTAGATTTATTTAGCGACGACAGCCATGCCCTTTAAAGCAGCAGCCAAATGATTTATTAAACCATGGGTATGAGCAGCAAGGTGAACCGCAGCGACAGCGGCGACGGCTAGAACGACGAGTAGAACGGCGAGTAGAACGGCGAGTAGAACGGCGAGTAGAACGGCGAGTAGAACGGCGAGTAGTGCGGCGAGTAGAACGGCGAGTAGTGCGGCGAGTAGTGCGGCGAGTAGTGCGGCGAGTAGTGCGGCGAGTAGTGCGGCGAGTAGAACGGCGAGTAGAACGGCGAGTAGAACGACGACGAGAGCGTCTGTGAAGAGCAGTTGGCTCTTGGTACATAAACGTTTCAAGCTCAGTAGAAGCAATCGCTTCTGTTGCTTCTCTAATTCTTTCAGCAGTGATATGCATATAAACACCTCCTGGCTAATTCGGTACATAATACAATATGTACAAGGAAGGCGTTTGGATATAGTGAAAACATGGAATTTGTCTAAATTTGTGAAAGAAATGGAGTGGTTTTCATGCTTCAAATCCTCGAACATCAAAGAGTAGATATCGCTCTTCAAATAGTAGCTGTGCAAGTAGAAGCTTATCAAGAAGAAGCAAGGCTCATTGGTTTTTCAGATATTCCTCAGCTTACAGAAAGCAAAGAAGATATTATGAAAAGCAAGGAAGTGTTTATCGGAGAAATGATTGAAGGTAAGCTAGCAGGAGTGCTGTCGTTTGAAAAAGAAAATGAGCGATTAACGATTTGCCGCCTCGTTGTGCGTCCTCGTTACTTTCGAAAAGGAATCGGAAGCCGTCTTTTAACACATGTACTTCAAAGATATTCTGAATGTGAATGTATGGTGTCTACAGCCGAAAAAAATACACCTGCGATTAAGCTGTACAAAGCGCATCAGTTTTCAATTATAAAACACACTGCAGCTGCTGATAACCTTGTGTTAGTAACGATGAAAAGAGATTGAGACATCGCTAAATTAATCTAAAGGCCAACAAATGAGCTATATGAGCTAGTAGGAATCGACTGTTGATTTCCAATTAACACAGCTAGAATACTCCTAACAATAAAAAATCCGAACGCGCTGGATTCTCCATCAAAAATCTCGATTCACCGTTCGGATCTTCTTTCGACTAAAATAATGTTGTCCCGGCCTCTACGATGAGAGTGTTTGCTCAGAATAATCTAGAGCTGTATGACGCTGAATCAGCAGTAAAGCAGCTAAAGTGACAACAGCTCCGATAATAAAGGGCAGCGTCATATTGAGTTTAAAGGCAAATGCACCAAGCAGAGGACCAAAAATACGCCCTAAGCTATCCATTGAGGCGGTTAGCCCCGAAGCAGAGCCATATCCTACTTTGGTTCTCATTGTAATTAATGAGAGGACACAAGGACGAATAAGGGCATTTCCTGCTGTAAATATGCACAAAAATAAGGTAGCATTAACGGCACTAGAAGATAACAAAATAGACGTAAATCCTATTGCTGAAACCAATAAGCCAATGGCCATCAGCTTTTTTTCATTTCCTTTTTTAAATCGCTGCAGCACACCGCCTTGAATCAGCGCTTGAGTTAAACCGCTCGCCATAAACATCCATCCGATTGTCGTAGGAGTAGCATTAATTTTCGCTATTTGAAAAAATTGAAAAGTAGCTTCTAAACCAGCGAGCGTAAAAGTCGCTAAAAATGAAAGAACATATAAATACTTCATAGCTCCTTGAAAATCTGACGTGAAGTCATGCCATCTCGATGTCTGTACTTTATCAGCAGATTCTTTTCGTAAAGATTCTTTTAACGTAAAGAATGAGAACGCTGTCATAATCAGTGACAAGATACCAGAGATAACGAAGGGAACAAACAAGCCGAAAGATGAAAGGACGCCGCCTAATGCCGGTCCAAAAATAAAGCCTAAGCCAATCGACATTCCTAACAGTCCCATTGCTTTCGTTCGGTTTTCTTCATCTGTACTATCAGAAGCATATGCAAAAGCACAAGGAATAACAGCTCCTGCGAACAAACCTCCGATGATGCGCGACGTATACATTAAAGTCAGAGAGTTTTCTGCCACCGAAAAAAGAAAAAAGCTTGCGCTAAAGCCGAGTAAGCCCCAAAGTAAGATGGGACGCCGGCCTTTTATATCGGAAAGCTTCCCCCAAAAAGGTGCGGTAATAAAAGATGCGATCGAATAGCTAGCCATTAGTACTCCTAAATTGACCGTGCTTGCACCCGTGGCACGAATAACTTCAGGTACGATGGGGATGATCACTCCAAAGCCGACAAATACCATAAAAATAACAAACATTAACGTTCCAAGCTGTTTGTTCATATGCAATTAAGCCCCTTTCTCTGTAGAACATGCCGTGAGTTTAGTATACCAAATACAAAGAAGTTTTTTACGTATATTTGGTAAAAAGCGTTTTATTTACAAATGGATAACTATGTTAATATTTACCTGTTTTGCTGAGGATGATACAATTAAAAGAAAAGGGACGTGAAGCGATTGCCAATATGGATTGTATTTGCTGGGATCATAGGCGGTCTTTTAGGGTTTGGGGCGCTAGTGGATTATATAGCTAAGAAGAGAAGTATCGAATTAGATCCAGAAGAAGGAATAAAGAATGCTTCTGATGCAGAACAAATCTATGTGGAAAATTATCTTTATCAAACAAAAGAAAATAACAATCACTTTCAATAAAAAAAGCTTGGAGACGAATCTCCAAGCTTTTTTAATGCGGTAAAAAGATGAGCTGATAGAGAAATAAAACAGCAAAGACATACACAAGTGGATGGACTTGTTTGCCTTTTCCTTTTACCAGCTTCATTAACGGATAAGAAATGAAGCCTAGCGCAATTCCTGTTGCAATACTTGATGTAAGAGGCATCGCTAGAACAACTAAAAAGGCAGGGAACGCTTCATCAAAGTCATTCCAATTAATTTTAGCTACAGCACCCATCATCAAGCTTCCGACAATAATTAATGCAGGTGAAGTAATAGCTGCTACGCCAGAAACCGAGCTTACAACCGGACTAAAGAACGCTGCAACAATAAATAAAATGGCTACCGTCACACCTGTTAGACCTGTACGTCCGCCTGCTGCTACACCAGATGAAGATTCAACGTAAGCCGTTGTTGGGCTTGTACCAAATAAAGCTCCAATCGTTGTACCAAATGAGTCAGCAAGCAATGCTTGACGTACGCGAGGCATCTTATTACCTTTCATAAGACCGGCCTGTTGAGCTACTCCTACCATTGTACCTGTTGTATCAAAAATTGTAACAAGTAAGAAAGAAAAAACAACTGTGTACAGATCATGATGAATAACATCTCCAAAAGCAGCAAAAGGATTTGAAATCATTAAGCCGTCTGGAAGGTGAGGAGAAGCAAACAAACCTTTATCAAATGAAAGCTGTCCTCTAAAGAAAGCAATTAACCCCGTAATAATCATACCGAAGAATAAAGCGCCGTTTACATTTAGCGTATATAAAATGATTGTAATCGCAAGTCCAATCAGTGTTAAAACTACTTTTTCAGACTGCAAATCACCAAGTCCAATTAAATTTGACTTATTTGCAACAATAATACCGGCTGAACGAAGCCCGATAAACGCAATAAATAAACCGATACCAGCACTAATCGCGTGCTTTAAATTGTTTGGAATAGCTTCAATTAATTTTTCACGAAACGATGTTAACGATAGGATGATAAAGATAATACCCGCTACGAATACAGCTGAAAAAGCAGTAGCATAGTCGATACTTCCATTTGAACCAACAACTAAAGCAGCAAAGTATGCATTCATTCCCATACCGGGAGCAATAGCGATTGGATAGTTAGCTGCAAGAGCCATCCATAGCGTAGCTACGACTGCTGAAATAATAGTAGCTGTAAATACTTGATCAAAAGGAACGCCGGCGCTGGACAAAATAACTGGGTTCACAATGACGATATAAATCATGGTTAAAAACGTTGTAATACCAGCTAAAATCTCCGTTTTAGCATCCGTGTTATATTCTTTTAACTTAAACATAAGTAACCTCCAAAAATAACGAACATTAAAAGCAACATGATATATAATATTCGTTTTTTACTTGAAATGCAATAGATTTGCATATAAAAAATCAAAAACTAAGAAAGTGACGATAAAAGAGCTAAAACAAGTGTGAAATATTTCTTTTTTTCGGTGCTTTTTATAGTGTGTGCGTATAGAAGAGGCTCATACGAAAAAAAGCCGCTTGGGCTGCAGCGGCTATGTTGCTTGTTTTGAGGCAACGACTATTGGAAATTTTATTTTAATGGAAAGAGTTAAATCGTTATACGTATATTCCAAGCGTCCGTGGTAGTTGGAAACAAGTTCAGAAATAATCCACGTGCCAAGGCCTTCGTGGCGTTCTTTCTTTTCTGTAACATGAAAAGAAGTAAACAAGTGATCTTGACGCTCTCGTGATAAAGGAGCGGTAGAATTGCTGACTTCTAAAATGTAAATGCCGCTTCGGATCATACTCGAAACGGTTATCTCTTTTTTCTCAGAAGAATGAGCGGCTTCTAAAGCATTATGCAGTAAATTCATGATGAGATTCATTTGGTCAAGATGCTTTAAAGGCAGCTGTGATAAAGGTGAATCTAATTGAACATTCATATGTATTCCCCACGTATGTGCTTGATTCTTGCTTTGATGTACAACAGAAGCAACGTGCGAATGTTCACCTTGAATATATGAATGGGTATCATTCAAAGCTTCAACGTAATCTTGAATATACTCTTGTGCCTGCTGTCTTTGATTTGTTTCTAGAAGATAGGATACGGCACTGACATGTTTAATAAAATCATGTCTTTCAGCCCTTAACGCTTGAAAAAGCTCATTGTTTTTTTGAATTTCACGTGAAGCACTGCTTTCCCGGTTGGTTACGAATATGTATTGTTGATAAGACGAAAACATGTCGGTCATGTAACCAATCATTGCGATAACGGTTAGGCCAATACTAAAAGGTGAAGATAGGCTAAATAAAAGCAGGAAAAAAGACGTCAGTACGATTGCTTTTTTTATAGTTAGTGAAGGAGCCGTTTGATATTTCTTTCTCCATATAAAAAATGAACCAATTATAAAAGAACTAAGTAGGAGATGTAAACTAACAGGCAGGTCTTTAAAAAAGAGGAGCACGAAAACAGTTAGTAAAACTAGTGTGTAAAATAGTTTCATTTTAGATAGTCCCTCCTTTAAAAGTATTCTTTTTGCAAGATGTCTAAATTTGTTTTCGTGATTAAAGCTGTTTTTTCGGTGCTTTGAAACATCACTGAGTAGGAGTGCTTAGTATACAGGGAGAAATTTTGAATATAGGAAATGTTGATAATAAAAGCTCGATGAGACCTTAGAAAATGACTCGCTGTTAATTCTTTTTCAATTTCGTTTAATGATTGATAGGTACTAAATTCTCCATTTGTCGTTATGATTGTGGTAGAGCGACCTGTTCGTTCTGCATATATAATATCTTGTTTGTTCAGCACTTGCATTTCGGTTTTTTGTTTTAAAATAAGCTTATCTCTTGTGTCAGTTGATTGTTTTTTTTGATGAAAACGCTGAATGCCTTTTAACAAACGCTCTTTAGAATAAGGCTTCATAATGTAGTCTAAAACGTTGAGTTCAAATGCATGAACGGCAAAGCCGCTGTGCCCAGTGACAAAGATGACTTGAATATCAAGTGCGTAGGCATTGATAAAGTCTGCAAGCTCATAACCTGATAGCTTTGGCATTTCAATATCTGTAATTAATAAATCAATTTCATTTTTTTTAATTTCGTTATAAGCTTCCTCCGCGCTGCTAGTCGAAAAAAGTATGTCTATATCATCTTCTCTTTCTAAAGAAATCCTCAATTTCTCTAAATCATATGAATGATCGTCCACTAATCCTACTTTCATAAATAAAAACCCTCTTTGTTTCATTCTATTGGATATTACCACACTATTTTACCATGATTTACAAGGTGGAAAGGACGTTTCGCGACATAAAAAACCCTCTTTATGACAAGATGGAAGATGCTGTATGAAAAATAAGCTAAGATATAGTCAATCACAGTAAAAGGGGAGAGCGGATATGATTGAAATCAAAGGTGTTACGAAATATTTTAAAGAGAAAAAGCAAACAATTGCAGCAGTTCAAGATATTCATGTAACTATCTCACAAGGAGAAATTGTAGGGCTATTAGGTGAAAATGGTGCGGGGAAAACAACTCTTTTACGTATGCTGTCGACTGTACTTGAGCCATCGGAAGGTAATATGTTCATTCACGGAATTAACATTCATAAACAGCCGGATAAAATAAAACAAAGAATTGGCGTGCTTTTTGGCGGTGAAACAGGCTTATACGACCGTTTGACCGCTCGTGAAAACTTAGCTTATTTTGCTAAGTTTTATGGCATGAGCAAACATGAAACAAAGATAAGGATTGAGGAACTGGCCAAACGTTTTGGAATGAAAGACTACTTGGATCGCCGCGTCGGAGGCTTTTCAAAAGGAATGCGTCAAAAAGTAGCCATTGCACGCACTATTCTTCATAACCCGGACGTTATCCTATTTGATGAGCCGACTACAGGATTAGACATTACATCAGCAAACATGTTTCGTGAGCTTATTAAAAGTCTGCAAAGAGAAGGAAAAACGATTATTTTTTCCAGTCACATTATGGAAGAAGTGGAGATGCTGTGTCAGTCTATCATCATGATTCATAAAGGAAAAATGATTTATCAAGGAACAAATGAACAGCTTTATAAAGAAGAAGAAAGCACAGATTTAAACTATATCTTTATGTCGCGTATCGTGAGGGGGGCTTAATATGATTTGGCATATTTATAAAAAAGAGTTAATTGATTGTTTGCGAGATCGAAAGACGATTATCTTTAGTGTGTTGATTCCGATTTTATTAAATGTAGGGATGCTGTTTTTTGTAGATAGAATGATGTCTAGTAATCAACCTGATGGTATGTCCATAGCTGTTGAGAAAGGCTCAGATACAAGTGTAGTGGAATGGTTAAAGAAAGATAGAAACCTTCAAGTTGTGGAAAGCGAAGATCCACTTCAAACAGTGGAAAAAGGCAAAGCATCAGTAGCTTTAAAAGTTGATAAGAAATTTTCTGATAAAATTCTCCATATGCAATCGCCGGACGTAATGATTTATACAAGTCCAGATAGCGTAGAATCTTCACGTACAACAGAGTACGTTACAGCTATATTAAATAAACAGAGGGACGGCATTATAAAAGAACGTTTAACACAATTAAATATTAATGATCAAACGATTCAGC
Organism: Priestia sp. YIM B13486; assembly: GCF_042787865.1. Classification (NCBI taxonomy): domain Bacteria; kingdom Bacillati; phylum Bacillota; class Bacilli; order Caryophanales; family Bacillaceae; genus Priestia; species Priestia sp. YIM B13486. Next base: position 11,050 of record NZ_JBHZOZ010000017.1, on the reverse strand, counting down.
CCTTCTATGTCAAGGAACAAAGCCTTTCAAATAAAGATAATAGTTCATTAATTATGGTGGCAATTTATGCTCCTATGATTATTGCTATAGGGGTGTTAGGTGGTATTGTACCTTCCGCTAATGATATTTTCGCAGGAGAAAAAGAGCGAAAAACGATGGAAGCTCTACTCATGGCTCCTATTAAAAGACTACATTTACTAATAGGGAAGTGGTTTACTATTTCTACATTTGGGGTCTTAAGCGGAGTGCTTTCTACTATTTCATTTGTGCTTTTTGTACGCTACTTTACCGTGACGTTAAATGATGCCTTGAATCTAAATAATCATCTCATTGCTTTTAGCGCTTCATTACTAGTGGCTATCACTTTGTTTGCCTTATTAGCAGGGCTAATTCTTTGTATCTTTAGTCTCTTAGCAAGTTCGGTTAAAGAAGCGCAAAGCTATACATCGCAAATTGTTACAGTAGCGATACTGCCATGCTTTTTACTGATGGGAAAATCTGTAAACGAGCTGCAGTCCAATGTCTTTTTAATTCCTATTTATAACGTATTTGCACTTATGAAACAGCTTCTCTACGGTGTCTATGACATGCAGAGTCTCGTCTATACAATAGGAAGCTTATCGGTTTGTACGGTTGTTTTATTTGCGGTTGGTTATACGATGTTTACGAAAAGCCGCTGGGTGCTTGGTAAAGGTTAAGAGACTGGGCAAAAGTAGTTTAGTTGAAGGAAGGTCCGAACGAGTAATCGTTCGGATTTTTTTATTGGAATGGTGAACGTATGTTTCAAGTATGTAGTTAGCTGCTTCTAGCTGTTGATTGGAGGGAAAGACGGAGACTCCTGTAAAAAAAGCGGAACAGGTGAGATCCCACAGGAGCGGAAGCGACGAGGAGGCTCACCGGCCGCCCGCGGAAAGCGAAGTCTTGCACGGAAATCAACAGCGGGGTAACAAGCGCTTCATAATAGCTCATTTACCCCATTTGTTTGTCTCTAGATTGAATTGATTTCGTTATGTCTCAACTTTTTGTGTAGGGAAAGAGCAATTAAAAGAGAATGTAGGAAGAAAGGAGAGTGAGACAGTTGCATCCTATTATAGTAGAAGAAATTCCTGACTCTATAAAAAAGTATGTGAAAAAAATCGAAAAAGTGACGTTTCCAAAGCAGGGATGTACGTCGGATGTTGGTATCCTTCATACCGCTAAAGGAAGGTATGTTTTAAAGCGGACAAAAGGGGAAAAGTACAGAAAATGGTTATATAAGGAATATTATGTATTAAAAAATATACAGGCACTGGCGGACTTTCAAAGCCCGAGTGCTTACAAATTCGTTCAAACAGCTGTTATTGACTGGAGCGGAGGAACTTGCGGAGATGCTCGTTATGATATGGCGCTTGCTGTGCGCTTTGAAGACGGAATCTTTACAGGTAAAGAGCGCGCGTCTTTTTTTAAGGGATATGGCAAGCAGATTTCACAGCACGAATTTTGTTATTTTGCAGAAGGATTGTACGAGTTTTTCTAAGCAATAATGACATCATTTTCTTCATTTGTTGAACGTCCACTTTCTTTGACGAATTCATACTAGTTTTGTCACGCATGAAGGGATTTAAAAATTTCTCTCGAAATGGCTAGTAAATGAAAAAAATGGAGGGATGGAACATGACGATGAAAACGGTAGATGTGGCAAAAACGCTGGGAATACATCCAAGTACGGTATTAAAGTGGGTCAAAATGGCGGATATCGAGCTAGAGAGAAATGAATCAGGACACTGTGAGTTTACAGAAGAAAATGTTGAAGCACTTAGAAACTTTCAAAAAAATCGCAATCGTCAAGCCGTCGTCAAAGTGGTAGAAAAAGTAGTGGAAAAAGAGGAGGTCGTTATATCTGATGAACGTGCACAAGACATGCAAAAGCAGCTTGATCAGCTTTTTTTAAGGCTAATTGAAAATGAAAAGCGTACAGAAGAAAAAGCGGGAGAAGTAGTGACTTTTCAAATTTTAGAGCATCGTTCAGAAATAGATCGATTAAATAAAGTTATTACGAAATTAGAAAATCGAGTAGTGGAACTTGAAAGTCAGTTAAAAAGTGAAGACAGCTTAAAAGGTAAAAAGCCTGTTCCGAGATGGAGAAGCTTTTTAACCGGTATTTTTAGCTATTAGCAGCGATTTACCATAACGGTAAATCGCTTTTTTTATGGAATTTTATGAAAAATACATCAACTTGTACAGAATTGTGGAAAAAAATCTCAATAATAGTTGACGAAACGCTTAGTAATTTGATAAAACTAATTAAGTTAAGAAAGTGAAATACTTTCGTAAATACATATTCGTTATCAGGCGATAGCGTTAAGGAGAGTGACAAGTGAAAAAAAGAGAAGAGCTCGTTCAAGAAATGGAGACGCTGTTTCGCTTTGTGTTCAGACAGCTTCGCCAAGAAATTAATGAAGTATACAATTCAGAGCTATCAACAAATGAATTTATGGTGCTTCGTATGCTGGTTGATTCCGGCAGGCAGCGATCAACTGATTTATCAAAGCATCTTCAGGTTTCAGCAAGCCACATTACGGCGGTAACCGACTTGCTTTTATCAAAAGGCTACATTGCACGCAAACGGTCTGAAAACGATCGGCGTATTATTGATATTGAACTGACCAAGGAAGGACAGGATATTTTTAATGCTATTCAAGAGAAGAAACGAGCCTATTTCCTTGAGCGTTTTGAGCACTTTACAGATAAAGAAATTGAAACGGTGAATAAACTGTTTCACAAAATTAAAGGCGATCAAAAATAAAGCGCTTTAAATGCGGAAGAATAATCAGTGAACATGGCTTTCACTGATTATTTTTTTGTCTTAAAACGCAAAGAGTATGAAAGGCAAGTTAGTTGGTGAGAACATAAAATCAGCGTATAATAATAGAAAGAACACATGAAGGAGGTCATCTTTTTGACAGAACAATATGAAGTAGCAACTTTTGCGGGCGGCTGTTTTTGGTGTATGGTGAAGCCCTTTGATGAACAGCCAGGCATTATAAAAGTTGTATCTGGCTATACAGGCGGTCACAAAGAGAACCCGACGTACAAAGAAGTATGCTCAGAAACCACGGGCCACTATGAAGCGGTCCAAATTACATTTGATCCAGAGGTTTTTCCATATGAAAAGCTTTTAGAACTATACTGGCCTCAAATTGATCCAACGGATGCAGGGGGACAATTTGCGGATCGAGGCGATTCATATCGAACAGCTATTTTTTATCACAATGAACATCAAAAGGCACTAGCTGAAGAATCGAAGCAGCAATTAGAAGCAAGCGGTCGTTTTTCTGAGCCGATTGCTACACAAATTCTACCGGCAAAACCGTTTTATGAAGCGGAAGAATATCATCAAGGTTACTATAAGAAAAATAAATTCCGCTATGCTATGTATCGACGCGGATCTGGACGTGATCGTTTTATTAAAGAAAACTGGAAAGACTTTGGACACGACGAGCAGCTGAAAACGACATTAACGCCTATTCAATATGAAGTTACTCAAAATGACGCAACGGAACCTCCGTTTCGCAATGAATTTTGGGACCATACAGAAGATGGTATTTATGTAGATATCGTATCAGGAGAGCCGTTGTTTAGTTCAACTGATAAATATGATGCCGGATGCGGATGGCCGTCTTTCACAAAAGCGATTAATAAAGATGAAGTAAAAGAAAACATGGACGTTAGTCATAATATGGTTCGTACAGAAGTACGAAGCAAAACGGCTAACTCTCATTTAGGCCATTTATTTGATGATGGTCCGCAAGATGCAGGCGGCTTGCGCTACTGCATCAACTCAGCAGCTCTTCGCTTTGTTCCGAAGGAAGATTTAGAAAAAGAAGGATACGGGGAATACGCTGTTTTATTTAACAAATAAAATAATATGAAAGAAAGAGCGTGATTCAACTTAAAGTTGGCTCACGCTCTTCTTTTTGTGCTTTCTTTTGTTTTATTTTGGCTCGAATAAGGCTATAGAGAAAAAGGAAAGGAATGTAGCCATAAATAAAGTAAAAGCCGGTCATGGATAATCGTGTATTAAGCTGATCGATGGTTTCTCTATCATCAAAGAAAATAGAAAAGCCAAGAAGAGCAATAAGAACTAATATGAGAAAAATCGTAGGCGGCTTATTAAATGTTTTACTAAATCCACGAATTGTACACCATACGCTGACAGCAATAGTAGGAAGAACGACTAAAAGCCACAGAGAAATTAAAATATATTCAAAACGCTGTAAAAATGGGATTTCAATAATTTTAGCCATTGTTAAAGTTGGCCAGATGGTATGGCCTAACTGTCCTTGACTAAAGTAAGCAAATGATACTAATGCTGTGCACAAATATAAAAAAGTACTGAACAAAACCCCATATTGCCCCCACTTCTGACTAGTAGCGCCATTTTTTATAAATGGATAGAAAAAAAGCACGGATTCAAATCCCAAATTCTCAAAGGTCATCATTTTAGTTGAAATTAAAAATTCCCATATTGTGTGGTCAAATAAAGGAAATAAATTATTAAGGTGCCCATACTTTAACGGATAGAGTAAGGCAAATACGAGCGGCAAGGGAAGCATGACTCCAAAAAAGGCAATTCCAGTAATCACACGAAACCCACCGGAAACTGTGTAGTAAATAATAGGCAGGTATACAAGTGATACGACCCATGTTTCTAACTGTGGAAACATCCATATTTGCAAAATCTCTACATATGTTCGGTAAATCGTTAATGCAAAGATAAAATAATAAATGGAAGCGGCAAGGGTTAAAGCCCCTCCAAGGTATTTTCCAAAATATAGCCGGTGAATATCAATAATATCGCTGTTTTCACGGGTTAAAATATTAAAAATCATTGCCAATAAAATACAGGTGCTGATCGCTGCAAGGATGATAGATATCCATGCTTCATATCCGGCACCTTTAATAACATAACGCTGAAATCCTAGTATTCCAACGCCAATCTGAGTAGAGTGAACTAAGAAAAAAAGAAAAGAAGGGGAAACTTGATTTTCTTCTTTAATTGTATTGTGCATCTTTTCTTCCTCCTAGTTGCTAATACCGGTTTGAATAAGGTGAACGCGAGCTTTTACTTCAATATTCATATCCGGATATTGCGCTTTGAATTTTTCACTGTTAAACCTTCTCGTTTTACTTCGAACATAATCTGTAAAACAAATGGGGTCGATTTTGTGCTGCTGAAGCTTCTTAATAAAAGCATCCCCGTCTTTTTCAATATCTTTTTGAAGCGTTTTTTCAACCATTTTAATACGGGCTGGGTCTGTTAAATCTATCCATCCAGGAAACTCTTTTACAAGACCATCGACAGTTAAGTGGGCAACGATACTTGGGTTTTGATTATTTCCTTTAATTTCATATTTTGTTTTGGTTCGCAAGTTTTGCAGTATAATTTCGCCTTTACGGTCACTTTCTTTAATTTTTACTGAGTAGCGGCCGTGCTTTGTTCCGCTTGTTAGCAGCTTAAATAAAAACGTTTCTTTCATTCCGATGGTTGTAACGACTTTTTGTTCTTTGAAAAGCGCCAGCCCCTTTAATTTAATAGCATCTTTTTCTTGTGCTAAAACAGGAAGGTATGGGTCACGGTCGTCGCTAAAAAAACTGAATAAAAAAATTTGTAAATTGGTGTTAGGCAAATTTTCTGTGCGGATATTTTGTTCGATTAAATTAGAAATAAACTGATAGTCCTTAATTTTCTTTTTTGTAACGGAGCTTAATAATTCATGTGCGTTGCCGTCTACAATGCTTAATTTAATATTACGTCCAAGGTCTGGATTTCTAGCAATTGTATTTACTAACTCCTCTACTCCATGTGTTGCAAATTCTTTTCCCATAACGATGCTTCTCAGCTGCCCAAACGCGACGGGAAGAGATGATTTATTGTTTAAACGGAGTGGAATATCAAATGATGAATTAGCAGTAGCCGCAATAATACTCGGTTCTTCCGTTGGTCCGTATTTATAGATAGGGTATAAAATAGTTCCTCTGACTTTATTGCTTTGAGGAATATAATCATATCCGATGGAGTTGACTACTTGAATTTCGTCAATCGTTTCACGGTCTGCACAGCTCGTTAAAAAAGTAAGGCAAGTGCATAAAATTAGTATTCTTTTCATGACGTTTCCCCGCTTTACTCATTATCTAAATTACTTTTTCGTTTCATCTTATTCGCTTTATTAGGGTTATAGCGGAAGCGCTCTAAAGGGCGCAAGTAGCTTGGCCGCTTGGCCGTATGACTATAGGGCAGTCGCAGAAATGTATCCCTATACTCTGTGGGGCGAAACGGAAAAAGCGGAACAAGATAAGGCATTCCTAAAGATTTTAAGCGAAGCAAATGAACCAGCAAGAAACAAAAGCCAAAGGTGATGCCGACTAAACCGAACGCAGTGGCAAACAAAATAAACGGAAAACGTAGCAGCCGGATCGTGTTAGACATTTTAAAAATAGGCGTTGTAAAAGAGGCTAAAGCTGTCAGTGAAACAATAATAAGCAAAATATTGCTTGTTAACGCAGCTTCTACCGTTGCTTGCCCAATAACAATCCCGCCTACGATTCCCAGTGTTTGCCCTACTTTTGTTGGAAGTCTGGCTCCTGCCTCCCGAAGCAGCTCAATGGTGATTTCTAAAAAAAGTACTTCGATGACCGGTGGAAAAGGAACGTTTGTCCTTGAAAAGATAATAGGCCCCAGCAAATCTTTTGGAAGCATCTCATAATGATACGTAACAATGGCTACATAAAGAGGCGTAGCAAAAATAGAGAAAAAGACGCCCAAAATACGAATAACCCGGAAAAATGACCCTAGAACCCATGGTAAATAGTAGTCTTCAGGTGAAATAAAGAAGTCAAGCAACGTTGACGGTCCCGTAACTGCGTAGGGTGAACCACTCGAAAAGAAGGCAGCTTGCCCGTTTAACAGACTAAACAGGACCCGATCAATCCGCTCTGTTGTTAAAAAAAGCGGAAACGCCGTAGAAGAATTATCGGAAATTAATTGATCAAGCATTGTACTATCAAAAATGACGTCGAAATCAATATCTTCAAGGCGCTGGGTCATGGTGTCTACGTGCTGAGGGTTCGTTACGCCTTCTAAGTAAACAAGCACCACGCGCGTTTTCGATTTATTTCCTACGGTGAGTTCTTTAAAAATAAGGTTTTCGGAAATGACCGTTTTTCTCATTAAATAGAGATTGACATCTAAATCCTCCACAAAACCAATTTTAGGACCAACGACGCTGAACTCATTTTCCGTTTCATTTTCTTTTCGAAACCCCGTATCAAAGCTTTGAACTTTAATAAGAGCTACTAGCTTATCGTCTTTATGCAGTTGAAACATCACATAGCCGCGCAGCAGCTTTTCTAAAATTTCTTTTGTATCTTTTGTAACGGAAATATCTTCAATGGGCAGAACATTTTCGACTTCATATACACTGCTTAACGTGAAGTCTAGTTTTTGAAAAGGCTCAAGTATTTTATCTTCAACACTTTGCATGTTTACGAGCTGTTTAAAATAAGTAATGATGTATTTTCGGTGCTGCGAGCCAATGGCTAATGTTGTAAAATCACTTGATTTTTTAAATTGGTTAATCAGTTCATCCAATGTTTTTTTGGGCTGATCGTCTGCATTTTTTCTTTTAAATAAATGTTTAAACATAACCGTGCCCCTCGCTTGACTTTCTATTACTGGTAGTTTGTTCATGTACTTCCTTTTTATTCGACTATTTTTTCTTAAGAAGAAAGGAAGAATATAAAGACAAACTTTACACTCTTTTACAGCAGATAAACAGTGGGTTTACGTTTGAATGGTAACTTTAGACATGTCGAAGACAATTAAATAAAGGAGCGGGTACATTTATATGAAGAAAAAATTAGCAGGTATTACACTGGCAGGAGCAGTAGCATTGGCATCGTTTGGTGTAGGAAACTCACTTATTCAAACGGAAGCAAAAGTGGAGCACAAGTCAGCTAAGAAACCTCAAAATGTCATTATGATGGTAATGGACGGGACGAGTTCAAATGCTACTACACTCGCAAGATGGTACAAGGGAAAACCGTTACATATGGATCAGCTGATGGCCGGGGGAGTACGTGCGTATTCGGCAGAATCTGCTATTACAGATTCCGCTCCGGCAGCTACTGCTTTAGCAACAGGAAATAAATCAAATTCAGGCTATGTAGGTGTGCTTCCTTCAGTAGTGAATACACCCGGGGTTAAATCCGTAGAAAAAGAAGATCAATTTCGTCCCGTAGCAAACGTTCTAGAAGGAGCAAAGCTTTCAGGGCGCGCGACAGGAATTGTGGCTACCTCTGAAATCCAGCACGCCACACCAGCTGGTTTTTCAGCCCACAACTATAGCCGTGATGATTTTCAAACGCTAGCGGAGCAGCAAGTGTATCAAAACATCGATGTAGTGCTTGGAGGAGGTAAGCAATCTCTTCTTCCAGGAAAAGAAGAAAAAAGCCGGAAAGACGGTGAAAACTTAGTCAATGTATTGAATAAAAGAGGATATGACTTTGTAGAAAATAAAAAGGAATTAGAGCAGTCACACGCCAAAAAAATCTGGGGGAGCTTCGCCGACCGAGACTTAGCATATGATATGGACCGACCGCAGACAAAAGCAGAACAGCCAAAGTTGTCCCAGATGACAAATAAAGCAATAACAACACTATCCAAAGATAAAGACGGTTTTTTCTTATTTGTTGAAGGAAGCAAAACGGATTGGGCAGCTCATGCGAATGATCCAGTAGGAATGATTAGCGATGTACTAGCGTTTGATGAAGCAGTGGGCAAAGCAGTAGAGTTCGCTAAAAAAGATGGAAATACGATGGTTATTGCGATTGCCGATCACGGAAACAGCGGTCTTTCAATCGGTAATGCAAATACAACAAAAGGATACGATACCACACCTGTTTCTGCTTATATTGATCCATTAAAAAAAGCAAAAATGACGTTAGAAGGTGCTACGTCTAAATTAAAAGAAGATTTATCAAATAAAGAAGAAGTAGCTGCTTTGTATGGTTTATCAAATCTAACTTCAGAGGAAAAAGCGCAGCTGACTAAAGCAAGAGATAAAAAAGAAATCAGTGCTACACTATCGAAGTTATTAGCCAACCGAGCAAACCTTGGATTCACAACAGGCGGTCATACGGGTGAAGATGTATTTCTGTATTCATACGGCGTAAATCGACCAACGGGGCACTTTGATAATACGGATATTGCCAAACATATGGCTAAGTCAATGAACATTAACTTAAACGAATTAACAAACGAATTGTTTATTGAAGCAAATAAAGCGTTTAAAGGCTCAAATGTAGCGGTTGACACAAAAGACAAAAACAATCCTGTGCTGGTAGTGACAAACAATAAGCGAACGGTACGTTTTCCAGTAAATAAAAATATTGCTATTGTAAATGGAAGAAAAATTCAAATGGACAGCGTAGTGATACAGGATAAAAAGAATCGCTTCTTTGTATCAAAACAAGCACAGCAAATTGTAAAAAATGCAAAATAAGAAATGAATGTAAAACAGGCCGGGTTATAACTTTAGGCCTGTTTTTTTACAAATAATAGATGGTTAATTAAGTTATGTAGCCTTTATAGAGGAATGAAGCTATTTATTTTACAAATAAATAGCTTTGAACACTTAAAGAAATGGAAAGTCTTCACGTTTAACTATATGTGATTTATACTATGAAATGGTATAATAATCATAGTTTTAAAAGGAACTAGTTCGGAATACATATGTAAGTTCATACCTTTGTATGCTAGAATTTTTATAATAAAATGAATAAAAAATACATAAATTCTTTTGGATTAAATCACAAAATCAGGGTTGTTAAGGACAATATGTAAGTAATTACCTTTAATGAAAAGTAAAAAAATTAACAAAAGTACGGGTGAAAGAGCGTAGAACATGTTTTAATAGTAAGAGAAAACAAAATGATTGAAAAGAGCGTGTCGCCTTTATGGAAAATGTTAAATAAAGATTTTGACATGCTGATTTACAGATTATAAAAAGGGTATTAAATCATTGTTAGGAAAATAAATGATAATAGATAAACGGTTTTTATGTCTTCTTCTAGAAAACCTACAATTATTGCAATATTCCCCATGAACAATCGTTGTGTGTTCATTAACGATTAGCGTCCGTGTAGATCATTCATCTCAACATAAAAACACTATAACGATGTGTAGACATGCATAAAACAGAATGGGCAATAGTTCGTACTATACTTTAACATTGTATCCTAGGGGGAGTCAGGATGAACAAAATTAACTTAATTATTGCCGATGATAACGAAGATTCGGTTGAAATTTTAGATTATTTTATAGAACAGCTTCCGGAATTTGAAGTGATTAGCATCTGCAAAGACGGAGAGCAGCTTGTACAGGAAGTGATGGCCAAGAGCCCAGACCTTTTGCTCGTAGACATTAATATGCCTACGATTAACGGTGTAGATGCCATAAAAAAGTGCCTGCGAATTAAGCCGAATTTAAACTTCATTTTTATCACCGGTTACGATGAATTTGCTGTGAAGGCATTTGAGCTGTCAGCATTGGATTACATCGTAAAACCGATTGAAAAAACCAGGCTTTATATGGCGTTAGAGCGGGCAAAAAACTCCATTGGAATTGATGAAAATCAGTCGAAAAAGCCAGGTCAGCAATTAAAAAGGCTGCCTGTAAAATTTAATGGATCTACTTACTACATTCCAATTGATCAAATTATTTTTATTGAAAAATCCGGAAAAAAATGTTTGATCTATACTCAATCACGTGTCTATGAGACATATGAAAATATTAGTGATATCTATATGTATTTGAACCCTTCTGTATTTAGTCAAACACACCGGTCTTATATCGTGAATTTACAGAAAGTTTCGCACATCACACCAAAAAATGAAACATATCTTGTTTATTTCTTAGAAATTGATGAATATGCTCATATCTCAAAATTAAAAATCCAAGACGTTCAAAAACAGCTGCATCAGTTAATGACCAATTAAGAGATGCTGCTGC
>NZ_JBHZOZ010000016.1:0-106376 GCF_042787865.1 Priestia sp. YIM B13486 | reverse complement strand
GATGGAGATCATCTTGGCGTCTAGATGAGTAGCGTTAGCTACACTGTAAGAAAGCGACTTCTTGTCGCACCATAATCCAGATTATCGGAAATAAAAAAGGTATCCCTATTTACTAAGAGACACCTTGTTCTATTCTATAGAAAGCTAATCATCAACAATCAGTTTTTTTAGACTTATGAAGAGGAGGTGGAATTAACCAACCTTTTTCTTTATTAAGTCTTAAGAACTTTCCACCAAGAGCTACTTTTTGCATATGAATTTGTGCAAACATGGCTGCAATATCTTCCCGAATAGATTGTCCAATCAATTGACTACACGTAACTAGACCAGCAGCTATATTCATTGAAATTGCTGCAGCTACTTCTGGATCTTGAACACGTGCACCCACTGGAATATCATCTAAACAAGCTTCAGGTCGTTCAGGTGGGGTTGGCGGTAAACCTACTCCATTTTCTTTTAATAATGTTTCAATGCTTTTTATTTCTTGCTGGCACTGTTCGATTGTCTCTTGTACCAATTTATGTAGATCCTTGTCTCCTACATGATTTAGAAATGTTTGATAGCCAGATACTAACCCTTTTGAGGTAGAAACATACGACCATGTTCCAAATACCTCACCATAATGCATCGGTTCATCTGTAGGATTTCCACTTAAAATACCCATTGTTATCCTCCTTACAAAATTCATGATAGTGTGCCACCTTTCTTGCTATGCACATGTTTAACGTCTCCAAATTTTGTTTTATTATTCTTCTACTTCTATCAAAAAATTAATTCATCAAAGAATATAATTCCATATTTCAAGCAAACTAACCAAGATGTTTAAAAGAGCATCGTCCACTATACCCTTGTTATTAAACCCAAAAAAACTACCCTATAGGTAGTTTTTTTGGAATTGTTGGAGAGATTATAAATTGTGGCTCTCATCACAGCTATTTATCTCTACTCATACAAAATAGATATTAACGAACTTTTTCTTCACGATCATCTCTTCTTTTAAGACCAAAAAGACCAACTAGTCCTAATAATCCAAGCAATTCCCAAGGTGAATCATTGTTATCATCTGTATCAGTTGCTGTAGTGACATTTCGAGTGTTTACGTCATTATTATAATTTAAGTCATCATTATAATTTGCTCTATCTACGTTATTATTTTCAGCATTAACAGGTAAGCCGAAAGTCATCATAGTTAAAGCTAACGTACATAATAAAACAGAACATTTCTTTTTCATTGTATTCCCTCCTTTCTTTATTAAATAAAGTCCCCCCATCACGAAATCCTATTCTGTAATGACATAAAGCTTACAGACTGTATCTAAAAATTTCATGCTACAAGAGTACAGTAATGAGTAAAATTTCATATTTTAAGCAAACTACTCAAGATGCAATGAGGCATCACTCATGAAACCCAATTACGTAACAGAAAAAACTACTGATTGCACACCAGTAGTTTTTTTCTGTTTTTACGCTGTATATGGCATACAACGTTAGTTAACATAATGGATTTTCTAGGTAGTAGTAACACTAAGTAGACTTTATAGCATTTAGATGTGTCACGTCCCCTTCAACTACTACCCTGTACGTATTATCCTTTAGCTCTAATATCGTAAGACTAGTATCATGCACATAAGGTGGTGTCCATAAATCTTTAACTTCTTTGCCTTTGACACACATCATTAAAGACTTTAAAAATACTGAATGACTTACAATTAAGACAGTTCCTTTCTTATGATTAGAAACAATATTTTGTAATACAAGACTGACCCTGTTATTGAATTCCTCAAAGGTTTCGCCGTTAAATGGCTTATAATTTGCTGGGTGTTCCCAAAAATTATTATACTGCTCAGGATATAAAGCCTTTAGCTCTTCATGTGTTTTTCCTTCCCACTCGCCAAGAAATATTTCTCTTAAATTTTCATCTGATTCAATAAGTAAATTCTGATTCCCCATGATAAGTTCTGCTGTTTCAATGGCTCTTTCACTTGTACTAGTATAAACAGCATCAAATGTTACAGATTTTAATTTTTCTCCCAAAGCTATCGCATTTCTTTTGCCTAGTTCGGTTAAATTAGAATTCTTCCATCCCTGCATCCTTTTTTGAATGTTCCATTCTGTTTGACCATGTCTAACTAAATATAAATTTAACAACTTTTATTCCCCCCCTAAAAATCATATTATATTTGTAGTCCTTTTCTATTCTGTATGTAATCTATCAGTATTTGACGTTCATCCTCAAATAACATTTTTAAATTACTAATCTCTGATAAAGGCTTCCAGCAAATATCTAATATCAGCTCATCTGGATCTTGAAATTTCTTTTCTCCACCTAACAATTTCACTTCGAAATACTCAATATAGACATTTACATCATATGTGACCGTATCACGTTCACATATTTTATCAATAACTGAAATCTTGTATCCCGTTTCTTCCCAAACCTCTCTTATACAGCATTCTTCATATGTCTCAGATCCTTCTATACCACCTGAAGGTACTGACCATAGTTCTGGCTGATTGGGCTTCTCCTGAGCTACCATTAATAGTTCGTTTTTATCGTTTATACAAATTGCAGCAGCGCCTCTCCACTTAGTCATTTGATTCCACCTCATTTTACAAAAATATACAATTTTTATTTTAACACAAGAAGATAGGCATGCCTTCACTATTTAAACACCACATAGATGTCTAGTTACCATAATGTACTTTATAGGAGCTTTTCCAATTTAATGGAAATGTGATATTGTTAAATTATAGATAAAGATTGCTTGTCTTTTTAAAATTTAACGAAATGATTTGAGGTGTAATTTTGGGCCAGCTTATTATTTTAATTATTTGCGCTATCTGCCTAGTACTAGGGATATTTATAAAAAAGAAGAACGCTTAAAACTACAAATCTTTATGTATACCATATACATCGCTAGTTTACATAAACACTCTTTCCGGAACACACCACAAAAAGGAACCCTTATGGGAGTAAGGGTTCGAAAGAGGTCTCATTTATGAGTTATGCAGCTTTTTATACATCGTTGATTTGTTAGGCTTTTAATTAGGAGGACCAACATATTCGATGAATAAAAAGCGCACCTTTTATTCATATGCTCGTACGGTAAAATGTAGTCTATAGGGTAGAGATATGATATTGTTTACTTGCGGTTATATTTTGGTACTTTATAATAGCATTTCTATTAGAAAGCTATCTCGCTTGCCAATGGCGGGGTAGCTTTTTATATTTTCTACAACCTTTATTGTGACTCCTAGTCGGAAAAACCTTTGGTTAGAAGGTAATTAGAAACTTCTTATATTGTTAGTCCGTAAAGAGAGACACTTAAAGCAATCACCCTCTATTGTGAGTATACGATAATTACTTCCTAGTAATTTACTTTTGAGCAGTGTTGTAAGTTGAATAAAGTCAGTAAAAACAAGGAATATATATTTCTTGTTTTTTATCTTCTTATTTTTTTCATAAAATTTTAAGCCAAATGCCAAGTAAGATTGTCTAATAGGTATAAAAGGAAAAAGTAGAGAGGATGAATTTCAATTATTAGGATCGTTAAAAAAGCTCAAAAAGGTAATGATAAAGCTTTTTTGAAACTTTTTCAGACATATGAACAAGATATTTATCGGATGGCTTATGTATATGTCAAAAATAAAGACGATGCCTTGGACGTGGTTCAAGAAGTAGCATACCGTTCTTTTAAAAACATAGATACTTTAAAAAAGCCAGAATACTTTAAGACATGGTTAATCAAAATTACTATTAGGTGTGCAATCGATCATCTAAGAAAGAATAGCAAGGTCGTTCAATTACATCCAGAACATGAGGAAATTATCGGTTCAGATATTGAAGATATTCCCCTTACATTATCCCTTCATCAATTAGTGGAAGAATTAAATGAAGATGAAAAAAGTGTTGTTATTTTACGATTTTATGAAGGCTATTCTTTTAGGGAAATAGCTGAGACGTTGACTATTCCTTTAGGCACGGCCAAATCTATTTTATATCGTGCTTTAGCTAAACTTCGTAAACAAGTGAAAGGCGTTGGTATTTATGAAGAATAAACTAAAACAAGAACTTGAACAAATTGAAATTCCAAAAGAATTACATATGAGAGCCAAACTTGGTGTAGAAAAGGCTAAATCAGAGCAACCAAGAAGAACGTTTAAAAAAGCAATTGTATTTCCGGCTGCCGCAGCTTTATTCCTTATAGGTTCCGCAGGTGTAGGAGCAGCGACATTTCCAAGCTTCAACCACTTACTATCTCTTGTTAGTCCCGACATTGCCTTGTTTCTTCAACCTATTGAAACCACTAGTGAAGATAAAGGAATAAAAATGAAGGTTGTAGGTGCCATGAACGATGACGAAATGGCTGTTATTTACGTTACGATGCAAGATTTAACAGGTAATCGCCTTGATAAAACGTTGGATCTTTATGATTACACATTAACTGACGGGCATATGTTTAATAGCCAAATTGTTAACTATGATAAAGATACAAATACAGCCACATTACGAATTCAAGCAAATGGAGGCACAAACTTTAATAATAAAAAAATCAAATTGCGAATAAGCTCTTTCCTTAGCCAAAAGCATAAGCATGAAGGAATCAAGATAGATACTGATCTGTCGGAGCTAAAGAATAAAAATGTAGATACAATCTCTCTTAGCACAGATAGTACATCCGGAGGAGGTGGGGAAATTACTGACCAACTCGACACGGGAGAAAGTATAGAAATCTTAAAGCCTAACGAAACCATTCTTTCTCTGCCCAAAATAAAATTTATGCATGTATCAAATATTGGATTTGTGAATGGTCAACTTCACGTTCAAACAAAGTGGTCCGATGAAGATATAGATAGCCATGGAGATTTGTATTTAGTTGATCCTTCCGGAAAAAAGATAAATGCTGCTTCTAACATCTATTATGGCGTAGATAAATCAGGAAAAACCGTTTACGGAAATAACTATGTGGAGTATATTTTTAATGCAAATAATGAAGATTTTAGTAAGTTAAAATTAATGGGAGACCTTGTATCTAACGGTAATTTTACAAAAGGTGATTGGAGCACTACATTTAAGCTGCATTCTGTAGAAAATGAAAAGAGTCTGAGCTTTAATGAGGACTTTGGCAGTTGGAAAGCAACTAAAATGACTCTTTCATCACTAGGTGTAACGCTATACGGAAAAGGGCATTTTAAAGACACTGATAACATAAAAGTGAGTGTTAAAATGAATAATGGCAGCAGTCAATCACTCGATTCGTTACAAAACTTTAGTGATAATAAAAGCGTTAAAGCTAAATTTCTATCTTCTTCTCCTTTAGATTTATCAAAAATCAAAGCAATCAATGTAAATGGTACAGTTATTAAAGTACCTAAATAAAAGATAAAGCAAAGTTTCTTAATCCTATGAATAAGAAACTTTGCTTTTTTATTGTTCACTGTTTTAACGGCTACCTTAATATTAGTCCATTAAGATCACAACACACAAAGTCCGTAAAAGTATACCTTTACGGACTTTTATATTATATAAGAAATCCATCATTTTTATCGTTCGTTTAAATTTGAAAATGAATTACGAACGTCTTATGAAATGCATAAAATTTTACGAACGTTTTTAATGTAATAAGAGGAAGAGAACCACAAAAGGAGTATAAAATAGAAAACAGAAGATTTGGATACATACATGGGAGCAGTCGAGAGTAAAATGAAGGTCGTCAACTTCAATCAATGCAAGAAGTTGGTATTTATCTCTGTGATATTTTTTAGAAAGAAACTCGTTAATAAAAAAAGGCTTCCTAAATAGAGAAGTAGTTCACAGGTGTAACTACTTCCTTATGGTTTTATACTAGTCTTTTATAATGATACTACTGTATGTTATTCATTCTTTATTGGCTGAAGATACTCAGTTTTGGGTAGTGAAATTTGATGAGATACGGGAGAAGCAATAATCAAAGATGTATCGACTTTACCATAAAGGCTTAAACGGTTTGTAAAGTCTTCTAACTGTTTTATGGATGAGAATGCAGTTTTCATAAAATAACTGTTTATTCCGGTTATCCGGTGACATTCTAAAATATCTTTTTCTCCTTTGATAATTTCTTCAAATTGTTGAGTTTTTATTTTTAAATTTGCTATTTGAATAATTGCTTTTATACTTTTTCCAATTGCGTTAGGCGAGAGAATTACAGTAAAACCTTGTATTGTACCATTTTTTTCTAAACGTTGTAGTCTTTTTTTTATACTTAATGGACTTAGAAGTAATTTTTTAGACAATTCATGGACAGTAATTCTACTATCTTCTTGTATAAATTGCAGTAAGCTACGATCAATCAAATCCATTTTTCATTACCCCATCTTCAAATAAAATTATTCTTATATTCCTTTATCAAGACACTATTAGCATGAATCTAAAAAGGATAATCGACTATAGATAGTTATTATATTAATAAATCAATCATTAATTCCATTTTTAATCTTGATGCTTAGAAATAAACCGAATTTAAGATAATAAGTTAAAAGATTAAATAGATGACTTGTAATATCTAAACAGAACATCCTTCAACGCAAGACGATACTATACTATAAGTCCAACATCATATACCTAACATGTATCAAAGATTCAACGAAGCACTTGTTTCTTATTGTAATCACAACTCCCACAATCTCCACACTTCACCTGTAGATTTGTTTTATTGCAATTTATCTTTGTGCTTTCGAGATGCTGTAAAATATCTGCAAGAAGATCATTGACACTATCACTAACAATGTTTTTACCGTTGACTAATGCAAATGGCTGTACTAAACATTGGCCACAATAAAGCAAACATTTTTCTTCTATAATTTCTACATCTGAAATTTGTTGTAATTTCTCTTTTACGTCATAGAGCTCTTCTTCAAAATTACAAGGGCAAAACTTAACAATATATTCCATTCGGCTCTCTCCTTTAGACTAATAATTTGTTGATAAGATTTAGAATGATTTTACAAATATTTTTAAAAAAGATGCAAGAATATACAGCGACGCATTCTTGCTTTAGCACGTTAAGGAGGAAACCTTTCACAGAATAAACGCTTCAATGTAAGCGCTTGCTTAACAAGAAAACTAGTTATAATATTTAGATTGTTGGAAATATTATCCCCTTATTTGGGAATAAAACTATTCATCTATTAAAAAATAGGAGGTTGTTTCAATGTCTGAAAAAGTATTAGAAACGAAAAAAACAAAAAAAGAAGAAATCTTTCCGGTGCAAAGCATCCACCACTTAGAACTATATGTAGGGAATGCGAAGCAAGCTGCTTATTATTATTCAAATGCCTTTGGTTTCAAAATTAAGGCTTACCGTGGATTAGAGACAGGTTGTCGGGATCGTGTTTCTTATGTACTTGAACAAGGTGCAATTCGTCTAGTGGTTACAGGAAGTCTTGAGGAGACTACAGATATTGCTGCATTTGTAAAACTACATGGTGAGGGAACAAAGGACATTGCATTAAAAGTTTCTGATATTGAAAAGACATATAAGGGAGCAATTGAGCGAGGAGCAATTGCCATTCGAGAGCCATGGTCTGAAGAAGATGAGAATGGAATTGTTAAGAAAGCGATTATTGGTACGTATGGGGACACTGTTCATACATTAGTCGAGACAGTAAATTACAAAGGCAGTTTTTTACCAGGGTATCAATCTTATGAATTAGAGACTGGTACATCTTCTACGGGAATTGTTGGCATTGACCATATCGTAGGAAACGTAGAGGTTATGGATGAGTGGACAACTTATTACGAAAAAGTATTTGGTTTCAATGTACTTAAACACTTTGATGATGAAAACATCTCAACAGAGTATTCAGCTCTTATGTCTAAAGTCATGATGAATGGAACAGGGCGTATTAAGTTTCCGATTAATGAGCCGGCAGAAGGAAAAAGAAAATCACAAATTCAAGAATACCTAGACTTTTACAAAGGCCCAGGTGTTCAGCATCTAGCGCTACTTACAAACGATATTATTAAGACAGTTAAAGCGTTGAAAGACAATGGTGTAGAGTTTCTTGACACACCAGCTACTTATTATGAAGAACTAAGTGAACGGGTAGGGGAAATTGATGAAGATCTACAAAAGCTTCAAGAACTTAGTATTTTAGTTGATCGTGATGATGAAGGATATTTACTTCAAATTTTCACAAAACCTATTGTAGATCGTCCGACTTTGTTTATTGAAATTATTCAACGTAAAGGTGCTCTAGGATTTGGAGATGGAAATTTTAAAGCATTATTTGAATCCATTGAACGTGAGCAAGAACGTCGAGGGAATATTTAAGCTGCAGTTAAAGCTAAACTAATATTTGTTGTTTGGTAAATATGAAAAAGAAAGGAGGAATGCGACATGAATATAAAGAGTATAGCTGGAAGTGGTGTTGAGATGAGCGAGAGCTCAAAATTACAAACTAGTATCCATGCTTTTTTATCAGATCTAATTGATTATGCTGGGTTGTTTCCACCAGCTAATTTATCTCTGGAAACCTCAATAAAAAATTACAAGGAATTTCAAACTTGTAAAGATTCATGGATGCTCGGACGGTTTATTATTCCTATCTCACAACTAAATCAACTTATTCCGTATGTATCGATGTTTTCAAAAGAACGTCCATTAATCATCTCAGCTTTAGGGTCTAGGAGTAATAATAAGATTGAATTCCTAAATAGCTTACATGCGGATCTTGAAATAGTTAGGTCTTTTCGTAATGAGTATAAGAGGAATATCAAAATTAACATATGCGAGATTCCTCTCCCGCCTCATATACCGGATCGTGCTTTATTACAAACTATTACAAAAGCGACAGATAAGAGTAGGCTACAAACCTTTTGTGAAGCGACAATACCTTTAGATAGGGACTGGGAATCTAAGATACTTAAAACTCTGGATATTATTGCTGCGCATAATAATGAAAGCGATCTCTTACTAGGGTTTAAATTGCGGACTGGTGGAGTTACAGCAAAAGCATTTCCAACTTCTCAGCAAATAGCAACCGTACTTGTCGGATGTCGTGATCGAGATATTCCTGTGAAGTTCACAGCCGGACTACATCATCCAATTCGTATGTATCGTGAAGAAGTGAATACACGAATGCATGGTTTCCTCAATGTTTTTACAGCTGGGATGCTAGCTCATATCAAAAAACTAGATATAGTATCAACAGTAAAAATTCTTGATGATGAGAAATCAAAGAATTTCAAGTTCACTGATAAAGGATTACAATGGCACGATTTAACCGTCCCAACTTCTGAAATTATAAGATTACGAGAAAAATTACTTTGTTCATATGGCAGCTGTAGTTTCGATGAGCCCCGTGAAGACTTACGTGCATTAGGAATTTATAGTATAGAAGAGGAGTGGAGATGATGAAATCATTTATAGAGGTAGATCCTAAATCTCATTTTCCCATTCAAAACCTTCCTTACGGTGTATTTCGCCCCCTTACGATGGGGGTTCCCCGTATTGGAGTTGCGATTGGTGATTATGTATTGGATCTTTCTGTGCTAGACGCTGAGGGATATTTTGATGGTACGGATGTAGAGGGAAAAGGAGTTTTTGAACAAGCTTCTCTTAATAAATTTATGGCTCTTGGAACTAAAGCATGGCGGGATGTAAGAGGACGTATCCAACAATTACTACATGAAGATGAGTCAATTTTAAGGGATAACTATGCCCTTCGTGATATTGCATTAATCCCTCAAAAAAATGTCAAAATGCTTTTGCCTGCACAAATTGGGGATTATACAGACTTTTATGCTTCAAAAGAGCATGCAACTAATGTAGGGATTATGTTTAGGGGAAAGGAAAATGCCCTAATGCCGAATTGGACTCACTTGCCAGTTGGTTATCATGGGCGAGCTAGTTCAGTAGTTCTTAGTGGGACTGATGTAAGACGTCCACAAGGACAAATGAAACCAGCGAATTCAAATGTACCTTTATTTGGTCCGAGTTGTCAACTTGATTTGGAATTAGAGATGGGATGGTTTATTGGACCAGGTAATGAAAGAGGGAAAAACATTGCCTTAGAAAATGCAGAGGAACAAATCTTCGGTCTTGTACTAGTCAATGACTGGAGCGCTCGAGATATCCAATCATGGGAATATCAACCACTTGGCCCGTTCTTAGCTAAAAGCTTTGCTACTTCAATTTCTCCTTGGGTGGTGCCACTTGAAGCTCTCGAGCCTTTTAGAGTAGCTGGACCAGAGCAGGAGCCAGAGCCATTACCTTATTTACGTACAAATAAACCTGGTTCATTTGATATTCATTTAGAGGTGAATCTTAAGGGGGAAGGAATGAAAAATTCCAAAACCATCTCCACAAGTAACTTTCGTTATCTTTACTGGTCCATGGCTCAACAGATTGCTCATCATACAGTAGGAGGATGTAATTTGCGTCCTGGTGATTTGCTTGCTTCAGGAACAATTAGTGGGCCTGAAAAAGAGATGCGAGGAAGTTTATTGGAGCTAACATGGCGTGGAACTGAGCCCATAGAAATGGAAAATGGAGAACAGAGGGTTTGGTTAGAAGACGGAGATCAGCTAACGATTACAGGTTGGTGTCAAGGAGAGGGATATAGAATTGGATTTGGGGAAGTGACAGGCCGAGTTCTGCCAGCTCTTAAACAATCTTATACTTTATCTCACATTTAACTAGTAAAGCTCGTTCAGTATGCTCCAAGACAGATGTGTGTGGGAATGGTATTAGAGTCAACTGATGGGCTTTACAACTGTAGAACTTATGGATGAAAGTGGAGAAAAAAGGTTGGAGAAATCACTGTATCAGTCTGTAGCAAAATTACATAGAACAGGATAGGTGAAAGCATGGAAGTACTTGAACATAAAATCATCTCACGGAAAGAATTAGAAGGTCTTGATGTTTATAAACCAGGTAAGCCTATCGAAGAAGTGAAGCGAGAGTTAGGTCTTAATCGCATTATTAAACTTGCTTCGAATGAAAATCCATTAGGTTATTCATCAATGGCAAAAGAGGCCATGATAAAAGAAATGGAAAAGTTAATGTTTTACCCGGAAGGAATGGCTCCTGTTCTGGTAAAAGAAATAGCGAAACATTTAAAAGTTGAGGAAGAGCAAGTTATAACAGGGAATGGGTCGGATGAAATTCTTCGCTTGCTCACACGTAGCTATATCCGTTCTGGAGACGAGGCTATCATGGCAGACGTCACATTCCCTCGTTATGAAACGAACGTCATCATCGAAGGGGGGAGGGCGATTAAAGTACCACTTGTAAACGGGGTGCACGATCTTGGAGGTATGCTCGCTGCTATTACGGACAAAACGCGCATGATTTTTGTGTGTAACCCAAACAATCCTACTGGAACAATTGTTGGAAAGAGAGAATTAACATCATTTATTGATCAAGTTCCTAATCATATACTGCTTGTTGTGGATGAAGCTTATTTTGAATATGTGACAGCAGAAGACCACTTGGATACGGTGCCCCTTATTCATGCCCATGCAAACTTGATTGTCTTACGTACTTTTTCAAAAATTTACGGATTGGCTGCTCTACGTATTGGTTATGGAGTAATGCATTCAAATTTTGTCAAGGAACTTACTAAGGTAAAGGAACCCTTTAACACTAATCGTATGGCACAAGTTGCAGCCACTACCTCTTTGGCAGATTTAGAGTTTGTTAGCAAGTGTAAAAAAGAGAATGAGAAAGGAAGGTTATATATTTCAGTAGAGGTCGAAAAAATGGGTCTCAGCTATTTTCCATCCCAAGGTAATTTTATAATGATAAGGCTAAATTCATCTGGTGATAATGTGTTTCAATCATTACTGCATAAAGGAATTATCGTTCGTTCTGGGGAGGTATTGGGACTCCCAAACACAATTCGTGTATCAATCGGAACAAAAGAAGAAAATGAAGCGTTTATCCAAGCACTTCGTGAAGTAATAGAATAAGAGAGGAGCAGTATTTATGCCACATTATGTAAAGATGGGGAAGGTTCCTGCAAAACGCCATACACAATTCCGGAAAGAAGACGGGAGCTTACACTATGAGCAAGTTATGGGAACGAAAGGTTTTTCGGGTATTCAATCACTCATTTATCATATCAATCCCCCAACACAAGTAAGAGAGGCTAAAAAAATCACAGAAATCCATTATGAGATTGAAGAAAAAGAGGCACTTAAACATCGCCACTTTCACACTTGGGAAACCGAAGCAGGAGGAGATTTCCTTGAAGCAAGAAAAATCTTTATGGTTAATGATGATGTAGCCATTGGAGTTGCCCGACCAACACAACAAATGTCATATTTTTATCGTAATGGGGAAGGCGATGAAATGCTGTACGTGCATGAAGGAAAAGGAAAAATAGAGAGTATCTTTGGTGAATTGTCTTTTCTTCCAGGTGATTACCTAGTTATTCCTATTGGTACTACATATAGAGTAGTTCTAGAAACAGAACAGGCACGATTTCTCATTGTGGAATCAAACTCAGCAATCATGCCTCCAAAACGCTATCGTAATGAGCATGGTCAACTTCTAGAGCACTCTCCCTATTGTGAGCGTGATTTAAGAACACCAGAAAAACTAGAGCCAAAAGATGAACGAGGAGAATTCGAGGTTCGTGTGCGAGCTCAAGGTATGTTGACTTCTTATTTATTTGATTTTCATCCATTAGACGCTGTAGGTTGGGATGGGTATTTGTTTCCTTATGCTTTTAGTATTCATGATTTCGAACCAATTACAGGTAGAATTCATCAGCCACCTCCAGTTCACCAAACATTTGAAGCTCATAACTATGTAATTTGTTCATTTGTGCCACGATTATATGATTATCATCCAGAGGCCGTTCCGGCTCCTTATGTGCACAGCAATGTAGAAAGTGATGAAGTACTATACTATGTGGATGGAGAGTTTATGAGTAGGCGTGGAATTGAAGAGGGATCTATTACTCTTCATCCAAGTGGGCTGCCACATGGTCCACACCCAGGGAAAATGGAAGAAAGCATCGGGAAAAAAGAAACACGAGAACTAGCTGTTATGATTGATACATTTCGACCGCTTCATGTCGTTAAGCAAGCACATCGTTACGAAGACTCTTCTTACATGCAGAGCTGGTATAAATAGAAAAATATATTTGGTTAAGTTTTATGGCGGATATTATAGCTTTTATGCTTTTTGTACCGGGCGTTATTTAAACGCCCAGCTCCCTTTTATTTAATCATTATTGAAGATAAATTGAAACATGCTATTAAAATTTTTAAAGATGAGTATTTATGAAAAAAGAAAAGTGGTATGGGAATAATTTGTTGATAGATAGAATAATAAAGTTTTTCTTTTTTACACTATTAAGGTCATTAATACGCTTATTCTAGAAGAAGTACAAATCATAAAACAAATATTCCATTTTTGAGGGGAGAACCTACATGGATTTATTTCGAAAAAAGTCAATTTCTCATATGTTGGCCAGTGTTCAAGCAACGGATAAATCTTTGAACAAAGTACTTGGAGCTAAAGATCTAACAATGATGGGGATTGGCTGCATTATTGGAACAGGAATTTTTGTTTTGACAGGAGTAGCCGCCGCAGAACACGCAGGCCCCGCTCTTGTGCTTTCGTTTATCTTTTCAGGACTTGCCTGTATATTTGCTGCGCTATGTTATTCAGAATTCGCTTCTTCTATCCCTATTTCTGGTAGCGCTTACACTTACAGTTATGTTACTTTTGGTGAAATGATGGCTTGGATTCTTGGTTGGGCATTACTGTTGGAATACGGACTTGCAGCTTCAGCAGTTGCTAGTGGCTGGTCAGGTTATTTTCAAGGCTTATTAAGTGGGTTCGGGTTGAAATTACCACTTGCTATAACAAGTGCTTACGATCCTGGAAAAGGAACCTTTATTGACGTTCCAGCTATTACTGCTGTTTTAGTTATTACCTTTCTGCTCTCTCGTGGTTTACGTGAATCTACACGTGCAAATAATATCATGGTTGTGATTAAGATTGCTGTTGTTCTTTTATTCATCGTCATCGGAATATGGTATGTAAAACCAGGAAACTGGACACCATTTATGCCATTTGGTTTCTCTGGGGTAACAGCAGGTGCTGCATCTGTCTTTTTTGCTTACCTTGGCTTTGATTCTATAGCTTCTGCAGCCGAAGAAGTAAAAAATCCTCAGCGCAATATGCCTATCGGGATTATTTCTTCCCTTACTATATGTACGATTTTATATATTATTGTTTCCTTCATTCTAACAGGCATTGTTCCCTTTACTGAATTAAATGTGAAAAACCCTGTAGCGTTTGCTTTAAGCTATATTCACCAAGACTGGGTAGCAGGCTTTATTTCGGTAGGAGCTTTGACAGGAATGACTACAGTGTTACTTGTACTTTTATACGCACAAACACGTTTGTTTTTTGCCATGAGTCGGGATGGCTTGTTACCTAAAACAATGTCCAAAGTCGATTCAGTTAAGAAAGCCCCTATTATAAATACGTGGATTACAGGAATTTTAGTTGCAATTTTTGTTGGATTCATTCCTTTACATAGATTAGCTGAACTAGTTAATATCGGAACACTCTTTGCGTACTTGGTTGTTTCGGTAGGTGTATTGGTTTTGCGTAAAACACAACCTGAACTACCACGCGCTTTCAAAGTCCCATTTGTTCCGTTTATCCCTATTATCTCTATGTTATTTTGTGGCTACCTTATGTTTAATTTACCGATGACCACTTGGATTGGATTCGGAATCTGGTTGGTTATTGGTCTTATTGTTTACTTTACATTTGGTTACAGTAACAGTGAATTAGGAAAGAGGGAGAAAAATTTAAAAGCTGATAAAGAAATAGATAAGAGAGAGATTCTATAAGCCTTCTGCATGCACTTATCTAATGAATATATTCAAGCTAATTAAAAAAGTCTATCTTAATACATGTAATCTTCTATTCATTAAATATCTTAGGACAAACAATTTTGTATAATAGAATCTGTTTAATCAAACATTTTATTATAACTAAGGCTAAAAAGGGTGCCTATTGGCATCCTTTTTTAGATAAAAATTTTTCATTTACCAATTCTGTAATCTATTTTTTCCTTTTATTACCTTATCTTAATGTAAAGATCCTCATTTGATACATTTTATTACTTCTCCTTAAATAATAAATAGGATTTTTAAATTCAATTCCTCAATTAACCAATAATACCATCAAAGCTTCCTATTGCAACCGAAATGGGAATAGAAGCTATTCACCCATAAGCAACCGCAAACCCTAATCCGTCTGCAACTGATGGATCATCAGTTATGTGATTTACTTGTATAGCAACCCAAATTAGTAAGCCACCAACCATTACAACAAAAGAAATAATAGTAGTCAGTAAAAATGCGGTAAAAGCTTTAACCATAGATTCCCCTTCATTCTCATACATCTAGAGTATTCGTTCTGCTCATTATAGTAACAATAGTGGGGAAAAAATGAATTTTCGACATAGATAAGCCAAGTTCTTTACATCCAAGAGTGAATAATTCTACTGTACATAATATATAAAAACGTAAAGAGAATTTGTAGGGTAACCGTATCTTTTAAACAAGAGGGTTATATGTGGTTAAATAAAGAATTAAAAAATGAGGATATTTAACTGTCTCACAAATTCGTATACATTCTTTGTTTATGGATCTTTCGCATTAATGTTTTCGCTTGATGGATTCTAGATTTAACTGTGGATAGAGGAATATGTAATCGAGTAGCTATTTCATTGTATGATAAATCATCAAAATAAAAATACATGATTACTTTACTATATTTAGGAGGTAAAGAGTCTACCCATTGATATATGTCTTCTTTATCCATACTTGCTGAACAATATCTTCTGCTGCGTAAATATCTTTTACATAGAGTAAGGCAATTTTAATAAGTTGCCCATCATATTTTAGTATTACATTATTCAGTAATTCTTCATGTTCAAAATCTTTCATTTCCAATCATCCAACCTTATTAAAGTAACCATTTGTTGTTCATTGTTTATTTAATCTTTCAGCTAAATAAAGCCACTATATGTAGCATGTAAATTTTAGATATTCGTAGTAAAAAAACCTATTACTATTATAGTTTGAAAATGGTAATTCGTCTTCTTATCAGCTTATGTATAAAAGCTAGTACGTCAGATATAACGCATATGTAACTAGATCTGTATGTCTATGGATAATTGGCATAAAAATGCTGTTTTTTTCCTTAATAGGTATCTATCTATACATTTTCTTTTACAATTTACACTACTAACCCTTATTATGGAATTAAACTCAAAATAAGGTGGGAGATGCTTGTATGAGAGCTAAGATTGAGAAAGCGAACCATGTAGTGATGTTTGAAACAGCCGGTGAGTTTTATGCACACGAAGTGACTCAAGGTCCTAAAGTGGGTTTCTTTGCTTGCCCCTCTTGCGGAGTGAAAGTTTATCATAAACAAGATCATTTCTTTTCACGTGAACATGAGCGTACGTGTACTTATGTACAAGAACAATCTAAGAGAAAGCTCTAATCCTTGTCTTCAAAAGCTTAGTTTATAAGATTTTAATTGGTTATTTTATACATTTATAGTATAATATCGAAGTTGCATTTGTGAACATATAAAAGGAGAGTTAGGATGAAGGGACTAAGTACATTAAGAAAGATAGATGCCTTGGGACGTATAGTGCTTCCCATTGAACTAAGAAAAGGAATGGATATAGGTAAAGACGATTCAGTAGAAATCTTATTGGAAGATGATCATATAGAAATAAAAAAATACGAAGAATATAACAAATGTATGATTACAGGTGAAATAACGCCTCAAAACCGTAGATATGCAAATAACATAGTTTTAAGTCTGGTAGGCGCAAAAATTTTATTTAATGAAATAAAAGATAAGCAAAAAACCTTTGAATCGTAAATTCAAAGGTTTTTTAGTTCCAACTATTTTTTATGCTGTATACTTTCTAACCAGTTTTGCACAGAAGACCCTAAGCTAGTTGCTCCTACCTTTAATTCATCCATAATGTAAGAAATTAAATTGTGTAAACTATACTCTTCCTTATAAGGGTTATTTTTATTAATGAATTTTAGCACCTCTTTTAGCTCCTTTATTCTTCCCTGATCCAATTCTTCTTCTAAATGCCGAGTCATGTAGTCATCAACAAAATCAGAATTCCTTATGCTCGCTTCAATTAAAAAGGACGCAGCTAATGCAGGAGAGCAATCTAAAGCATAAGCTAAGCGTTTCAGGATATCATACGTTTCTCCATGTCCATCTTTTAAGCGTGTAGAGACACGCTCTTTCTCAATATTTTTGTATAGGTGTCTAATTGGCTCATTGGACATATCCCCCATATACACAGTGCTGCCAAAGCTAAATCCTCTTCTAAAATAATTTGATAGGTAGTCCATTACTTTTGAAGAAGCAAGGCCTGATATACAAATTGACTCAACTACACTTTTCACGGGTGTATTTGTAATGTAAGACAATCGATAAACACATTCTTTAAGATCAACTGGAAGTGATGGTTTTACATCTCGTTTTTTGTCACTTCGAATTTTTCTTTTCTTCTCTTCTACTCTCACATAATCACTCCTAAAATCTAAAATTACCTCTAGGACAATGACTTTTTGTACATACCTAAAACATGTATATGGCAGGGGAGGGAGGAGCATGTATATTTTTTTGTGATAGTGGAAAAAACTTATAATAGTAGAACATGAGAGGAGTCTTTTGTATGAAAATGACGAAAGAAGAAGCACAAGAAATCGCAAAAAAAATAAAAGAAAACTCTAATAAGTACGGATTGCCTGTAAAAAAAAAGAAAAATGCTAGTGCAACCTAAAAGGGAATATATCAGAAAAGGTCTTCAATTTAACAAAAAATATAAGACTTATATTTTCCTACTATAGTACGCTGTGTAATAAAGATAAAATAAATATAAGCTAACTTACTTACAATAAACTTCAAATTAGATGAGTTAATAATGAAGAAGTTAAAAAGAGACTGCCTAATAAAATTAATTTATTAGGCAGTCTCTTTTTAAAATATGATTATTGGTGACGTAGTTTATCAATTTCTTCTGGTGTAAGGTTTGTAAATTCAGCGATTGTTTGGTTATCTAAACCCTTTTGGATCATACTTAAAGCCACCTTTATGATACCTTTCTTTTCGCCTATTTCTTCACCAATTTGTTTTCCTTTTTCTTCTCCAAGTTTTTCAGCTCTTCTTAAAGCTGACTTTTCATCTAATAATGCTTTTCTTCGTGCTTCATATGCTAATAGCACTTCCGGATCTTGGCTAACCCGTTCCCACTCGTCCATCGCTTTCTTTAATACTTGATCTTCTTGCATCGCAATCTCCTCCAATACCTGAGTGATTTCTTCATCTTCGGATGCTTCAAGTAATAATAACCATCGCACAAGTTGATCTTCCCGTGGATCTACCTCTCTGTTACGCCATTTTATTAATAACTTAGGTAGCTCCATAAAGTGAATTTCCAGCATATCCGTTAAGAGTAATTTCTGCTCTCGCTCATATAACTGAAAGGTAGAGTGATAATCATGAATATGAGATAAATAACGGAAGTTCACAATGTTAATGGTAATCGTTTTACAAAGCTCTCCGTAGTCCATGCCTTCTTTCATTTGACTACTGTACATTTTAGACCAGTAATAGAGTGTTCGTTTTTCCATGTCATGTTTGTTATTAAGCTGAATTTCAATATTAACGCGGCTTCCATCCTCTAACTGTGCATGTACGTCTAAAATAGAGCGTTTATCTTCTTGGTTTTCTTTATTGAAATGCGGATCTAATAACTGCACCGTCTGAATTTTTTTATCATCTGGAAAACGGAGTGCTGCGTTCAAAAAAGCAGCTAAAATAGATTCATTTCCATGTGTGCCAAATAGTGATTTAAATGCAAAGTCGACACGCAAATCTAATCGTTTTGTCATAATATCCTCCATCATTTCCATGTTTGTTATTAGTATACCATGACTATACCGATTCCTTCTATCTAACCCTTTAGGAACAAATTGAGTATCAATATGGTACTTGTCACACCAATTATTAATGTTCTTGATACAAAGAAGTATGAAGGGGGGCTTAAAACAAATAGAAGTACTGAGTCTGATTGCTATTACCAATAAATAAACTCCTTTAGTCTGAACACGTTCTCTGTAAATATGAAAATGGAAATACCTTAAAAATTAATAAACCACCGAAAGCAAAAAACCACTAGGATACCTAGTGGCTTAGTGTTTTAAAAATCACTATATTCTTCGAGATCATCGTCGTCTAAAGAACCAGATACTTGCTCTAAATCTGCAATCTTACCTTCTTTTAAGGTTTGATTTTCTGAAGGCTTGTCTTCTAACTCTTCTTGCTTACCTACAAAACCATTAGCTTTAGCTAATTGCTTTAATTCCTGCAGTTCTAAGTTGATATGTTCGAGAAGCTCTTCTGTTCTATGTGCTGATTCTACTTGGTTGGTAGATGCACGATGAAGGTCACGAACAATTAAAGATGAAATGTAGTCCCCTAATTTTCGAGACTTTGCATATTTTGCGAGTATGTCATAGACTTCATCACTTAACTGATTGGTTTTAATCGTAAAGGCGTTTTGACGCTCTGTCATGGTTATCACCTACGCTGTTAGGATTTAACGGCTTTCTTCTCAGCTTGTTTCTTTTGAAGGTAACCGATGCTTCGAATTTCTAAGCCGAATAAGTTCAAGTGACGGCTATCTTCTGGTACTTTATGATATTTCTCTGTACGTTCTTCGCCGATCTTTTCACTCATACTTGTCATGATGGCTACTTCTAGTGTCGGAGCAACACCACCACTATATACGTATTTACGAATTTTATTTGCTGGTGGTGGCGCTACGTCGTTTAACTTCGCTAGTAAAATCTCTACATATTCTTTTAGGGAAGATGTAATTTGAGCTGTTAAATCAATAGATTCACCCGTATTTTCATTCTTTAACTCAAATTTTTGTTTGCTGTAGTTATCTAAAATAAACTGATCAAATGCACGTAAATCGGTAAACAGCTCTGGGAATTTCTCTTTTCGTAACTTATCAATGTGCGCTAAGTATGGAATACCTTCAATACTTTGGAATGATTCGCGACTGTTTGCAGCTTTTAATCCTTCTGGTAGAATAACAACATCAATGGATCCTCCACCAATATCGACCATCACGGTTTCACATTCTACATACTCATTGGCATCTTCACGGTCTTGAAGCGTTAGGTCTTTCTTTAATGCAAAGCGTGCAATTTCACCTTCTTTTAAGCATGCACTTTCTTCTACAGAAATTTTTATTTCTTTTTCGAACCCTGGTGTATGAATACGGAAAGCATGGTCACCTAAGAAGCGAGTGGCCATTGCTTTTTGCGCTTCACCAAATGTGCTTTCTTTTTTTAGCAACCAGATTGGTAACATCGTAGAGAAATAGTCAATCTCGATGCTATTATCCTTTTGATCTTTCGCATGCAACGCATGGTAGTATGCAATAGCAGCTAGAAATGTCACATAAGGAATATGACTTGTAATTTTGTTATGTAAAC
Source organism: Priestia sp. YIM B13486 (assembly GCF_042787865.1). Taxonomy (NCBI): domain Bacteria; kingdom Bacillati; phylum Bacillota; class Bacilli; order Caryophanales; family Bacillaceae; genus Priestia; species Priestia sp. YIM B13486. Next base: position 85,801 of record NZ_JBHZOZ010000016.1, on the reverse strand, counting down.
GATTGATATGGTTATTCGCAAGTTGTTGGCTTGCAGCGATGTCACCGACTAAGAAATAACGTTCTTTTTCTTCATCACCGATTGTTGTAGATAGTAAGATACGCTTCTTAAACTCTTCTGGTGCTGTTACTGCATCTGTAAAAAATGAATCAGCAACATCTTTTTGTAGTTCTACAACGTTGGTTGGGAAATCAAATAGGTATCCATCAATGATATTCATATCAACGGAGTTTCCACAGTCTTTATTAAAACGTGAAATTTTCATGTTTATACACCTCGTTTTTAAGTTGAACTTCTGTTGAACTCATTATACAAGAAGAAGGGCAGAATTTCAATCCTTTAGTTCAACTTATTTATCTTCAAAAACTTACATATATCAACAAATATTTTTATCTAGTTGAACTTATTAAGGGGTGAAAAATAGTATTATGAAAGTTCTGGTTAGAGAATGTGAAGGTCACAAGTAGATTATAATAAGAAAGTATGTGTGAGAAACATAACACTCTTCTCAATATAAAATAAATATATAGTTTCCATAAGTTTGAAAAGAAAATAAAAGAACGAACAGAACCTATCCTTATAGCTGAAGAACGATTAGGCCTTCCTCAAACCAACAGAGAAGCTTTTGGTATGTTAGATTTACAATCATTACAAGTGAGATTGCGTATAGAATGAAAGCCATGGTAGGGTTTCAGAACATTGCTGTTCACGATTATCAAGCGATTAATCAGGGTATTTTGCAGCAAATCTTAGATAAGCATTTAAGTGATTTTACTACGTATACTAAGCAAATTCTTGATTATTAATTGAGAGGGTTATTCTATATAAAAAGGACAAACAAGTCATCATGTTTGTCCTTTTTGTCATTTTACAGGTAGTTACTCAATTTTTAATTTAAAAATTGAATAACTCTATGTCAAATACAAGAAAAGTCCTCGAGTTACGAGGACTTTTCTTGACTATGAAATTAGAAATGGAATTTTTATTTGCATCTACAAGACGTATTGTAACACGCATTAGGTATAAAAAATAAGCTATTCAAACCCTAAAAAAGGGATTCCGAGCTTTTAATTGGATTTTACAGGAAAAAATATTGTTAGAAAGCCAAAATATAGTTAGTGTTAAAGAAAAATGTAACAATTTAGAGAAATAGGTGGTTAGATAATTGCAAATATATAGGAATAACAATGGTTTAGTAAAAGCTTTACTTGTAGATATAGAGGCAGGAAGAGAACTTATGATTCGAGTTGGTTTAGAAGAAGGATTCACCAGTAAGAGTACCATTGTAATCAGTCAATTCATTGATCAATTGCTAAACCAGTTAGAAGAGGTTTCTGCGACTGATTAGCTTTTATTTTTTTGAGGAGAGTAAAAAGCAACCTCGATATTGGCAAGCGAGGTTGCTTTCTTGTAAGGGTTTGTTCATACGTATCCGAAGTATGAAACATATATAGATTACTACGTTCTGTAAGTAGAGACTGTTTTTAATGTGCTGTCGCATATGTATAGAAAGATGCAGAATACAAATGGACATGCTATCTAATATCCTGTGTTCACTGATAGAGTCTTTTGGGTATGTGTACTGCAAGGAGTTATTATATTAACTAGGAACATCGGGAATCTATAGTTTAAAAACAGAAAACTTCTAAACAAGAAGCAGGAGTTTTTCTACATGAATGGTGCTACTATGTTCAGGTGATTCTTGGAACATCTCAAATAGTTTGCGTATTTATTGTAAACTTTATTCATCTTAAGGTCATTCATTTGTTTGATAAATCCTATCAAATCAAGGATGTATAAAAAGTTGCACAAAGTAAGTAATCATCCGTTCTTAAACCCCTTGTGCCGCAGTTTAGCCATAAGGGGTTCTTTTTTGATGTATACCAGAAAAAATATTATGGTAATAAGACTGGATGTAAGATTCATCTTAAAAAGCAAAAAACCTACCTCTTCCCAGTTAGAAAAGATAGGTTTTTTCTGCTCTATTGCTAAAGGATTTTCGTAGATGCCTCACGGCGTCTTGAGTAGTTAGTTTGTTCCGGATGTGAAAATTTATTCGTTGTTGGCTAATTTACATTTTAATTTTATAAATAGACATACTAATTGCATCCAATTTATTTAGTAATCGAAGGTGGAAGTCTAATAATGATGTATGTCTTTGTGTGCTTTTTAGTTTTTAATTTACTAGCATTTTTCACACCTAAAAGATTAGTCCCTATTGAAATATATGCTACATGTATTTTTGTCTACGCTTATGGGGTAACTTTCCCTCTATCAGTTTTTAGTTTTTAAATTTTTACCCATTTAACAAAGCTTTAGGAAGAAAAGTACTTTATATTTTAAGTTGGACACTTTTTCTGTTGTATTCGAATGGTTCGTAGTTAACACGGACTTTTTTTATTATAATGGCTGGAAATTACTATATTCGGCTCTAGTATACCCAATTATTTTTCTTATTCTTGTAAGTAACTTGAAATTGGTGAGAAAAGTAATTTCTAGTAAACGATAATTATCCTTCTGAAAACTCGACAAAAATTCAAAAAAAATTACCTGTTAAGTTATTTTATTAGGTTCTTTTTGTTGGGTTCCCTATAGTAACTAAAAATATATATGATATACATTAAAAAATCAGAAGCAGCTACCTCTTCATGAGATAGTTACTTCTGATTCTGAATAGCAGTTAATTCATCTTATTCCTTGCATTAAGAAAATACATCCATACATGTATGACAGTTGTCATACTAGTTACTTGACGTTTGTATGTTTTATTACCAGCTACTATGCGCTACTATAAATTAATAAAGAAAAGCTGAATATTAAACACGGTAAAGATTTAAGGAGGTCAACATGAGCAAACAAAAAACGACTGAACTAAGAAAAAATGTAGCACCTTTTGAAAAACCCAATACGAAATCGAGTATAAAGCAATTGATAAACACATTCCTTCCGTTTTTCCTACTTTGGTTTCTAGCTTATCAAAGTTTGTCCGTTTCTTATTGGCTAACATTTCCATTAGCTATTGTTACAGCCGGGTTCGTCGTCCGAATCTTTATTATTTTCCATGATTGTTGTCATCAATCATTTTTCAAAAGTCGAAAAGTAAATAATATCCTTGGTACAATTAGTGGGGTTATCACCATGTTTCCATATGAACAGTGGAAACGAAGCCACTCGATTCATCATGCCACGAGTAGCAACTTAGATAAACGGGGAACTGGTGATGTGTGGGTCATGACAGTTGATGAGTATATTGCAGCTTCCTACTGGGGCCGGTTAGCTTACCGAGTGTACCGCAATCCACTTGTTATGTTTGGATTAGGCCCCATCTATCTTTTCTTAGTTTCTAACCGATTGAATCGAAAAGATGCGAAACGAAAGGAACGTTTGAACACATATTTAACAAATTTCTCAATTGTTGCAGTGTATGCACTTTTATGTTGGGGTATTGGTTGGCAAGCTTTTCTGCTCGTTCAAGCTCCCATCCTTTTTGTAGCAGGATCACTTGGAGTTTGGCTATTTTACGTACAGCATCAATTTGAGGATTCCTACTTTGAAAACGAAAAGGAGTGGGATTATGTGAAGGCTGCGGTTGATGGTAGCTCCTATTACAAGCTTCCTAAAGTTTTACAATGGGTAACAGGTAATATTGGTTTCCATCATGTACATCACTTGGCTCCAAGAGTTCCAAACTATAATTTAGAAAAGGCGCATGAGTCTACGCCACCATTACAGAAAGCAACAACAATTACACTAAGCACAAGCTTGAAGTCCCTTCGTTTTCGACTTTTAGATCAACAAAATAAAAGTTTTGTAAGCTTCAAAGAAATTAAGCATCTAATAGACAATAAAAAATCTCGTATGAATTTGAATAACAAAAGGCCAAATCTAGATAAAAATTGAATATTCACACGATAAAACTATTCATTTCCTAATAAAAAATACCTGGAAGAGTTGAATTATAATCCGAATAAGGGTCACTACATAAAAAGTGTCCCTTATTCGCTATTTGTCTACATTGTGTATAAATCTTAAAACCTTTTATTTAATATACTTTCACTTAAACTATCCTCTTGACGACAGTTAACAACCCATTCGTGAAAATGTATCTTTTCTAACCCTTAAAACTAAATTTATAAGTACTTAAAAAACATGGGATTAGAAAAAAACGATGTTTTTAGCACTTTAAACTCAGAAACTGATACTAATTTAACTTTTCCTAATGAATCTTGTTCCTTAATTTCACAAGTACCATTGTTATATAACCACAAAGCAGTATAATTTTTGCTTTAAATATGACATTACAATCAACCTTCACTAATTATCCTTAACCCTCCTTAATACTTGCTAATTTTCGACATAAAAAGAGGGATCCCTTTAGAATAACTCCCAGAGAGTATTGCACATGAATATCTCCTATCGATCGTTTGATCACTAATTATCTCTTTACATTGAAGAATATTTTTATTTACCCAGGATATTTTACGCTCTTAAAATCTACGTATATTTCAAAAAGTCCATAAAAATAATATAATCACTTTTTATAATTACAGATATAACTATTTATAATGTAAACGTTTTCTGTTATGGTGAAATCAGGTGGATAGCATGCGTGGCTATCGTTGTATTTGGCGCAGGTGGAGCCCATACAAAAAGAAAGAATGAACTTTTTTTAACTTTGTGTTGTGTTACATACAACTTCTTACATACAAGTTAATACAATCAATAAGTACATTATTAATTTGGATGTATAAGAGATTACTAGATAGGTAATGATAGAAGTAAGAAACATAAATAAAGGAGGAAAAGATGTTGAAAGAATATAAACAGGTGTTTTCTAATTTTATTGATGAAGACCGATTCGAACTACATTCATACCTTACTTATTTATTCAATCAATCTCAGGATAACGATGTAATTCAGTTAGAAGATGAACATATAACATGATAAATGTACACATATTGTAAAGTGGAAGGGTAAATATATGAATGAAAAATAGGATAAGCGACCTTACTGTTCGAATTAGGATAGATAAGTCGCTTTTTATTGTTCTCATGTAAAGTCTTCCTGTTAGTGGGTTAATTCTGTTACAGAGGGTATTCTATGAGATACTTCGAAGCTGTTTAGTTAATCGTAAGAGGGTTTCTTTATCTTTATTTTTTGAAGCTTGTTCCATTTGCACTAAAATTTCTGTTTTTTTAACGTCACGTAGATTTTTCATTGATAAAAGTTGATTAAATGTAGCATTCATGTCTTTTATCTCTCCTATCTTTGTGCAACCGTTTTTCTTTGTATTCCACACCCATCATTCTTTTTCCTTTAAAAGCTTTCTATATATAATAAGCAGAAACTCAGTCAAAAAAGACTGAGTTTCTGCTTATTATATGCCATTTACACCACTTTCTACCATAGCATGTTCCCAGCTAGGGAAAAAATAAAGTGCATTTTTCATTAGTTTTGGATGTGTTTGCTTTACTTTTTTCTTTTTTAGAGATTGTCCATTTGTTCCTAAGTACTGGATTTGGGCTTTGACTTCTTCGACCGTCATATCGGCTTGCATAAGATCACTCCCTTTATCAAGTTGACCCTATTATTCCCTTCTTTTAGATAAGTAAAACATATACTTCTAGAATTAGCTTATATTTATTTATATTTAATACAAATTATGAAGAATAACTACAACAAAGACTGCCGATTATGTATAAGCCTTCTACCAAGGATTCTTTCTCCGGAGTATGCAGCTTTTTATACATATGCTTGTCTCAGAAAATAGTCTTTATGAAGAAAAAATATATGTTATTATTTAACTCCATTTATAGACTCCTTTAAAAAGTTACCATTTCAAATGCTTTTAGAATAAGGGTGTTTTTTTTATTTAACTACTAAAGAAACTTCCACTCTTTCTTTTTCTCTTATAATGATGATGTCCATAACTTCCATGATGATCACGGCCTTTTCTATAATCGTCACTACTGCTATAACTCTTAAAAGGTTTTGATTTTCCTCTCTTGTAATCACTACTACTGTAATGCTTATGTTAATTATTCATTAGTGAATCAAACAGTTTCTTGAACATGATTTAACCACTCCTCATAATTAGTTTAAATCTATAAAAAACAAAAAGCGCTTTTATCTTTTTAGTAGATAAAAGCGCTTGATGTATAAACACAGACTTCACCTAACTAAAAATGTAGGCAAAGGTCTTGCTAACAATTAAGATTGCCAACAAAGCCGGAAACAAAATGTTTCGTAGTGACGACTTTTGTTGTACAGCTACTCCCCTTTGGAGTATTAAGTTTGTTCAATGTTAGCGTAAATCGATTCTACCAGTCAATTAATAACTAATAGCGTCCAAAAAGGAACATCCTTTTAGACAAATGTACGTCGAAGTATAGGCTAAATTATAATGGACTTTCTGTAGTTTAGAAAAGTAATACCTAAGTACTTTATAGCTTTATAAAGAGAAATTTATATTTATTTCTCCATGTGAAAATATGATATATTATATACATACCGATAATACGCCATACTATAACTAATTTAGGTAATCATAAATAAAAGCACTACTAATCCATAAATATAAATATCATCAAAGGCGTTAGTACAGACTACTAACGTCCTTTTTACTGTCTTCTTCACTTTAAGATTTCTACACGCACTGGAGGGAGATAACATTGAGTAAAAATCAAAAGCTATGGACAACGGAGGAAGATTTATTCCTTAAAAAACAATATGGACAGATGACGTTCCAAAGAATGGGTGAACACTTAAATCGTAGCAAAGAATCTGTTAATAAACGGATTGTACGATTAAACCTTCGAAATGAAGAGAATTGCTTACATAAAAAATGGACAACGGAACAAGATACTTTCTTAAAAGAAAACATTAATATCATGAATAACCGGGAAATAGGAAATCATTTAGGTAAGACACCTTCTTCTATTGCTACTCGTATTAAAATATTAAAACTAACACGACGAGAAACACTGCGGAGATGGACGAACCAAGAGGATGAATACCTATTAAAGTATTATGGATCCAAATCTCTTAAACACATATCTAAACGACTGCAGCGAAGTATACCAGCATTAGAGTCTAGATTAAATCGCTTAGGCGTATATGGAGTAAGAGCTTATACAGGAAGTATTACAGTATATGAACTAGCAAGTTTTCTTCAAATTGATGTTCATACTATCTATAAATGGATTCAAAAAAAGAAATTGCCTCATAAAATCACGAGGGCAAAAACACGAAAATTTGTAGGAATTGAAGTATCAGCCTTTTGGAAATGGGCTGAGCAAAATAAAAAGCTCCTTAATTTTTCTAAAATACCTACAAATACTCTTTTGCCAGAGCCGGATTGGGTAAGGAAACAACGGAAATATGATTATTATAATCGTCCAAAATATGAAAAGAAACAGTGGACTGAAGAAGAAGATGCCCGTCTATGGTATATGTTCTACGAGGAAGGTCGTACTCAACAAGAAATCGGTCAACTTATAGGACGATCAAGGTATGGGGTTCAACGAAGGTTAAACCGATTGCGAAAAAAGAAATTGACCACTTAATGGCTGTATCCTGTACTTATTTTAAGCAATAGATCTATTCACTCGATATTAAAATAAATCTTTTAAAAAAAAAGCACAGACCACTATATATGGTTTGTACTTTGGGCTAAGGAATAACACTAAAAGAAAGATTGTCTAATAACAGATTAACAATTTAACGCTTTAAAGTAAAACGTTAAATTGTTCCATATTATATCCCTCGTTATTTAAGTAAATAGTAAATTATTTCATAAAAAATATAAGTGTTAATACCTGCTCTTACTGATGAATACAGAGCATGAGATCGTATACCTTGCTTTAAACAGATTAATGAGTGAGTTAATCTCCAGACATTAAATATCTTTATTTGAAAACGTATTCAAAAAACAAAAAAACCTATCTCTTCCCAGTCAAAAGAGGTAGGTTTTTTCTGTTGCAGAATTTAGTTGTATACGTCAATGTTTGGCGACATCTTGTGTAGTTTGCTCAATTTACTGTTTATTATTTATTCTATAATTACCAAAAAAAAAGAAACAAACTTAAAAAAGAATGTTTCTTGAAAATTCAATCCAGCTTAATACTTTACCCTTATCATAGAAATCAAAACATATTTTATAAAAAATGTTTTGGTGCTTATAATGAACAGGATCACAACTAAAGATTTATATGAAATAAATCTTTAAAATAGAAAGAATTCATGTGAGGAAAAAATTTGCTTTTTTCTACATTAAATCTTAATTAATTATATAAAAAGACTTATGTTGCAGGACATTAAAAGAAATATGTTGAATAAATAGTATCGATTTCTAATATATTGTTGTTGAATGTTAGAATTTAATTAATTCCGATTAGGAAGGTTGGAGGAATTGTGGGTGTTAAAAGAAGAAGATGGTGAGCTTGATCAGGAGTGGATAAGTCTTATGAAGGAAGCTTATCAATTAGGTCTCTCTTTTGTGGAAGTAAAAGAATTTATATATTCAAACCAAAAGGAAGTTCTTTCTAAATAATTCAGGCTCTTTTTGCTTCTTATAATCTGATTATGTAAACTTTAAAAATGATTTATTACTCAGTGACTTCTTTTTCCACAGTACTTATTATTCTATACAAAGCTAAAGAGGTAGCCTCCACATCTGGAAAATATTCAATATGACCCGTTTCAATATTCTTTACTTGAAAATTCTTTAGTTCCTTAGAATAACTGAGAGAAAAGGTATTATTTTTACTACAAATGGTATGAGTAATTTCACTGTCTTCATACTGTAATAAAGTTTCTAACATTTCTTTAATTTTAATTATTGTCATTTATCATCAACCCATTTCTCGCAATTTAAAGTTTAATCTATTTTACCATAGGGTATATATATAAGTTATTAGCTCCAAATAATTGAAATAAATATTTTAAAAATGAAATAAATTTGTAAAAAAGTGTAATTTCACCTTAAGGTTAGAAACTATATAACAAATGTATCATGGTTGGGAACCACGGATATATATGATATAAAAGATGTACTTTAAATATATATTTAAATGTGGGAAATAAAGGATATTATTTAAAAACATATTTAGTATGGGTAGTATAGGGCATAAAAATAAATAATAATTCATTTGGCGATATTTATTAATTAAGGATAATAATAATCAATAAACAATAATGGGTGTATTCAAAATGGAGATTATTTATAATCCGAGGGAGAAAATGACGGATTTTATTAAAGATAACAAACAAAATTTCCAAGACAAACTCTTATCAGAGGCGGTTAACGTAGCCTCTAATATTAATGATATTTTAGAAACAGGAAATATTGATCTTTTAAAAAATGCTCAAAAGTTATCTCTATATGTCGTAGAACAAAAAGAAGACCAACTCATTGCTTTTGCTCAGCAAGAAGGCGTAGCATGGGCGGAGCACGCCTTAACTCTTGCCTTCAAACTAGAATGGGTACAGGCCATTAGGCGAACATTATGGCATTTTCTCTATCAATATGATCGAATAAATAACCATTTTAATGACCTTGAAGAATTCTATGCCTTAGAAAAGCGAATTAATGATAGAATTGATCAATTTCTTAACACTTTTGTTATTAGTTACTCAAAGTATAAAGATGAATTAATTGCCTCCCAAAGGGACTTGGTTGAAAATTTATCGGTACCCATTATACCACTTAGCCAATCTGTAGCTGTACTACCGTTGATCGGAATGATTGACATTAATCGTATCCAAACGATTGAGGAGAAAGTACTGATGGGTATCTCAGATTTAAAGATTCAAACATTAATTATAGACCTGTCTGGAATTGCTAACATGGAGATGTATGTCATTGATCATTTCCAAAAAATATTAACTGGAATTTCAATGATGGGATGTAAGGCTGTTCTTATAGGTTTACGTGCGGACCTGGTGCGGACAATGATTCACTCAGGAATCTCCTTTGAAGAAAAAGCAGAAACAAAAGGGACGTTACAGCAAACATTAAAAGAATATTTAGAACTCCACCAAATGTAGGAGGAATAAGGAAGTTTACTCTACACACAGAAATGAATTTATGAAATTAGAATCATTTTGATGCTTAGAAAATCCATTATTATATAATCTTCTCATGGTTCCTTTAATTCGTTTTATGTTAACTAAGGATGTATACCATATACATCTAAAAAAGAAAAACCCACCTGATTTGTCAGAGGTGGGCTTTTCTTTTAGCTAAATATTAAGGGTGTAATTGCTTGTTACTTACATATCATTTAATATTTTTGTAGATATTTATTATAACCTATCAAATCATTTTGAGAAAGCAGAAAATGAAAACGGTTACTTAATATTAAAACTAAAAGGTATCTTTTCTATTTCATACCGATAAAATCCATTACGTTAAGTAAATAGTAAAGTATTTCGTAAAAATAATTAGTTTCACTATTTACTGTAACTGATGACAAATAGATCATTCATTATAATAGATAAAGACAACAAACTGGTGAGTTTGTTGTCTTTAGATTTCAGTCTATCCTATAATTTTTGTACAGCGTACAATAGCAATTCTTCTACATTCCTTTTGCCTAATTCCTTGGCTTTTTGCTGCAATTCTTGCTTTAAATCACTTGATATCTTTACGCGTACAACTTCCAGATCGCTATCAATATAAATCCCACGGCTGCGTTTATTAATCTTCCCTGAGACAAGAACCGACTCTAATAACTCAACGATTTCTTGTGCTGATTCCGTCAATAATACAGGTTTGATTTCAACGATAAATTGCTCTTTCTCTTCTTGTGGAGTAATTCTCATGTTGGTTGGGCTTAGGTACTGATAAAATAAATCTATGAGCTTGTAAAGTTGTGATTTTGCATAGGCTGTTTGCTTAAAGGCAAATGTAGCATAGCCTTCTTTGGTAACAGTTTTTTTTGATTCAATCTCGTAGGCTGCTTCAAAGCCTCGGTGAAGTAACTCCTCTAATGTTATCTCTTCATGTTGTTCTGTAACAGCCATAATTGGATCTTCTACAGAGATGATACGGGCAAACTGCTCTTTTTCTTCATTTTTCTTCACAAAAAGCTGAAATAGCGCAATATTTTGTTCGGCATGATAAAAATGACGCTTACTCGGTTTGCGCCCTACTTCATGCGTGAGCTTAAACGCTTCTAGATCTTCTTCATTCACAAAATAACAATTAATGCCCCGGTATTCTTCTTGGAACGCAGGTAACAGTTCTTGCTTAATATACTTATTCACCGTTGTGACCGAGATATCCAGTTGATGCGCGACTTCTTTTGTCGTAAGTCCTGGCTTTTTTAACTCTTCTTGTAAACGAACAACATCCTCGATATCAAATTCATAACGTCCTTCGATATGCCAGTCATCTTTATTAATAGGGTTTAATTTCCCTTGTTGAATATATGTATAAATGGTTTTCTTTGATGAAATAGTTAACATCTCCATTACATCTTCAATCTTAATAATTTTAACAGGATTATCAATCATGACATACACTCCTATTCTTTTTCTTATATTCAATAATTAATTATATCATATTTATGTATAGTTATAAGTTGAAAGTTTTTTTAACTTATATGTAAATAGTGAAACTAACTTATATAATATTATGTTTTATCATTTACTTCAACCGATGACAAATAGGGGATTTTTCTACAAACAATACAAATGATAAATTATTTTTACAAAAAATAAGTTTTCACTTTTACTTTTAAATACATTACAATTAATAAGTAATAAATATAATAAGTAATTTTAAATAAGTATCTAATTATAAAAGTATTAGATATTTATTTAAGGTAATTAGTAATTTAAATTTTGTTAGTAACACTATTGTTATATTTTAAAAGTACTTAATTAGATACATACATATAAATACAAACTTAATCCTTAGATAGAGAGGAGAATAATTCAATATAAGGAAGACTTATAAATAAGAAGAGATGTTTTACGGAAGGAGAGGCTTTATGCAAGATTTCTCGTTAGTACACATAGGGACAGAACTAAGGGTAAAAAAAGAGGAGTTCAATAAAATCTTTTCATTGATGCTAGATAGTACGTATTATGATGCCTTAGTAGAAAGAAATGAGCATCATCAGCGAAAAAACGAAGATATGTTCAGTGATTTTACGGATGAAGAAATGATTTACTACTATGTCCACCAACGAAAGCATATTCGAAAGGACCGAGAACGAAAGGAAAATACAAAAACTGAATACCTACGGATTTTATTGCAGTTTTATCAGTATGCGGCCGAGAGTGAGTCGTTTCTGCGCCAAGATGTTGACTATTATATAGAAGAAACTATTTTTAAAAACCTACGACCTTGGCATATACGGAACTACCAGGATTATTTAAGCACCGCATTGTTAGGAAAGGGAGGGAAACCTTATTCACCTGCAACTTTAGACGCTAAAATGACGATTTTAAAAAGTTTTATGAAATGGCTACATGAAACGAAGTATATTCAGCATCCATTACACAAAGAAATCTTGAGCACGTCACTATCTGAGCTAGAAATTCCAAATCGAGATTTGTATTATCATGAAGTCAAACAGCTTCTAGACTACTACAAAGACCATCCTATTAATCATGGATTGTTAACGATGTTGGCGATGACAGGATTGCGTGTACAGGAGATAGCTAAAGCTTCGTGGGGAGATGTATATTTAGACAGTTTAAGTGGCCATTATCGGTTAAGAGGAGTAGGTAAGGGTGGAAAGAAATTTGATAAGTTACTTCATCCATCGCTATATGAGCGCATTCTTGCCTTTCGAGAACGACGTCATGTCAGTACAGCATTAAATTCAAGTGATCAAGGTCCATTATTTCCAACTAAAGATGGAGTATATTATCAATATAAAAACTTAAGTAATTATATTGTGCGTATCATTGAACGAACTGAGTTACCATTTGTAAAAGAACGGACTGATAGAATTACGCCTCATTACTTTCGTCATTTTTATGCCATCTATAGTAGACAGCAGGGAGCCGATATTTTCTTAATTCAAAAGGAGCTTGGCCATAGTGACCGCAAAACAACCGAGCGCTATCTGGAGAAAGTTTTGCAGCGTGAACGAGAAATTGGATTGTTGTGGAAGGAACAAGATTTTTAATGGTAGGTGTTAAAATAGAATGCTAACAGAAATGTTTCCTTTCATTTATGGTTCACGGATTTTAGATATTATTATATTAATTCTTGTGTTTAATTGTATAGTCTTAAAAAAGAAATATAAATTAGAAAAGGTATTTATGTTAGTATTATCGATCTTTTATTTAATAGGTTTAATATCTGTAACATTATTTCCTATGCCTGTAGATGACCTACTATTAAACACCATTGGTTCTGGAATAGGTTTTCTATTCTACAAATACATATATGTAAAAGTTCTAAGAGATGAAATATTTGTCTCTCAAGCTTTTAGTCTTGAATGTTATATTTATTTCGTAAGACTAATTTACTGAGTATAAAAGGTGATGTTAGTATTTAATATCTTGTCGAAAATATACATATTTGATCTAAAACTAATATTTAAAACGAGCCCCATCAAACACATGCTACTCATAAGAGAACTGCCCTCATAGCTTATAAAAGGTAAAGGGATGCCTGTAATAGGTAGAAGACCTATATACACTCCTACGTTCTCAAGAACATGGAAGAAAATAACGGATATAATTCTTGTACAAACGTTCGTAGAATATTTATCTTTTGTATGAAGGGCTACAGTTATAATTTGATAAATTACAGATATAGTACATCACTGATAAGTAAATTTTATCTTTAAAAAACAAAAAGACAGTAGAATAAGAATGATTAATCCACTGTCTTTAACAATAAAATCCACGTTTATTAAGAAACTATGAATTACATTTACATGTATTTTTTTATATATTTTTCATGGCTCGTTAACGTTTTGTTTGCAAGTTTCTCAACTTTTTCAATAAACAGGTCAGGAATTTCAAAAGGTATAGGGTAATCTTCCTCATTATAGAGTGCTGACGAATTATTCTCCAAACATTTGAATTGATGTATTAAAAACCTATACCAATGGTGTTCAGCAAGCTTAATTCCTCTTTCATACCAGTAATAATAGTTTTTTGATTCTATTTCTTTTAAATATTTGCAATAAAGATAAATAGCTTCTATATAATAATATTTAATATGAGATAAATATTCTATAGCAGATTCATACAATTGAATAGCATCTCGTTGTTCAACTGTAACGAAAGCAACCATCAAATTTTTCAATCCTAAAGTATAGGGGTTGGTTACTACAAGGTCTCGTAATTCTTTTAGAGAATAAGGTTCTATTTTTGCTCTAATATAGGTACTTTGCATTATTTCTAGTCGGAGTTTTTTATATAATTTTTCAATATATTTCTCAATTTCTTCTACACCTAACTCTTTTTTATTGGCCTTTGCCTCTAATAAGAAAAATTGGTCTTGCTTCATTATAAAGGGTGATGTGAATTTGTTTAAAGCATTATAATAACCTAGTTTGAATAAGATGTTAGGGACATCGTCAAAATTACTACTACTCAATTTAGAATCTAAAAACTTTTGTAAAACCTCAAAATCTTTTCCTTGAATAGTATAAAGTGTTATAGCATAAGATTGAATACCTCCCAAAAATCTATCACCTTCAAAAGTATGTAAATCTTCAAAGGGAACTAATTCACACAATCGATTATAGGCATCGCTAAAGTTGCCTTTAAAATATTTGATTTTGCATAATACTACTTTAAAATAGGTACTCCAACTTTCATTTTCATCAAAATGACCCTCTAAGGCTTCACAAGAGGTTAAGAAATCATCTGGTATATCTAAACCTAAAGTTATGGCTGTCAATGTAGAAATATATTCAAGTTTCTCTACCTTATCTACCTCAACTTTGGAGAGGTAGTTAATGGCTTTTATGATATTTTCTTTGTTTTTATCGTATATTTTTTGAGATAAATTCTCGTCGAAAGTTTGCATATAATAAATCATGTCTGCTAAGTAACTATTATATTTGTAAGCTCTTTTATAATAGAAAGCTTTCTCCTGTTCATTTCTTTTTTCGAAATGAACTTCTGCAAATCTGCCAATTATAGATTGTAATTTAACAAATTCTCCTGATGATTCAACTAAAGATTTATTTTCTAAAGACTTAAGTTCTCTATAACTAATTTTATGCGAATTAACGTTAAGCTCTTTGAAATTAAAAAAAGCTTTAAAGTTTCCCAAAGATATTCCATTCGGAAACAAGCTCAGCATTTCAAGAGCAAGTTGCTCGTTGCGCTTTAATCTTTTATATGAATAGTTAATTGAATGAAATAAAGATTCTGAGCGTTCTATATTCTTATCTACAGCTTCATTATAAATGTCCTCATAATCTAAAGAAGTTACGCTAAAGAAATCATCTTTTAATTCATTTTTAAGACTAACCATAGACATGTTATTTAAGCTAGTTTGAGTAATTAATTTTATAGCCAAAGGATTATTATTTAATAATTTTTCTAGTATTTCTTCTTTTAGTATTTTAATTTCTACTTCAGTTCTTTTAACTCGATATAACTTACAAAATAGTTCAGAAGCTTCTTCCGTACTGAGTGTCCTTAGTTCATGACGATTCTCAAAATTAAATCCTACCCATTCTCTAGAAGTTATTACAATTTGAGAATAGTCACATATAAAATTAATTAAACTTTTAATTTGACTAATTTCCTTAACATATAACAAAGATTCAAGATTATCTAAAATTATAAGCTTATCTGTTTTGAAATAATTTTGCTTTAAATGTTCTTTAAAGTTTAACGTCTTGTCTAAATTGAAACATGTGGCTAATTTCTGTTCAAATACTGTATAGGTGGTGATATGTTCACAATCTATAAAATAAAAACCTTCTGAGAAATAATTTCTTTTAGCTAACTCTAATGCTACTTTACTAATGATTGTAGTTTTGCCAATTCCTCCAGACCCTTTAATAGTCAATATTTGCTGTTTTTGATCTAAAATTTTTCTTATAATGTCTTCTATATCAGTTTGTCTTCCTACAAAGTTTACTAAGTTTTTCGGATGAATTTCCTCAGCAATAAACGGTGTACTTTTCATATTCTGAACGCTGTTATTTGTTTTATTGCCTACCGGTATTAAATCAATGTTTTCCTCATTAAAAATTATAGAATTAGGTATTTTGTCAATAGAATTTTTTCTGAAAATCCTAAAAAGAATATTACTTAATTCGCTTTCTTTCCCCAACTTACTAATTAGCATTGGTAAACTTGTAGTACCTATCTCACTTGCATTAAAATCATCCATAGTAAAAAGGAAAATACCTTCTATTGAAGAGTGATCTGTCATATCTTCTAATTTGAATAAAGGTACAGGAGTGGCTTTTAAATAAGAATCTTCTATAATAATTTGACCTTCTATTATAGAGGAAAATATAAACACATACTTAGAACCTGTTAAACTGTTTAAACTATCTTCTGTTAAGTAATAAAAGTTTACATGTAAATCGAACTTATTAAAGTGTTTAAGAATTTTCTCTACATCATAATCAATATTTGTATCTAGAGGATTAGAAATTAAAATTGAAATTTCCATCAACTGTTTAATTGCAGATTTCTCAGAATTCACATCAGTTTTTGCAGCATCTAGGGAGTTATTTTCTCTCTCTTTTATTTCTGTATGGATTGTTTCGACTAATTCTTCTCCAGTCATTGGAATATACTCAACTTTTTTTTGTAATAATTTACTAACTTTATGTTTTGGTAAGTCTGGAGTAACTAGAAATGACTCATTTATATTATTTCCAAGATTAGCAACAACATTATCCAATAAGTAATCAATATTTTGGTCAGATAGGCTATACCCCACGAATAATATAGTTTTTTCTGATAAAAGTGATTTAATCTTATTCCAGATAGGTTCATCGGATTTTCTGAAGAAATTAGTATAGTCATCTTTTGTAATTACAATGGTATCTAATTGCTTTATGTCTCCATGAATTTTATATAATTTTATTTTTTTATCACCAGTATATGGTATATTTGAATTTTGAATGATAGGACTTAAATCTCTTCCATAAGCCTCTTCAAACAACGTGTCGTAATTAGTGGTCACAATTGTATCAATTTGAGGTATTTCAGTCAGTAATTTATGGATTTTTATAGAATTTGGGTCTATATCTATGAGTTTAGTTAAAATGCGATTAAGGTCGTTTCTTGAATTATTTCTCATTTCAACAAAATTCCCACTTATATCTGATAGGTCACTTATGCCTTGAAGGTATTCTTTTTCTTCCTCGTTACATAAATTTAATATTTCCTCCTTTATTTCTTTCACACTAGGCATTCCTGCGTACGAGGAAAAGCCAGATCCTGCCCAAAGTATTACTTCATTGTTTTTTATTCTATTTATGAGCCTTTCTAATGACATGATTATGCCTCGCTCTCTTAAAATTTATAAAATATGAATTAGTGAGATAATAGTTTTATTGATTTCTGAAAAATTTCAAGTTAGTAACTTTTTTTGGAATATATTCCTTTATTAACACATGCACATAGTACTTTAATAAGTTTTACTAATTTAAAAATGGATTGAGATTAGATAAGTTAATCTGTGTTAAATTTATCTAATTTTAAAGGGGGATTGAACAAATTGAAATAGAGCAACCTAATTACTTAGATTGCTTTCTTAATTTATTCATTAATTAGTTGAAGTAGCGTACTAACTGTCTAGTTTTGCTTACTAAACGTAAAGTTAAAGATTCTTTAGTACTTTTCTTTAACTCTCTAGATACTTCAGTTTTATTTGTCAAAACAACATCAGGCCCAGATATTATAAGTTTTTTATCTGTAATATGAATTTCCTCACCAAATAATGGAACAACGAATCCTCGATTATAAACAAAAGATATTGGATTGATGTCACTATTTAAAACGTTATCTTTAAAATCCTTTATATTTGATTGTAATTCTGATATTTTAACACTGAAATTTATGGCTTCTATTCTTTCCTTTTCATTATTCATATGTAGAAGCAATAATTGGATTGCATCATATTCATCGGCATTTATATTGAAGTAAAAGTTTTTAAACGTTACACGATAAAATTTTTCTATAGAATTTAGGCTTTTTACTAAATTAAAGATGTAGTCAATATCTTTTTTCAGATCCGTCTCATTATTTTCATCAATGCCAAAAGAGAAAGGAAATTCTTCTTCTATCACGTTACTGTTCATTTTATCAGTAGGAGCTATAATTAATTCACTCCCTTGTACAACCAAACTATGAAGAAGACCCAAAATTTGAAATGCCTGCTTTAATGATTTAACTTCTTTGAGATTAAATTTAAAAGTGTTTTTAATAAAATCAAATTCAAATGTGAATTTTTGGTGTGTGAATTTAAGTAATTGAACTGCACCTTTTCCATAACCTTCACATAATACATCATTTAAGTAAAAATCTTCGTAAGGTATACTTAAATCAGCTTTAAATCTTGTATTAGGTACAGGGATTAATTTTATTAATACATCACTTAAGTCTTGAGTAAAAGGAATTTCAATATTTTTATAGCTAGTTTTAATTGATCTAATATCCTGACTAGTTACTTCAATAATTTGAAACGGGTTTTGCATTAATTGTTCCTTAATATTAAAGTTTTTAAAGGAAAAATTAATGTTTATTTCTGCATTATCTAAGGGTTTAAAAGATCTATAGCTAATTTTCCCATTAGATATAGAAAAATCAGCACCAAGTCCCCATTTATTTAATAATACCGTCCCCTTTTTGCTATCAACTTTACTACACAATATATCCTTAACTATTTTTTTTTTATTTCTGTGTGAATCGTTTTGACTAATTCCTCTCCAGTCATTGGTATATACTCAACTTTTTTTTGTGATAATGCATTAACTTTATGTCTTGGCAAATTCGGGGTAACTAGGAATGACTCTTTCATATTATCACCAAGATTAGCAATAACGTTATCCAATAAGTAATCGATATTCTGATCAGATAGACTGTAACCTACAAATAATATAGTTTTTTCTGCTATAAGTGATTTGATTTTATTCCAAATAGGCTCATTTTCTCTTCTGAAAAAATTAGTATAGTCATTTTTTGTAATTATAATAGTATCTGGTTGTTTTATGTCTCCATGTATTTTATATAATTTTACCTGTCTATCATCAACATACGGTATATTTGAATTTTGTATAATTGTGCTTAAACTTCTCCCATAAGCTTCTTCAAATAATGTGTCATAATTGGTTGTTACAATTGTATTGATTTGAGGTATTTCAGTTAGCAAATTATGAGTGCTTAAGGAAATAGGATCTATATTTATAATCTTATTTAAAACACGATTTAGATCGTTTCTTGAGCCATTTCTCATTTCAACAAAATTTCCAGTCATGTCTGATAAATCGTTTATTTTTTGAAGATATTCTCTTTCTTCCTCAGTACATAAATTTAGAATTTCTTCTTGTATCTTATTCACGTTAGGCATTCCTGCATATAAAGAAAAACCTGCTCCTGTCCATAGTATTACTTCGTTGTTTCTTATCTTATCTATTAACCTCTGTAATGGCATAATCGTTCCCCGCCCTCTTAAAATTTATAAAACATGACTTGATAAAATTATAATATTATTTACTATTTAATAAAATAATAGCATATATTTCTAATTAATATACTTTTTTTGAGAAAAATACATTACTTTAGTAACTTCGTAATTTGCAACTAAAGACGTATTAAATTCCCTTATGAGCTGAAGGTAAAACCTATTCTATTTGAGTCATTTCATTTGTTATCTCCTACAATTGCACAATGTACTCAAGAAATAGAAAATTTATTATCTAAGTGAAAAAATTGGAAGATACAAAGGGAGGAAAAACAGATTATGCTTACTCAAAATACAAAAAAATAATAAGTGAGATTACAAGTGAGCTAGATCAATTCAGGAAGAGACATGAAATTAAATGAGATTATTATAAAAAATATTCACACCCCTAATATAGAAGAAAGGCTCTGTTATATAGTGCACTTTTATCTAAAGATTTTCTGATAACCTTCTAGGAATATTGCTTGAATATCTACCAAACAAAAGCAATCTTAAGGGGCTCAAAATGTTCTTTTTTCCGTTAATGTAATGCTATGTGGGAATAGTTCGTTAACCCCTTCCTTAATCATTGCTACTAAAATGCTTATAACGACGTCTTTATAGCTCTTCGTCTGACTTGCTAGGATTTAAATTGCGTTAGTGCTTTAATTTCATAAATATATAATAAATACGGTCAAGATTTTTAATGTACGCTCTTTTTGAATATGAAATAAGTAAAATCATAAGTATTAAGTCTTAGAGTAATGGTTCCTAGAATATATCTTATGTAAACTAGAAAAAGAAATAAGGCAAACCCTACTCATTTCTGAGTTAGGTTTGTAATTTTTATTTATACATGTAACTGCTGATTAACCAATCTCTTTACTCTCTCATAAGCTTTGACCTCACCTTGGTAAAAACAAGCACTGTTCCAGTCTTCTCTTTTCTCCGCATCCTTTCTCCACGCATCAGATTGTTCTAGTAACTTATCAATGTATTCAATAAATTTCTTTCGCTCCATTCAATCACCTTCTTTTATCAAATTTGGAAATATTTTTAAGTTGTTTTGATAAGTAATATTTCTAGAATTTAGTGAGAATACCTGTTGAAATTTGATATAATCTCCAGGACTTTTAGGAATAAAAGAAATGACCTCCAGTAATGAAAGTCATTTCTTTTATTCTATTACCTGTTTATGCTCATTTTGATGGGTTATTTTAATTCTTTTTGATTTTAAAAACATTACTTATGTTAATTTAAAAAAAATAAAAAAAGCTGCCAATACAGCTAGGCAGCCCTTCCTTAAATATCCCTAATTATTCTCTTTGCTATAAACCATAAAGGAGATATACTTATTTCTTTTGCTTGTTTGTTGATTTCTCATTATTCTTCCCTTTTTCAAAAGTAGTAATATCCGTATCTTCAACATGACTTTCTGGTTTCTGATTGTTTACTGAGGCTGTGACCTCTTCAATCTCTTTGATAACAGGAGAAGTTGTCACTTTAAGTTGAGCTTCTTGTTTCTTATCGGCTGAAAGTTTAACTTTTTCCTCTTTTGAAGCATCAGAAGCAATTGCAGCTGCAACTTCTTGGTAACTTTGATCTACGTGATTATCCATGTTTTGATAGATTTCAGAGTCAGCAAGTTCAGGAATCGCGGGGAGTTCTGACTGTTCAATTTTTGCTTCTTCCTTTAGAACAGTATCCTTCATCTCTTTAATCTCTTGAATTTTACGCTTACCAATGATGACTTCTTCCACAACTACAGGCCTCTTGGTTACTTCAACTCGCTCCTCCATAATAGGAATACGAATGATCTCGTTCTCTGTCAATGGGCTACCATCATACTGACCGTCTATGACCGGGCGCCGTTCTACGTAGACTTCCTCACGCATAACTGGAACCTGGATAGTTCGTAGTTCTTCTACAATTTCCTTACGAAGTTGTATTTCCCCAGTCTGAACTCGCTCTTTCCTTACATTAAGTTGCTCTTCACGAAGTAGCACTGACCTATGCCCCTCTGTCTCGTATGGAGACTCCCTAACCGTAGTATATGAAGGAATTGTTTGAGTTTCATCCACATCAATTAGGACAAGGATTTTCCCTTCCTTTACATCCATTTCACACTGTTTTGCAGTAAAGTTTTGAATCCCCATTCTAACAAGTTTTGAAGTTAGGCCACCAGCTTGGGTAGTAGAAATCATTCCACCTGTCATCATGGTAAGAAAGCTGTCCATCATCACACCTGCCAACGAACTTACAGCTGATGTTCCAGCTTCTATCATTACATTCGTCTCAGTCCCCAACTGTAAAGTATTATTGCTATCCTTTGCTACTACTAATATGTCTGTTTCACGATACCCCTGATGTTTTAACCCCTTAATTGCATGTATCGCTTCTTGCTCCGAATGAAAAGTCCCTGCAACTCGTTTTCTCGTTCCCATTTTCCCATCCCCTTAAATTTTAATTAAACGAAAACTTCTTTTCACATTTAATTCCATCCTTATTGTGTATATCATGTACCCAGTGGGTTCCTATTTAAAACTTAATACGGATGACTATGTAAATGACCCCTAAATTATAAAATGTAGAAAGATGAAGTAGAGGCAATATCCATATTCGGGAAAACTTTAGAGTTTTTATTGAAAAAGAACATTTGTTCGTATATAATATGAAAAAGGAAAAACCTCATATTTTTCCTTAATTGAAACATATAGGATATTTAATACAGAGATAATTTACAATTAGTTTTCATGGGGGAGAAAAAGCGATGAATTCTACATACCATCATTTAAAAGATACAAAAAAAGAAGAAGGGCAAAAAGAATTACTTGAGAGAAACCTAGAAGCTCATAGAAGTAGAAGATGGGTAACCAACTCTATTTACGCTATGTCACTACTTGGAGTCGTACTTTGTTTCTATTTTCATGTACCAAAGGCTGCAATTATTACTCTAATCTTATTTTTAATATGTGCAACTAGCGAAATACTGTATAGAGCGTTAGATAAAAAGATAGAATTACGGCTAAAACGGATTAAACAGGAGAAAAGAAAGATCATATTTAAAGGAAATAAATCCTAACAGCTTTTCTATAAATTCCTTTCTGCTATACAGATTTGAAATTATTTTTCACATGAGAACGAAGAAGAAAGAGGTAGCTTGCTCTATCCAAGAAAAAATTACATACGTTAATTGGGTTAAAACAATTCAAGTATTTTAACATGATAAAAATATAAATAAAACGCTTTCATCTTTGTTCTATTCACTTATTTTCTTTGTTACAATGAAATTATAGGGATTAGGGTAGATGGGAGAGATATGAGTACAAATCTATTGATAACTTTAGGGGTTATATTCCTTACAACAGTAGCCATCACTATTTTAATTAAAATTCCGGAAGAAGATTAAACGACACTATAAAATAAAAAGCACCTCATTCTATTGGCATTGGAGAGTGAGGTGACTTTTTTTGATTTTGAGTTATACTTTGCGAAAGTATAAGAAAGGTTAGGTCTACTAGTAATTATAACATATCAATTGAAAGGTTGTCATACAAATTTTATTATAGAAGAGCACCCTTGTATTTTAATAACAGGGGTTCTCTTTAGCATGATCATAAGTATTTTTATCATTTTGTAACTTAACAAAATATCTCTTTTAAGAAAGCATATAAACTGTTAACACCTATAAATTTTTTTAGTTTTATCTTTTTGAATTCTTAGATTAACCATCTTTTTTCTTTAGAAGCTTTTTATCCTATAGAAGAATAATAGTTCTTACAATATAATGTTTTCCTCATTATGCATATCCGATATATGACTTCGTTGTCCTGGTTTCACAAATATCATAGATACCATTCCAATTATTACAGCAATGGCAGCAGCAGTAAACATAGCATCATACCCATGTGTCGCAACAAGACTTCCTGTTAGCGTAGGTGCAATAATAGTAGCCAGGTTTGCAATAAAATGAGTTGCTCCCCCAAAAGTTCCTGCTTTATTGGGCTCTGTATCAAGAACAACTGTCCAATAGATCGAATTGGGCAGGTAATTAAAGGCATTACCTATACACATTAATAAAAGCACTGAGGTCGCGCTTCCAACCGTTGGGATTAGCATAAAACAAATAGCTGTAAAAAATAAGCAGACTACTGTGAACCAAGATCTAGCTATACGCAAATTTCCTGTTTTCTCACGTAATTTATCCGAAATTTTCCCTCCTACTAATCCTGTAACAATAGCACCTACCCATGGAATCATACCTATATACGAAAGAGATGCTAAAGAATAATTAAATTCATCTTGCAGATATTTTGGAGTCCAAGTTAGTAATAGGATATTGACATACAAAAATGAAAAGTAACCAATAGCGTTCATTACTAATGTAGGGTTTTTAAAAAAATAATACCAAGGAACATTTTGAGGGTTTGTATTATCTAATTGTAATTCACCTTTTATTAAATTATCTGTGCTTCGAATTTTTTGAAGTTCAATTTTTGAAACTCTCGGATGATCTTCAGGTAAATTTGTAAATATTTTTCTCCATATTAATACCCAAATAAAACCTAATAGGCCAAGAATAATAAATGTTATCTTCCAATTAGTGACTGTGAGAAGACCCACTACGATAGGTGCCGTGACCAATGCTCCAATTGGAGTTCCAACTAAGCCAAGTGCTACAGAAAAACCTTTTTCTTTTGGAGACACCCAATTTGCCATTGTTCGGTTCATTGTAGATAAAGTAGGCCCTTCAGCCAGACCAAATAAAACACGAAATACCGCAAAACCTGCTAATGCAGAACCCCCAAAAAACGCTGCACCTATGTGACCAGCAAATATAGTGCCAATTTCAAATATTGACCATGTAGTTCCAGCAAGAATCCACATAAACTTAGGACCTTTCTTATCTGCTAATGCTCCTCCAAATAGTGCTCCGAAAATATAACCATAGCCAAAATAACCCAAAATTGCTCCCCAGCTTACTGGATTTAAGTTGAATTCTTGAATAATTTCAGCCTGAGCGTATGAAAGTGCTCCTCTATCTATGTAATTTATGATGGTTATAATAACAATCATAAAAATAATAAAGTAGCGATAATTATTTTTCACCAATTATTTCTCTCCTCTCTCATTTGGTCACTCTTCTTACTGAGATAGAAAGCTTCATAATAAATGTCTAGAAATTTGGCACTTTCAAAAGAATAAGGAGGTCAATATTTTATTTCCTACTTGCAAAGCCTGTTAAAAAATTCAAGAATACATGAACTCCTGCTTTAACAGTAATTCCTGATTTATCCCGTAAGGGATCTAAACATACAATATCCATTGCTTGGACTAATGGATATGAACCCGCAATGTATATCGCTTCGAACAATTCATCCGTTCTCATTCCTCCTGTTGTTCCTGCTGGTACACCAGGGGCATAAGCGATATCAAGAACATCCATATCTACTGTAAGATAAATGGCATCCACTTTCTTAGCTAAATCGTCTAAGGCTTTTTCAACTGTATTAGAGATT
This sequence comes from Priestia sp. YIM B13486, assembly GCF_042787865.1. Lineage (NCBI taxonomy): Bacteria > Bacillati > Bacillota > Bacilli > Caryophanales > Bacillaceae > Priestia > Priestia sp. YIM B13486. Next base: position 60,664 of record NZ_JBHZOZ010000016.1, on the reverse strand, counting down.
CCTGTTTTTCTAGCTTGAAGTAAGGTCACGTAATTAACCTTGTGGGTATCTGCATACTCTTTGAGAGATTTAGAGTTATAAAACCCATGCAGGCCAATATTCCAAACGTTTTTGCCTTCAACGTTACCACTCTCAATTAGGTTTCGAATGGGCGTTCCATTTGATGGTCCGTTATCTTCTAAACTGCGTAAATCGAAATGTGTATCGAATTGAAGAATGCCTATACGTTGTTCTGGATGCGACTCTTTCCAGCCTTTTACTAACATAGCCGTAATCGAATGATCTCCCCCTAACATGATAGGCAGTGTATGGGGGTGATATTTCCGCATTGAAATCATTGCTTCTTTAATATACTGATGAGAAAGTGAAATATCTGTTACATGCTGTTTGACATCGCCTAAATCTAAAACCGATAAGGAGGTCAAATCCGTATCATATTCAATGTGATACGGATTAAACGATTTCCATAGTTGCCTCATGGCAAGGGGTGTTTCACTTGCCCCTGAGGCACTAATAGAAGATCTCGAAAGAGGGACTCCCAAAACGGTTACATCTACAGCTTGAAAATCTATTTCATCTTGCACTTCAAAAGTCTCGATCCAATCACTTACCTTAGGTTCAGTTGAACGCTGTCTTTCCCAATGAAAAGAGGGACGATTAAGTTGTGGGTACGGGTACGTCACGTAAAACCCCACCTTCCACAATCACTTGTCCTTTTTTAATCACAGTATCTACAAGGTTCACTGCATAGTTATATTGCAACGTTTGATAATTTGGTGCATCAAATAAAACAAGGTCCCCTTTCTTTCCTACTTCGATACTCCCAACTTCATCGGCTCTTCCAATGGCATGAGCTGCATTAATTGTACATGCTGTTAGGACTTCGGCTGGCGTCATCTTCATCGTAAGACATGCTAGATTCATAATAAAAGGTAATGATTCAGTAGGTGATGACCCTGGGTTACGATCAGTTGAAAGGGCAACCGGAACTCCAGCTTCAATCATCTTTCTTGCATTCGCAGGCTTCTCCATTAAAAAGAACGCTGTACCTGGCAACAAGACTGCAATAACCCCACTTTTAGCCATTTGTTTAATACCTTCATCGGATGCCTGTAATAAATGGTCGGCTGAAACAGCCCCTACTTTTGCTGCAAGTTCTGCACCGCCAAATTGAACAATTTCATCTGCATGTATTTTTGGCTTTAATCCGTAGACTTTTCCTGCCTCAAGAATTTGCTCCGACTGTTCAACTGTAAAGACTCCTTCTTCACAAAAAACATCGCAAAACTCAGCTAAATTTTCTTCTGCAACTCTTGGAATCATTTCCTCTATCACTAAACGAACAAATTCGTCTGGGTTTTCTTTATATTCAACTGGAACAGCATGAGCTCCCATGAAGGTAGAAATTAAATCAACAGGGTGTTTTTCGTGTAGCTTTTTTGCTGCTCGTAGCTGTTTCAATTCATCTTCCAGTGTCAAACCATATCCACTTTTCGCTTCAACCGTCGTAACTCCATATTGTAGAAAACGATTCAGGCGTTTAGAGGTTTCTTGGATCAGTTGTTCTTCTGTAGCTTCTCTTGTACTTGTTGTTGTTTGAAGAATTCCTCCGCCTGCTTTTAGGATATCAATATATTTAGCTCCGTTTAATCGCATCTCTAGTTCCTTTTCACGACTGCCCCCAAACACAATGTGAGTATGAGCATCAATTAGACCTGGAGTAACAATCTTTCCTGAAGCATCAATCGTATTTATATGTCCATTCAACGTATGAATATAGCGTTCTGCTTCAACATCTGATCCAACAAATGTAATCAACCCATTTTCCACTACAACACTACCATGTTCGATAATACCGATATCGGACATATCTTGAGCGCGTTTTGGTTCTTTAGTTCCGCCCCTAACTGTAATCAGTTGTGAAGCACATTTAATATACGTAATACATGACATAATGCTCACTCCTTTTCTTTTAGTCTAATGTTGGAATGTTCATGCCCTTTTCTTTGGCAGTTTGAATGGCTAATTCATAGCCTGCATCTAAATGACGAACTACGCCCATACCAGGATCTGTTGTTAATACGCGTTCAAGACGTTTAGCCGCATCTTCCGTACCATCTGCTACTACGACCATACCTGCGTGAAGAGAATATCCCATGCCTACGCCACCACCATGGTGAACAGATACCCAACTTGCCCCTGCGGCTGTGTTAACTAGTGCATTTAAAATAGGCCAATCTGCTACAGCATCACTGCCGTCTCTCATCGCTTCTGTTTCGCGGTTTGGTGAAGCAACAGATCCCGCGTCTAAATGATCTCTACCAATAACAATAGGTGCTGAAAGTTCTCCAGATGCAACCATTTCATTAATGATTTTTCCAAATCGTGCACGTTCTCCATATCCTAACCAACAGATACGTGCCGGTAATCCTTGAAATTCAATTTTTTCTCTCGCCATTTTAATCCAGTTACAAAGATGGGTATTATATGAGAATTCACGTAAAATAACTTCGTCTGTTTTATAAATATCTTCTGGATCACCTGATAAAGCTACCCAACGGAAAGGTCCTTTTCCTTCACAGAATTGAGGACGGATATAAGCAGGTACAAAACCTGGAAAGTTGAACGCGTCTTTTACGCCTTCATCTAACGCTACTTGACGAATATTATTTCCGTAGTCGAAAGCAATGGCTCCTTCTTTCTGCATATCTAACATAGCCTGAACATGAACAGCCATACTCGCCTTAGACTTCCTTACATATTCTTCAGGGTTTTCAGTACGTAATACTTCCCCTTGCTCTAAGGTAAAGCCTACTGGAAGATATCCATTTAATGGATCATGTGCGGATGTCTGATCCGTTACAATATCTGGAATAAATCCGCGTTTAATCATTTGAGGAAGTACTTCAGCTGCGTTTCCAACCAAACCAATTGAGAGCGCTTTTCCTGAGTCCTTTGCTTCTTGTGCTAGAGCAATGGCATCATCTAGGCTTTCTAACACAACGTCACAATAGCGTGTTTCAATTCGTTTTTCAATACGTGTTCGGTCAACATCAATTCCAATGACTACGCCCCCTGCCATTGTAACGGCTAATGGCTGAGCGCCTCCCATGCCTCCTAATCCAGCTGTTACGGTAATGGTACCTTCGAGACTACCATTAAAATGTTGTTTCGCACATTCAGCAAATGTTTCATACGTACCTTGTACAATTCCTTGACTTCCAATATAAATCCAGCTACCGGCTGTCATTTGCCCATACATCATTAATCCTTTTTTATCGAGTTCATGGAATTTTTCCCAATTTGCAAAGGCCGGAACAATATTGGAGTTAGCTAAGAGTACACGTGGTGCATCTTTATGAGTTTTAAAAACAGCTACTGGTTTTCCAGACTGTACTAATAATGTTTCATCCTCTTCTAGATCTTTCAAAGTGGCTACGATACGATCGAATGCATCCCAATTTCGAGCTGCCTTCCCTATTCCCCCATATACAACTAGTTTCTCCGGATGTTCTGCTACTTCTGGATCTAAATTGTTCATTAACATACGAAGAACTGCCTCTTGTACCCAACCTTTTGTATTTAATTCCTTTCCATGAGGCGCCTTAATTACTTTTTGTTCAGTAGTCATATTTCTTCCCCCTATAAATAAATTCAAATAATTTTAAACTGTTTTTTAAAATTTATTCTCATAGATAATTACTTGTAATCTGGCCATATTTCATACGGGTTTACTTTACACAGGAAATCTCGTAAATCTTTATAATTGAGAAAAAGAAAGATTGATACCCTAATATTTTAATAAGTTTATGCTAGAGTTTTATAATAAAAACGACTTTACATGTTCATTAACGTACCATTTCGTAATTAACTTCTTTTACACCCCCTTTTAAATCAGCAGCCAATTTTTCAATATCACGTGAGAAGATTCGATCTTTTGTAATTGTTGGAACAGATTTTCTAATTCTTGAATAAAGTTTCGTTGTTTCTGGAGCTAACTTACTTACACCTCTAATATCAGCAGCCTGAGCAGCACAGATAGCTTCGATGGCAAGTACCCTTCTACTATTTTGAATAATTTGATAAGCATGGCGAGCAGCAGTTGTTCCCATACTCACATGATCTTCTTGATTAGCAGAAGATGGAATAGAGTCTACACTAGAAGGATGAGCTAATGTTTTATTTTCCGAAACTAATGAAGCAGCAGCATATTGAGTAATCATTAAGCCTGATTGAAGACCAGGGTCAGGACTTAAAAATGCCGGTAAATCACTTAGTTGGGGATTCACCAATCGTTCGATACGTCTTTCAGAAATATTTCCTACTTCAGACATTGCAATTCCAAGAAAGTCCATCGCAAAAGCGATAGGTTGTCCATGAAAGTTTCCACCGGAAATAACATTTCCACTGTCCGAGAAGATTAGTGGATTATCTGTTGCTGAGTTTATCTCAATCGATAGTTTCTCTTTTACATAATTTAAAACTTGTTGAATAGCACCATGGACTTGTGGGATGCATCGTAATGAATACGCATCTTGAACTCGAATTTGTCCTTGAGTAGTGGTTAGTTGACTACCGTCAAGGTAAGAAAGAATTCGTTCAGCCACTTGTTTCTGTTCAGGGTAAGGCCTTACAGAATGAGATTCTGGCGTGAAAGCGTCAACAATTCCTTGTAAACCTTCTAACGTTAGGGAAGCAATTCCATCTGAAAGGTCAGCTAACTTTTGAGCCTCCATATAAGCAACCACACCTACAGCAGTCATGGCTTGGGTTCCATTGATTAAAGCAAGCCCTTCCTTAGCTTGCAATTTGATTGGTTGAAGACCTGCTAATTTCAATGCTTCTGCACCTGACATTTTTTCACCATTAAAGACGGCTTCTCCTTCTCCAACTAATAATAGGGCTAAGTGCGATAGAGGAGCTAGGTCACCACTTGCTCCTAGCGATCCTTGACTAGGAATAACTGGAACGATATTTTGATTTAAACAATCTATTAATAACTGCAGTGTTTCTAGACGAATTCCTGAATAGCCTTTCGCTAATGCATTAGCTCTTAGAAGTAACATAACCTGGCTTACTTCTATAGGAAATGGCTCTCCAAGCCCACAAGCATGACTTCGAATTAAATTGATTTGTAAGTCAGCTAAATCGTCCTTCGAAATTACTGTGTCACTGAATTTTCCAAATCCTGTGTTCACACCGTAAATTACCTTGTTATTGGTAATGCTATCCTCCACTAAAGCTCTACTTCTTTTGATATTTTCTAGAGCGTGGTCACTAATTTTAACAGAATAACCTTCATAAATAACTTGATGAATTTGTTCATACGTTAATGAGTTACCGTCTATTTGAACGAACATTCTAATCACTCCTCTTTAAATTAAAAAATCTTATTTTTTTGAACATAAAAAGGGGCTATACCAAAAAAGAAACAAATCTTTTTTGATATAGCCCCCTATAAACTAAACTGAATAAACTATGGGCTTTAAATACAATTTTAAATATCTAAAACAAACATAACTAACAATTCTAAATGAATCTATACTTTAAGGTCTAAAACTTAAAGCAACTAATGTATCTGAAACTAGTATCTCTTTATCTGAATAATTTGTCAATTATTTTTTGAAAAATTTAAAATTATTTATTTAAATTACCTTGAATAGAGTTTTTTAGATATGGTTGAACCCAAAACCTAATGCATCATGTTCAAACCCTTTTTTGGGAGCCCCTATAGTTCCATAGACACATACACTAATCCATTCTCCACCATAACCAGAGGAATCAATATTTCCTCTAACAATTGAAAAAGTTAAACCAACTGTACGTAAAATATCTCCTAACTGTAAAGTCCCTCTACTTACTCCCTGAATTGCTTCCAATATGGCATGATAAAGAGCATGGACTTCCCTATACGAATTAGCATTTATAATATGGTTATTTTTAGCACTTGTTTCAACAGCAGCAACTACTTTTGATAGCTCCATAGCCCCAACTTTTCCAACTGTATAGTTATAACCCCTTGAGTCCAGTTCTTGTTCAACTTCTTTCACCAGTTCAGTATTATGCAAGAGAACCAATAAAGAAGTTAACTTACCCATTGAAAAATTATTCTTTTGTTTAACCTGATTGCTCATAAGATGTTCCCCCTTTGTGCTTCCCTTACTACTAGATTAGTATATACTGAAGAGTATATTAGGTGTCAACCCAGCCTTTGGTAGCGCATACATTCTTGCGTTGACAACTATTTATTCGGTAGATATACTAAATATAATTCTGAAAATTCTAGATAATATAGCCTTTAGTGGATGAATTAAATTTTAGTTAATGGAGGATCTTAACAAAAAGATGGAAATATAAAAATTAGGTATGATGTTATTTTTTAGAATAGGGTTTTCTCCAAGAGAGTAGATCAGATACTTATCAAACTTAAAAAAATTACTTATATAAGTTTATTTAGGCGTAGTTAAGTAAATAAGACAAGACTCCAATTTAGTTATTAGTTTATAGAATGGAACTTGGCAAAAAGGAAATTAGTATTTTTGCGAAGTTTTTTTGTGTTGGAAAGACTTATAGTAACTTGGAAAGGAAAGCTAAATTATATTTTGTGAGGTTTTAATAGCTATTTTAAAAATCATAAAGAAACTATCTTCATTCAAAACATATTTTAAATTATCTCCAACCAATCTGCTCATTTAAATTTTTAGTTTAAAGGAGAACCCTGCTTATAACATAAAAATAATTAAATCATACTATTAGGAAGAGGGTTATACATGCATAGTAAAAAAATAGAAATACCCAATGAGCTTCAAAGAAATATGAAAAGCAGACATTTATTTATGATTTCAATTGGTGGAGTAATTGGAACAGGCCTTTTTCTAAATTCGGGTCATATTATCAATGAAGCAGGTCCTGGTGGGGCTATATTAGCTTACCTTGTTGTGGGTTTCTTAATGTACTTAGTTATGCTTTGTCTTGGTGAATTGACCGTATCTATGCCGGTGACAGGATCATTTCAAGCCTACGCAACAAAATATATAGGACCTGGAACAGGTTTTACTGTGGGATGGATGTACTGGTTGAATTGGGCAGTTACAGTAAGTGTCGAATTCACAGCATCTGGATTATTAATGCAGCGCTGGTTTCCTGATATTCCTGTTTGGGTTTGGTGTGCTATTTTTGGAACTTCTTTGTTTATCATTAACTCTCTGTCTACTCGCAGTTTTGCAGAAACAGAATTTTGGTTTTCAAGTATTAAAATCGTAACCATTTTATTATTTATAATAATTGGGGCAGGTATAATTTTTGGATTTCTTGATACTCATGGGGCAAAAAATCCAGTTCAAAGTGTTTCTACCATAATGAATAATGGAGGACTTTTTCCAAATGGATTTAGTAGTGTTTTCTTTGCCATGATTGGAGTTGTTTTTTCTTTTCAGGGAACCGAATTGATTGGTATTGCAGCTGGAGAATCTGAAAATCCACATAGGGAAATCCCTAGAGCTATTAAAAATACGGTTTGGCGAACAGTATTTTTTTATGTCATTTCCATGCTTATCCTCGTTAGTTTAGTCTCCTGGAAAAAAGCAGGATCAGTAGATAGCCCATTTGTCTATGTTTTCGACAATGTCGGGATACCGTATGCAGCAGATGTAATGAATTTTGTTATTCTTACTGCGGTTTTATCGGTTGCAAATTCAGGATTATATGCTTCTACACGAATGCTATGGGCTATGAGCTGCGAAGGATTTGCTGGGAAATCTTTTTCAAAATTAAGCCAAAAAGGGGTACCATTACGGGCATTAAGTGTAACTTTTTTAGTAGCATGTCTATCCCTCTTAACAAGCTTCATTGCTGCTAATACTGTTTTTCTAATTTTAGTATCGATTGCTGGTCTAGCTGGTATCACTGTTTGGATGTTAACTGCCTTATCTCAATTAAATTTCCGGAAAGCTTATATTGCGGAGGGAAATGATATTAATCAATTAAACTTCCGTACACCCCTGTATCCTATTGTTCCAATTACCTGCTTTGTACTCTGTTTAGTAGTCATTGTTAGTATGGCTTTTGTTGATTCTCTCAGGGCTGCTTTATATTGCGGTATCCCATTTGCAATTGGGTGCTATGCCTACTATTACTTACGTATTCATAAGAAGATAGATAAGGAAAAAGATACAGTAATATTGAAGAGAAGTTCTGGGGAATAGACCAAGTGGGAATTACATTCTTCCTTTAATTAATGAATCATTGAGTAAATCACGATATTTTCATTACCTTTTTTGATTTTTTAGCAGATTTTATCCCTGGATAAGATCTGCTTTTTAATTACACTAACAAACATTATACACGAATTAATCCTTCAACCCTTTTTATAAAACATGTGATTAGACTCTGCCATCTGAATATGGGTTACCTCTATATTTTTGAAAAAGACCTTTATTATACTCTACATTTATTTTTCGTCTTTTTCTTTCTTTTATAATTCTTATAAATTATATCACCTTCTTTTATGTTAATTTCACATATCAATTAGATATTGAAACCTCTTACACTTTTTCTAATCATGATAATCACTCTAAAATTCATCTTAAAATCACATTAAAAATAGATGAAAATAGTAGAAAATTATAAATTTAGTGGTATAGTAACAGCTACATAAGCTCTCTAAGAAAGAAACTTTATTATAAATTAGCTATATTAGATTAATAAAGACAGGAGTAATTGTAATGAAAAAATTGACCTTAATATTTGTATTAATATTTGCAATAGCTTTACCAAATGTTGCTCAGGCAAAAGGATTTAGTGGTCATAGTTCTTTCAGTCACAGTTCTTCGTTCAGTTCTCATTCAGGTAGGGAGACATATTCAAGTGGCACTTATCATTCTGGATATAAGTCTCCGTCAAGCAACGTTACAAGAACACCATCATATACTAGGTCTCACACGACATATAACCAGACCCCGCCTTCACGAGCAAAAAGTATACTGACTCATGTTGCAGCTTTTGGAACAGGTGCGTTTTTAGGGCATATGCTTCATCCATTTGGTGGGAATTATAACGGTGCATATGGAAATAATCCTTCACATGGATTTTCTTTTTTAGGAATTCTTGTAGATATACTTGTGATTTTAGTCATCATTTGGGTAGTTAAAAACATCTTTACAAGAAGAAGATATTAAGGAGAAATTTAGAATGGAAGTACTATTTAACGAACAAGATATTGTGGATAGCGTTTGTATTTATATTGCTCTAAAAGAAAGAATTGAACCTGAACAGGTAGAAGTAGATTTGGAGCTTCATCCTTCCCTTGGGATTACTGCTTCCACCTTAGCATTAGGACGTACAGCGCGATTGCATGAACAAGACATCATTGATGCTGTTGCAGTATATTTACAGGACTATCACCAGTTAGTCGCGAATCATCTACAAGTTAATTTATCTTTTTCGGAAAAGAATAGATTTACTGCATCTATTCAAGTATTAAGTAATTAGTAATTAGTAATTACTAATTACTTTTGACATGAGACTTCCGAGCATTTTCGTACTGGAACCAATAAGTTCTCTCATTATAAGTTTAGTTTATTATAAAAAGATATATATAAATGTGAAATAAAAAGAAGCCTCAGTCTTTAAAAAAGAAGGCTTCTTTTTAATGAATTTCTTCTATATTACATCGTTTTTATTAAGATACAGATTTAAGTTCCTCTGTTAAACGTAAAAAAGCTTGTTTATCTTTATTCTTTAAAGACTGATCTATTTCCTTAAGGATCTTACTTCTTTTGAAATCGTTCATCGTTTGATCCAAAAACAATTCAGTCAGCATTTCATCACATAAACTTGGATAATTTTCGTTAAGTACATTATTTTCCATTAAAAATCAGCCCCTTTATCTTTTCTCCTCTTTAAACATTATTCTCCTTTTTAACGTTGTTTATACGAGATTGATAGATAAAATAAAATAATGAATATATTTACTCCATGTATTGATAATCCTCTTGTTATTCTAATTGTTATTTCATACTTATAAACTCTAAAGCGAGCATAAAAACTGTTTTATTTATTTGTTGAAGGAGATCTACAAACTAACTTTTAAGAATATAGGTTCTAACAGTCATGTTTAACAACAGCAAACCATTAGCTTAATCTATTTTCCTATCAGAAACGTTCGTAAAAGTGCATAGTTTTTAAAAGACTTTCGTCATTTATTTTTTAAACTTAATTAAACGATGAAAATGGCAGGTTCTCCATATACGAGAAAAGTTCGTAAACATATACTTTTGCGGACTGTTCTTTGATTTTAGTCCAACATTTTAACATATACAGTCTCTTTCTAATTATTTAATTTTTTAGCTACCTATAAGAATTTTCCATGATGTCCCTAATATTGCTTAAAAAGCAGAATATTCAATTATTTTAATTTATTTCGTAAGCGATTACATATATAATGAAATAAGGTTGGATAGCAAGCTTGGCTATCATTGTATATGGCGTAGGCGGGGCCAAAGTACAAGATGAAAATAGCTTATCATATAAAATATTTTGTTAATTTGTATGTATAAGAGATTGCTAGTTAGACAATAATAAAAAATAGGAACTTGCATAAAGGAGGTCAAACTATTGAGCGAATATAAACAGGTTTTCTCTACATTTATTAATGAAGAACGATTTGATTTACATTCATACCTTACTTATTTATTTATCAATGAATGTCAGGAAGATGTAGTAAATCAGTTAGAACAGAAACATGTAAACCAATAAATTTATAAATAGGAAAAAGGAAGGGGTAAATAATAATGAATGGAAAAATCGTGTAGGTGACTTTATCTTTCTGAGCAGAAGGAATAGGTCGCCTATTGGTACTTCTACTTAAGTATTTAATACACTAAATTCAATGTTAAATCTTTTGGAAGATTAAAGGGCTTATAACGGAAGTACTTTATTATTTACTTAAGCTAACGAGGCAGGTTAGTTTAATATTTGGCAATTTATTTTTCTAGGGTTTTCTTGAAAATGGATGGTTCTTTTTTAACGTGAAATTGCTCTTTTAAAAAGCCCCTTAAATCTCTCTCTATCTTCGGGTGTAAATGGTTTTGGCCCCTTTGTACGCTTTCCGCTTTTTCGCGCCATTGCACTCAGATAACGTGTTTGTAATAAGTGGTCAATGTTTTCATTTGTATAGCTAGACCCATTATGGTGAAGTACCGCACACCCTTTTGCTAAACCTAGCGAAGCAAGGCCATAATCTTGCGTAACGATTATATCCCCTTTTTCTACTAACCCCATAATCCGATAATCCGCAGCATCTGCTCCAGAATCAACATAAATGGTTTCCACTCCTGATGGTTGTTCCACATTAGAAAAATGAGAAAAGCTAGTAACAAGGAAAACAGGAATTTCAGCATTCGTACCTTCAGAGATAATAATATCTTTTACTGGACAAGCATCTGCATCAACATAAATTTTCATCTTTAACTCTCCCCGTAAATAAGTTTGAGTTGATGATAATGGAAGACTTATCCTTTGTCAAACGATAAAGATATTTTACCTAAAATTATTAAAAAACAATTGTTGTATTAAAGCGCGCGTTTGATGCTCTCTCTTTTAAAAGGAGAAGCTAATTTGATCTCACGTAACCTTCTAAAGTATGAAAAAGATGTTATTATCACATATGAAACCCATAATAATAATGATGTGTTTTCTATTTATTGGGAGTGTGGTGATATTTGTTTTTAATTCATTTATGTGAACCTTGTAATGTTGAGGAAATAACAACTCAAATAGATCCGAAATATAAATGCCCTAAGTGTGGACTATTGACTGAAGATAGATGGATTGATGAAGAAAAGGAGTATGAATCGTGAGTTTTAAGAGGGAGAATTAAATACCTTATACATATAAAATATACGTAACTAAGCGTCCTGAAAGGTAAGCAAAATAAAAAGCAACCTCGCTATTGGCAAGCGAGGTTGTTTTCATATAAGGGGTCGTTCAAACGTATCCGAGAATGAACAACCTGACTGTAACATATTTTTAATATTCATACTATTTTTGATGTGCTCTACATATGTATAAAAGGTGGTTCTTTTATACATCAACATCTCTTTGGTTGTGCTCCTAAACGTTAGTGTGTCAAGGATGTATAAAAAAACTGCATAAAGCAAAAAGAGAACCCTTGGCTACCAAGGGTTCTCTTTTTGCTTGTGTACCGGAAGAGGTATTATGTAAACTGATTTTGTATATGATATACAGGTTTAGCTAGTACTTTTATATTTCTCAGATTATCTATTTTCAAATTATAATGTAATTAGCTGCTTAGGTGATCAAATAGGAAAGGTGGCTAGTTAATGAAAAATTGGGTGTCGTTTACCGACAAAGAGTATAAACAAATTTGGAAGCAGGTATATAAAGATTTTAAATTTAATCCAAGTATTTCTAAATTCCCATCATTTAAGGTGCCTTACCCTTTTATAACTTATGATATTTCCGATTATTTCGGTGAATCGGTACCAGGTGTAGATACTTATGATGACCTTGAAGAAAAAGCATTACTTGCGTTTAAAGAGAACACATTAGCTGAAGAATGCATCCTAGCACTGAATTGGCAACACGACTGTTATTGGGTAAATCCACGTTTGAAATTCGAAAGAGATGAATTTGGAGAATGGACAATACCAATTTTTCCAGATGGTGATTATTATTTTTTTATCCAGAAAGATTTTAAGTGGGGCTTTTTGGGACACCCTTGGGAACGAAGTATAACGATATTTGGAAAAGATTTAATAAGTACTTTTGATAAACACAAACCTATAATGTTTCGTGAAATTTTAAGAGAGGGCTAACTCATTAGAGTTAACCTTTTTTCTGCTACCGAGAATGTGTTTTATGTTAACCGGCTTTATATATTTTACACAATCAAAAAAGAAAAGCTCCCTATTTCCGTAGGGAGCTTTCTGCTACATGAATTATCACATAGGTTAATGCGTTGGGGCATATTTAATAGTTTACTTTCTATTATAAATATTATTCAACGTAGGGGACGTAAACGTGATACGATAAGAGGCATTTTCACAATATTTACATCAAAACTCATAACAAACCATTTAAGAGTAATCCCTTTTTGTTTTATAAAGCTTACTTAGATGAGCTAATGGTCTTTACTCTTACATAAGTAATCAATACTCTCTTTTTAAAAACTTTAAATTTGTTAATAGCAATGAAGTAATTAATATAAAGATAGCCATAGCCCACCAGAATGCATTAACTGGGTTGTCATGATCAACAATAATCAGCCTTATAATGGCTGTAATGCCAATATAAATTAAATAGCGTAATGGAAAGTGAAAATGAGACTTAAAGTATTTGATAATTAAAGCTATAAACTCAAAATATAAAAAGAAAGTTAATAACTCTTCAGTAAATGAATAATAATCTTTATTTTCAGCTGTCACGAATGCTACATAAGAAAAAATGTATCCTGTTTCTTTTATAAGTAGAAAACTTAAAGTAAGTCCTATAAAAAACAAGCAGGTATTTAACAGTATTTGTAACATGTCAGGTAATTGAACAATAATCTTTTTTAAATCAAGTGCTCTCTTTTGCATTTTAAATAAATAACTCCTTATTTTATTACAGTGATTTCCCCTGAAGTCAGGGTTATTTTAAAGGTTCGATATGTTTTTTATGTGTAGTGTACTGTGGTTGGCTATTTATCTTACAAATAATCAAAATTGAATTATCTATTGATTGATGCCATTAAATATGTGTTTTTTACATTTCTTATATATGGATACTAATAGCTTGCCTTGTTTGTAAAGAACAGTGTGTTTTATAGATACAAAAGGAAATCACATGATAAAAAATTTACAAAATAATTAATTCAATAACATGAATTGTAAGGCTTTTAGATAGGAAACGGTAGTCCGTATACAAGGATTTTTAAATTTTAATAAGCTAACGTGAATTGCTGCTAGAGAATGTAACGAGAGGTGGACCAGAAGTTAATTTGAACAAATACATAACTTTATTAAAGTGTAAACTTAAAATCTTGCTTTCAATTTTTAAACACAATTAGTCTTCTATCTAAACCTGTAATCAAAGATTTTCCCTGCTACGAAATGACTCCAATAACTTTTCCAATCGTAATGAAGGTGATGCACCATAAAAGAGCACCAATTGCAACAAATAAAAGATATGTTTTAAATTTCATCTGTGAAATTCCTGAAAAATAGCATGTTAGATGGCGTAAGCCAGGGATGAAATATCCAAAGATAAGCGAATAGGCACCATATTTGTCCATCCATTTTTCTACTCTTAACATTCTCTGCTCTTTTAGCCCCACCCATTTCCCATATTTCTTCACTAAGGGACGGCCAAATTTACGCCCGATTAAATAACTAATTAACATGCCTACCAGGGCACCTGTAAAACTAATGACGATGGCAAATTCATAGTTTAATACTCCAACATGCGTAAAATAACCAACTAACGTCATTAACGCCTCATCAGGTATTGGTAAACCTACAATTCCAAGTGTAAGCATTAAGAAAATAGCAATATAACCATAATTAGTGATTAAATGCTCAATTGTCTCCATATTTATGTCCCCATTTCTTTTGGGTATTCAGATTTTAAATGAAAGGAAATTTTTACGTATTACAAAAATATTGCTCAAAACAGGATGTGTAAGGAATAAGAAAGGTGGCAGCAAATGAACAGTTATACACTTGAATAATCTCAAATAGTTTAATTGCTAATCTTTTCTTTTTAATTACATACATTTAGATAATTAAATGATTTAGGATTGCTAAACCTACTCATGTAAATGTTTAGAACTTTTATAAAGCCTATCTAATATAAAAATAAATCAACTATTGTGTTTATACCACTCCCTATTAAAGCAAGTTGCCAGGTTAACTTAATTTTGTTTTTTGTTGTTATGCGTTGGTTTTTAAACATGTCTATTACAAATAAACAAATCCAAATTATAATAAATGCTTCAAAAAAATTTCCGAAAAAATTAAATATAATCTCCACAATTATCACTTCCATTAAATTATTCTTTTACATTTACAAGTAAGCTTTAATCCGTTTTCAACGTCTTAATTGCTCAATTTATTCCTCTCCCATGCAGAGATGAAAAAGAAAATGTATTTTAGATTTCAATGAACTCATGCTTTTTCCATACACATTAGCAATTACCAAACTATCTAGAAAGATATGTTTTAAATACGATCTAAAGTAATATCTATCAGTAAAGTAGTGAATTCCACATTCTACATACGTTTCTCTTGTGAAGATTTGCGCTTTTTTGGCTCTTCTTTTTCTTTAATTAAACAGACCTTAGTTCGATTGATTAATTTACCGTCGACTTAGTTAGCTGGTTTGTTTACCTTCTTTAAACGTATAAAGACCTATTGTTGTTGTTTATATGCCTAGCACAATGAATATCATAAAGTATATGGTTACCATATAGTCAAGCGCGGTTTTATAAGTAAAATCCGTTTTATTACTGTGAGCTAGGGCTGATTTGCTTTGACTTGAAATAAAAAGAGAAGAACTTTTGGTACTATCTGTATTACTAATAGAAAAACAATTGAATCTCTTTACATTCTTAAATTACTATAGCTAAAATTAAATCTTTACATGCAAAAAGCACTAATGGCCTACATACCAACTGCCAATTAATGCTTCATACAATTCTTTATTATATTTTTCTTTTTAGAGGATTTATTAATAAATGATTTAGTTTCTTTATCGAACTTGAAGTTGGATTCGGGTAACTGAATTTTCTATCCCATCTGCCATTACTTCATCGATCATATACTCCTCATACGCATACTTCCCTATTTTCAGCCCCTGTTCTTCCACAAATCGAATAATTCGATTATAGGTATGATCGGATTCGTCACCTCTTTGATATCCAACAACATATAGTCCTTGGGGACGTATGTGACAATGTACTTTGCCTCTCGCTTCTGGAATTTTGACATATAAGTGTTTGTAATTATTAAACTCATGTTTTTGGATTTGTTCTCTCGCGAGCATTGCTCCGATAGGATAACCCCTATCCAATTTATGAAGTTGAGTATAATGAATGAGTTCCGGAATAACCGTAGTATATTTTTGGTCGGCTTCTTCTAGAATATTTTCACTAATCATAAAGGTTTCTTCCTCTAAATGTTGCACTGAAATAGACGAAAAATCGGTTCTCAAGGCATGTTCTGTTAACTGTAAACGCGTCTGAATAATTGCCTGCAAGTGATTAAGATGTTTAATTTTTTCTTCAATTTCAAACGCTTTTTCCTTTAAAAGTGTAATCATATTTCTTGGGTTTTTATCTGTTAAGAGAGTTTTTATCTCTTTTAGTGGGACACCAAATTCTTTAAATAAGGCAATCACTTGAAAGACTTCAAATTGTTCATACAAATAGTACCTATATCCATTTTCTTTTTTTATTTGAGGTGAAAGTAACCCTATCTCGTCATAATGAAACAGAGTTTGTTTTTTTACACGACAGAGATTTGCGAATTCACCAGTAGTAAAATACCTTTCTAACTCTTCACTCATAAAATCCTCCTTGACTATACGGTAACCATATACTTTATGATGTTCATTGTACTGGAAAGGAGATATAAATAGCAATGTTAAGTCCTTTACTCTTTTTATGTAGGTGGAAAGAGTAATTAATAATGAATTTAAAGATAAAGTGATAAATAAAATTAAAATTTGTTTAATTAAAGAAAAGGAAGAGTTGAAAAGATGCAAGAGATAAAAAAGAAAAAATCCTCCGTAGGTGAACTTCTTCAAGGTATATGGTCCAAAAACCGTAAGGGTATTAGTTTTACCTATATGCTCACTATTGTTGAGAATATATGTGATCTCCTGTACGCTGCAACCACTGGTTTTGCAATCGATGGCTTGCTTAAAGGGAATCCTTCTAGTCTTATACCACTTGCTTTACTATGGGTCCTTCATCTAGGAGTCGGGTTGTTCAGACACGTTTACGATACAAAAGTATTTGTTGGAATTTATTCTAATGTTGCTGGAGATATGGTGGAGCGTCAGCGTGCGGATGGAGTAAAAGGAACTCGAATTGTAGGACGCGTCTCACTGTCTCGGGAGGTAGTAGATTTCTTTCAAATGGAGCTACCGGCAGTTGCAACAACGGTTATTAGGTTTTTAGGAGCTATTATCATGCTATTTTTTTATGATTCGTTCATTGGACTTTTAAGTCTATTGGCAATGATTCCAATACTGGTCATAAATCATTGGTTTGGTAGACGCTCTTATCGTCTGAATCATGCACTTAACAATCAGATTGAAGAAGAAGCAGATATTGTTGTTCATGGTCCACTTACCATTGTTCAAAAACATTTTGCACGATTACGCTTATGGCGTATTGCCATTTCTAATGCTGAGGCTAAAACGTGGGGGATGATGGAAGTCGTTGTTATTCTCTTAACCCTAACTGCACTCCTCAGACTTACAGGGGTTGAGGGTATTACGGCTGGTGCTATTTATGCAGTCCTGGCTTATATTTGGATGTTCCAAGAGGCCGTAATCGCTCTTCCTGAAATTGTACAAAATATCTCGCGTGTATTTGATATTGGTGAACGCGTTGCTGAAGACGTTAACAGCTAAAACCACAAAATCTTAGCCAACCATTATTGTTATGTTATTTCCTAAATTATTGTTGTTGTCTTTTCAGAGAAATAAGTCCGTAAATATAGGTTAGGAGGATTTTTAATGAAAAAAATTGAAACTAATCGACTAATAATAAGAAATTTTTATAAAGCAGACTCTCGAGGTCTCTTAGAATACTTGGCTAATCCAAGGGTAAGTTGCTTTCTTGAAGATAAAGTTCAGACAATAGAAGAAGCTGCCTTGAAAATTCAAAAAAGAGGAGAAGACGATTCTATTATTGCGGTCTGCTTAAAAGAGAGTGATTATCTAATAGGAGAAATATTCTATTTAAAAGAAGAGCAAGACACTTATTCCATTGGTTGGCATTTTAATGCTCAATATGAAGGAAAAGGATATGCAAGTGAGAGCGTAAAGGCCTTCCTTAAGTATTTATTTACTCAAAAGGATGCAAGAAGAGTTTATGCATACGTTGAGGAGGATAACTACAAATCACAAAAACTATGTAAGAAATTAGGAATGCGTAAAGAAGGATGTTTTGTTGAGTTTATTTCATTTACTACCTACGAAGATGGAACACCTAAGTATGAAAACACTCTTCAATATGCATTATTAAAAAATGAATGGATAAAAAATAGCTCTATTAATGAACTCTAAGGAAAAAATAACTTCGTAATTTAGATGAATAACGAAATAAGTATTAAATTCGTGGATACCCGTTTATCTAAGGGCGGACAATTTGTAAAATAAGAGTCTGTTTGTTGTTAATAAAGAAAACGATACATGACTTGGTAAAATTACCTCTAACAATTTGGGCCCTGTTCGGCCTTAAGGAGTTCCTTTTGTGATGTCTTCCGGAAATCCGTTTTATGGTAACTGAATTTAAAAAAGAGCACCCGTTCAAAGGTGCTCTTTTTACTTGTCGATACAATTTGTTCTTTGATCTTTTATGTACGTACGTATAGCAAATATTCCTATTACACTTAAAATAAGGATAATAACGTTAATAAACATGTCTAGTAAATTATTTAAAGGTAAGTATGACATGAGTAAAAGTGAAGGTATAAATAATACACATTCCCAAATCATCATGTCTTTAAATAGTTTTTTTGTATGTAACATATCGTTCAACTTTCTTTATTCCTCCGTTTCATAGCTTACAAAGTTCTTTTATTTAATAACTTCATTTAGGTTATCTTCTGCTTGCTTCATAGGTTTATATACGAATACGTGTAAGGATAGCCCTACAACTGCAGTAGCATTAAAAATAATACTTATTATTGGTAAAGTCCATTCAAGAAACATAGGCAAATGCTCATTAGTACTCATTGTAGAAGTACTAACTCCAATTATTAAAATGAAAATTAGCAAAGGTAAATTTTTAATCAATATGAATCCCCCTATACATTATCATTTTTATTTTACCATAAAAAGAAATAAATGTATTTTTAGTAAACGTGCTTATAATACATTTTATGTTAACTGATAGATAAATAAATGTTATTATTAACCATATGTTTAGTTCATGGAGGATCCAATTGAAGAAACGTTTTAGTCAATACTCTTTGTGGTTATCGTTGCTTGGAATTGTTATTGGAGTCGGTCAATATTTCACGTCAGTGTACAACTCAAATATTCTTTATATAGGAGTCGTTGTTTATCTTGCCGGCTTTACATGTGGAGTAATAGCTTTTGGAAAACATGAAAGAGGGCTAATGAAATACTTTAGTTTGACCTCATTTGTAGTAATCCCATTACTTATCATGTTAGGTATGCTATTTTTCGCAATGAATTTTGGTGAAAGTTAAAAGAAGCGAGCACAGAACGCTTGCTTCTTTGGTCTACTTAATCAGCACATTTGTCCCAATTAAAAGGCTTCTGCTCAAGTTTTTCTGCTTTTTTTTCATCGACTGTCATAACAACCCAAATGTTCCCCATTTTATTTAATACTTTCAATACGTTATTTCCATCAACTCTCTTATAAAGGAAATATCCTCTTGTTCCTTCTAATCCATTTTCCAAAAACAATCTCATTGACCCAATGCTACCTCCCACAAACAAGTGTTGCAATGAGATCTGATCAGAGTGGTCATTCATGCTATCTCCTACTTTTAAATCTAATTCTCTGTTTGTGAATTCCTGAAACCCAGATAAATCTAAGCTATAACTTTTAACAATATCTTTTAGCACCCTATCATCAAGTTTTTTACGATACTTTTCAAATTTCTCGCTACAAGCTTTCTCAGGTCGATTTCTTTCTTCTATTGAATTGGCAAATGCAGTTCCGTAATTTATTCCATAAGCGAAGATACCAAGTATCAGCAGTGAAAGCGCTACCCTTTTATTCATATATCTCATCCTATATTCATATTTTGTTGTATTTTTGCCCAGTTACGTTGATACTATCCTTCTGTTTTCCTAAAATGACTGCTGCTTTGATTTCATCATAATAAATGTGTATTCAATAGGGGATAGTAACTAAAAAATGTGAGGAAATAACATGAAAAAACTTACTTTAGTTATAGTCTTGTCGTTTGTAGTACTTGCTTATCCAAATCAAACCAATGCCAGTAAAATGCCTTGTAGTTTGATATTAGAACCTGTAGACAAACATTTAAAAAATGCAAAAGGAACAGCTCTAATTTACAAAGTACAATTGAACCAACCCAGTTTTGCTCGAACAAACATTAGTATTATGGCTGTCCACCTCCCTCACCCTTCTACTTATGGTAGGTATGATCAATATGAAGGATTTGCAACCATTCCAGGTTACATTAGTTGGCGTTTTAAACTATATTCTACACCTGAAGAAGATGGCGTTACGTGGGCTGGAAAGTTCGATTGGATTACGGAAGAGATGAAAAACGTCAAGATACAGGTGCGCCCTTCAAATTCTAAAACAGAAAAATTAGGATCACCACTCTTACAAGGTACCCTTTCATCTTGTAATTGAGCTAAATAGCTTACTACTTGAAACGGTTCGTTTAGTTTAATACATGCTCATTCAATATTTCTAAACTTTATGTAGGTGATTAAAAAAGAAACCTTTGTCCATATAGACAAAGGTTTTTCAAATTTATTGGAATAGGGGAAATATGTTATTAGTCTGGCCAGATTTATAGATTCATATACATATAACTTTAAAACTAAATGTTGTAATAGACTCTGTTTTAAAAAAATAACCTGATTTAAGTTCTGTTGTCAGTTAAGTAAATACTAAATTATTTTATTTATTATTAAGGTTTTACTATTTACAGTTAGTGGCGACAAATATATTGTTTGTCTACATGGAGTAAAATCAGTAACACTACTTTTAATAAAATACGTTTAGTTTTACTTAATAATATGACGAAAAGTAAACTAAACATAATCAGCTTTTTTAAAGGGGGAAGAAAGTCGATATTAAAAATCAACAATTCCTAGAGACTATTGATTATTTTCTTTCCTCAATTTTAAGTACGCATACGCACTCAACATGATAGCTACCATCCCTATACAAGTAAGAGGAAATAGAATTGTGTTGATGAAATGATCATAAAACCAAGTATACAAAAAAACACCTCCCATAGTTTAAAATCACATTAATAAACATTAGCTTAGAAGGATTCAACGGATTGTAAGAGTTATTTCATCATAAGAAAAATCAGGAAAATGAACCTTTTATCCTCTCTGTTTCTTTCTATTTTTCAAAAAAGCAACAAGAAGTAGCAGAAGAGGAATAATCGCAGAGAGGGGAATATACAAAACAAACATCTCTATCCCCAATCCTTCATGGAGGTGTTCTTGAAAATTGCTAGAAATCGTCATTGACATAAATAGAATCATAAGCCCTATAGGATATGAAAGTCGTGAAGGTGATTTAATCTTAAATAAGTTGGCCATTCCTATGACAGCCGCATAAAGCAACACACTTATCTTAAAGAAGCCACCGGTAACTAAAGCAATCATAAAAAACACATCAAGACGTTCTAAAAAGTCAGCTACTTGGATGCTTTGTATGGTGCTAAGAAGAGGAAATTGGGAACGTTCAGTCAAATCAACCCCAAGTACACTAATGTTAATCAGCATGGCAATAGTCAAGTTGATGCCAGCTAATCCTGATGCACATAACATGGTCACTTTGGCTTTCTTTGGGTTTTTTAAATACGGTAAAATCATTGTAAACACAATTGCTTCACTAAAAGGAAAATACAAGATTTGAGTAAAAACAACTTTCAAGGGTGGGAATATCCCTTCTTCAAGTACTGGTTGTAAGTTCGTAATATCGATTAACCCCGAACATACAATCAGAATAAAGCCAGTAATGGCTAGGATATACATGATTATAAAAAAGATTTCTCCTGATCGGGCTATTACTTCGATACCTTTGCGAACTGTATAAATAATAACAAGAATCAATAAAGCATTCGCAATGAACAAAGGGGTATCAGGATAGGCAAAGGTTAACAGCATCTCGCCGATATCACGTAGAACCCTTGCTACATTATAAATAAAATAAAAGATATAAAGAAAGGCCAGTACGCTTCCTATGGATTTACCTAAAATTTTTTGCATGTACTCTGTAGGTAAAATATCTGGATAGTACGAGTAAAGTTTATTATAGACTAGAAACAGAACAAAACTAAATACTGTTCCGAGCAGAATTGCAAACCAAGCATCCTGTTTTGCGTCCATGGCAATAGGTAACAATAGAGTAGTACCCAGCTCAAACAAAACCATTAAGATAAAAAGCTGACTGGCACTAATTTTAGCTTTCTCCATTCAATCCGCCTTCCTTTTCAACTGTATTTAAGGAAATATTTTAATTTTTTGGATTAGCCTTTACTGTTTTCACCACTTCCGATTTTTCGAACGTTATGTAATAGATACTAGATTTACTTTAAGGTTAACTCTAGGGTAAAAGTATTCTTTCCACGGGTAAGAACTTTACTGGGGAATTTAACAGAGATGACAATATTCCATATGAAAATTAGCTAGTTAAAGGTATTTTTCCCATGCTTCTTCCTATTTTTAAAGAAAGCTACAAGAAGAAGTAAAGGAGGAACAATTCCAATTAGAGGAATGTGGATAGTAAGCATTGCCACCTTCAGTCCTTCATGGTTATGTTCTTGAACATTACTCGCAATGGTAATGGACAAAAAGAGAATGATGAGCCCTAAAGGATACGATAACCGTGAAGGTGATTTAACCTTGAACAGACTAGCAGTTCCTACGACAGCTGCATAAAATAGTACACAGATTTTAAAGAAGATAGTGATGATTAAGGCAAGCATAAAAAATACATCAAGCCGTTCTAAAAAATTAGCTACTTGGATGCTCTCCACTGTGCTAAGAAGTGGATACTGTGAACGTGCAGTTAAATCAACTCCCAATACACAAACATTAATGAGCATTGTAATAATTAAATTGATTCCACTTAATCCACTTGCACATAGCATGGTCACCTTTGCTTTCTTAGGATTATTTAAATACGGTAAAATCATGGTAAATACAATGACTTCTGTAAATGGAAAATACAAAGTTTGAGTAAATACCACTTTTAGGACAGGAAATAAACCTTCTTCCAAAATAGGTTGTAAATTTTTAATCTCGATTAATCCAGAAGATACAATTAAAATAAAACCAGCAACCGCAAGGACATACATAAAAATAAAAAGCAGTTCTCCGGATCGAGCTATGACCTCAATTCCTTTTCTAATGGTATAAATAATGACAAGCATTAACAATGCATTCGCGATGAATAAAGGGGTATCAGCATAGGCAAAAGTTAACAACATCTCACCAAAATCCCGTAGAACCCTTGAGGCATCGTACATAAAGTAAAGAATGTAAACAAAGGCTAGTACGGTTCCAAGTACTTTTCCTAGAATCCTTTGCATATATTCTGTAGGCAAAAGGTTGGGATAATAGGTATAAAGCTTATGATAGACTAATAAGAGAATGAAACTGCATACCATTCCAAGCAGAATCGCAAGCCACGCATCTTGTTTGGCATCTATTGCAAGTGGTACCAGCAAAGCACTCCCCAGTTCAAACAGGACCATTAAAATAAAGAGCTGACTAGCACTAATTTTAGCTTTCTCCATTCACTGGCACCCCCTTTTTTTACTTTTGATTCTCTTTTACCCCTGAAAGAAACGATTTATTTCGTAAGCCAGCTCGACGTATATAGGCTTCCACTGTAATATCTACATCTAACTTCGGAAAGTACACATCATTCCATTCCATTTTCATTTTCTTAAATTGATTTGGTCTAGTACGGTGAACTACTTCTCCAAATCCCAAAATATCCGTTTTGTTTTTTTGGGCACGTTCAATAGCTGTCTTTAGCTCTTTTTTAATTTCTTTCCTCACGGATTGTTCGATTTTTGTAATGACCTTTGGATTGGTGATATCAACAGGTACCTCCATGTCACCGATATCTCCTTCAACACGTGTATGAACAGAAATATGAGGTTTGCCATTCTTCACTTGAGCAGACACACTTGTTTTTTGTCGTACAGTTTGATAAGCAATAGCTTCTTTCTTTCCTGCCCAATCAATATTAATATCCGTTCCTTGGATTTTATCAAGAATCCATACCGTTCCTCTTGCTGGTTTTCCATACAACCAATCTACTAGCTTTCCCTGTTTTAAGACAGCAATTCCAGAAGCACGAAGCGTTGCTTCGGGTGCACTTTCCTGAAGGTTATCCAGCTTTTGTGCTTGCTGGGGATTTCCATCTAGACGAAATCCTGATACGACAGTTCCACTTCCGGGAGATTCAAGGCTCTTCATCACCTCTTGAAGCGATGTTTTTACATTCTCTCCCCATTTTCTTTCCGTAAATTCTAAGGTTTTCAGCACTTTATTCGCTGGAATCTTATCAACCGGCGTTAACGTTTTCACTAGATCAGCTGCAGACGAATGGTTGGCAATCACGAGGGTGGAAGTATTTCGAAATTCTGGATCTCGATCAAACGCATCAATTAATGTATCAAGCCCTTCTTCTTTAGCCAATTTTTCACCAACCACGACCAAGTTTGTATGAGCATAATACAATCGTCGAGAAATTCTGCCCGAAGCCCGTCTACTTGCTTCGACTACATTGTCTCCTGAAGCTGAATAAATGGTAATAGGAGGGCTTTGAGTACCGCCTCCCCCTCCTTGTATACCAGCCACATTCCCTGGATTAATAATTTGGAGCGTTATGTGATATCTTCCATCTTTTGTTTTATCGACGCCCAGAGCTGCCACGATAGCAAGGTCAGTTAACTCTTTTTTACTCCAACAACTGGTGAGCAAGATGGTTACCGTCATCATCAATAAAAGAAAAACTCCTTTACGCTTCATTGTTGTCACCTTCTTCAAAATCACGATTCACCATACCACGAGATGCAGGGGGGTGCGGGTTTTGATTTGATCCTTCTCGAATCGTGTTAGCAGTAATTAATCGCGGTCTTTGTCTCAGTGTCCACCACGGTAATCTTATAACGGTATCTCCATTGTTTACAGGGATGAAGGGAGCAAATGGAGCCATATAAGGTACCCCAAACGAACGTAAACTGCATAAATGTACAACCATCATTAAAAGGCATAAAATGATGCCATAGAAACCAAATGTTGCTGCGCCAATCATAAACAAAAACCGAATTAAGCGAGCTGAAATCGCCATATCAAAAGAAGGTGTGGCAAAACTGGCAATGGCTGTGATCGATACAATGATAACCATTGCTGGTGACACAATACTTGCTTGAACGGCTGCTTGACCAATTACAAGGGCCCCGACAATGGATACGGCTGAACCAATAGCTTTAGGTAAACGTATCCCTGCTTCTCGTAAGATTTCAAAGGTTAGCTCCATAAGAAGGGCTTCCACAAATGCTGGAAAAGGAACAGCTTCCCTCTGTGCCGCAATTGCTACAATGAGCGTGGTTGGTACCATTTCCTGATGGAAGGTTGTTACCGCGACATAGGTAGCAGGCGCGATAAGCGAAATCATAAACATAAAAATACGTAAAAGACGAATTGAGGTTGCAATGTCAAAACGCGCATAATAATCTTCAGCCGATTGGAAGAATTGCATGAACAAAGCAGGTGCAATCAGTACAAAGGGGGTTCCATCCACAAATATAGCAATCCGCCCTTCTAGTAGGTTTCCTGCTACAACGTCAGGTCTCTCCGTGTTGTACATAGTTGGAAAAGGGGTGAATGTTTGATCCTCTATTAGTTGTTCAATATAACCTGATTCCAAAATGCTATCGATATCAATTCGCTTCAATCGCTGACGAATTTCTTTAACGACTTTATCATTGGCAATGCCATGTATGTACATAAATGTCACATCTGTCTTTGTTACGCGTCCTACTTTTAAAGACTCCATCCATAAATCAGGGGTTTTAATGATGCGGCGTACCATAGCTGTATTGGTCCCAAGAGACTCGGTAAAGGCCCCTTTTGGTCCTCGCACCACCATTTGAGTAGTAGATTCCGCGATGGAACGTTTTTCTCCACCTTTGGTGCTAGCACTCAGTGCTTGTTTTACTCCATCCACTAGGATAAGAGTATCTCCTGCCATTAAAGATGCAAATAAATCATCCAAGCTAGTGATGAAGGATATGTTTCCAATTGTCATTATATCTTTAGAAAGGAGGTCTATCGCATTGTGCTGATTTAATTCTTCTTTATGATCATCCTTCATCATAGATTGCAGTAGATAATCTTGAATCGACTGATTGTCTACAATTCCTTCTACATAGACAATCGCTGTTTTTATGTCGGAAGCCCCTCCCATTTTTATCTCACGAATAACGACATCTGAACTATTTCCGGTTTTCTGCTTAATCATGTTAAGGTTGTCTGATAATGAAAATTGTATCCATTCTATTTGATGATCAGGAGTTTGATTTTCTTCACTCTGTGATCGTTTCTTTTTTGGTTTGCGATCTTTAAAAAACGAAGGCATAGATTTAAGCACCCTTCTTTAAATTTTTATTAATTTAACCATATAGAAACTTTTTATGTAAAAATTAACAATAAATATTTATGTATCATCATAGAAGAAAAAGAAAAACCTATTAAATGGAGCGTGATTGATATGAAAATCATAGGTATTAGCCTTTTAATGATGGGATGCTTAATGGGGTTTTCTTTAGGCATTGATATTCTTCAAGGATTTGATGTTTCTCAGGCGTTGTACAACGCCTTGAGTCCTTTTCGAGTAATGGAAGTTGCCGAATTATTTGTGCTCTTTTTTCTTCTTTTTCTTTTTTTTGCTGAATCTGCATATCTTTTTATAAAGAAGAGGAATCAAAGCAAGTAACTGCATACTTATAAATCGCTTTTTGAAAAAAGGAAATGGAAATAATAGAGATGTAGTTCAGGCTATTCGTTTCAATTGGTTCTTTTATTAATGAAGATTCACATAAGATAATTCATTGTCTATATTCATTAACTGGTTTTTTATCCACTCCTTCACATTGTTCATTCTGGAATCAAACGCCATTTGAAAGAGACCAGTTAACTGAAAATCGGTGAAATGACTTCCTTTTAATTTGAGAAAAGCCTCCTCATAAGAAGAGAAATGAAGCTGTCTGAATAAAAAATCGACCATTGCCTCCCGAACGTATTCTTCATTTTTCCAACAATTCATGGGAACATGAGCAAATTGCCAAGGTTTAAAGACTCCAGGATAAACAGCCTCTACTACTTGAAAAGGGGATTGGCCGAACAGGGAAAAGACACCTCTCAGGCTATGTTGACTAAAAAAGTGAATATTAACCTGAATAGGAATCTCTTTAAGAGGGATTTTTAGTTTTTCCTCTATTACGTACTTTACTGCTTCAATAGCTCGTTTTTTTCCTTCGTCTCCATCCCAATATTTATCAGGAACTTGTTGAAACTGCCAAGCTTTAAATCTTCCTGGATAAGCGTTATCAATGACTTCGTAATAATTCCATTCATAAAGCATAGCAGGTGGTTTAAGACGGTTAGACCATAAAGTGCCTGCCGTTACCTGTAGAGGAATCTCGTGAATAGGAATCGATAATCGTTGCTCAAGTAGATAGCATGTCATATAGCGCATATATTTTTTTCCTTCATTACCTACAAAGAAATAGTTAGGAAAACGTTTTCTTTTCTTTTCTAGAACATCTTGATAAATATCGATGACTTGTTCTCTATTCACTATCCAAAGCCCCTTTTGAGAAAGTATATTTGTTTATTATTATGTATAATAATGGGATTTATATACGGATGGAGCTGAATCTGATAAGATACATAATGAAAAGAAAAGCTACTGATCCTTTATCAGTAGCTTTTCTTTTCATTATGTAAATAGGGATATGGGAATTGATAAAGGAAAAATAATATACGTGTGCATATTGATTCTTGAAACCAAACTCCAACAAGTCCGCCATCCTTTCTAAGCTACGATTTTTTTGTGTTTAAAACAAAAATGTAATCGCTTTCCACTTTGAATTGTTGTAAAATAAAAAAGGCATGTTAATTGGAGATTTTTCGAAATGTCATCTTAACTCATTGAGCCTATTCCCACATAACAGCACAAGGGAATAGGTTTTTTTATGCAATTATAGATATAATATTTAAACCCAAATTTGAAATAGGATTATTTGTATAAATTTAACAATAACACAAAATATACCGTTCATAAAAGTTATACTTTTACGAACTCCAATATTTTTCATTAGTTCATCTTTTATAGGTAATTCAATATTCCCTTTGATCTTATCAAAAATAAATATGTAAATTGCTGTGGCTTTTAAAAAAATTCACAATAGCTTTTCTTTTATTAACTCTTGAAAGGGAATGGGATAATCTAGGTTCTTATCTACTGTTATCATACGAGGCATAGAAACGTGCGAAAAAGCCAAGGCTTTCTTAAAAAAGCGCTTGGCGGATCGTTTATCTCTTGATTCACTTAAATAAAAATCAATCGTATTTCCTTCTGGATCAACGGCACGATACAGATACATCGATTCACCTTTTACTTTCACATATTTTTCATCAACTCTCCAGGAATTATTAGTTGTCTTAAGATGACATCGTACTCGTTCATCTAGTCCAGGTTCATATTGATGTACTAAACGCATATTAGTTGTGTGAGCAATAGTGATCCGTGTTCTGCCATCATTTCCACTAAATCACGAAAACCGAGGTTTTACTGTAGGTAACATCTTACCGTTAATAAAATGATGTCAGGCTGGTAATATTTCTATTTGAATAAAAAAGTGATTTTCCGTACTCATCACGCTCCTTTTTTTGTTAAATTATAATTTAAAAGTATAAGTATAAAAAAAATACACAAAATATGGCATAAGTTACTTATTAATAAGGAGTATATTATGACGAAAGAAGAAACATCTCTAAAAGAAGATCTAGCTTCTAATATTGCCTATTTAAAAAATGGTATTGGGCAAAGTAGTGACATTTTATTTCAAGATTTCTCTATTGGCCAAGGTAAAACTCCTGCTATGTTAATTCTTACAGAAGGGTTAACAGAAACTTTGCTAATTTCAGACCAAGTTGTTCGTCCTCTTCAGCATCAAGAATTTTGCCTGAAACAAAATTTAATAAAATGTATCTCCTCTTCTATTTTAGGAATTAAGACTGATCAACTAAGAACTTTTTCAGAGATTGGAAAGGCAGTACTTCAAGGTAATGGTGTGCTATTAGTAGAAGGTTATTCAACTGGACTATCTATTGAAATGAAAAAGGTACAACAACGCTCCCTAGAAGATCCTGAAAACGAATCGATGCTTCGTGGACCAAAAGTAGGTTTTATTGAAGAGCTTCGTACAAATACAGCACTTATTCGCCAAAGAGCCAATGATCCTAATTTGACTATTAAAGAAATGCTTGTTGGAGAACGAAATGAAAAGAAAATTGCATTGTTATTTATTAAAGGATTAACAGACCGAGAGTTAGTTGAAGATATGATAAAGCGTATTAATAATATTAAAATTGATGATCCTATGGAATCAGGATATATTGAACAGCTTATTGAAGATTATCCTTACTCCATTTTTCCACAAGTCCAAACAACAGAACGACCTGATCGAGTTGTTGCTGCTTTATTAGAAGGTAAAATAGGAATTTTATTAGACGGAACACCTTTTGCAACGATAGCCCCAATTACATTTGATGGAATTTTACAAACCCCAGATGACTATTATCAACGCTGGATTCCAAGTACATTATTAAGGATTCTTCGTTATTTATCTATATTTATTACTATTTTTTTACCTGGTCTTTATATTGCGTTTGTTGCTTTTCATCCTGGGTTATTACCAACTACTATGGCCCTTGCTATAGCTGGAAGTCGCCAAAATGTACCTTTTCCACCTTTAGTCGAAGCTTTACTTATGGAAATTACAATTGAATTATTAAGAGAAGCTGGTTTAAGACTTCCTAAACCCATTGGTCAAACTTTGGGATTGGTAGGCGGAGTAGTAATTGGACAAGCTGCTGTCCAGGCCAATATTGTGAGTGCTCTAATGGTTGTTATTGTTGCAGTGACAGCTACAGCATCATTTACGATACCACAGTATGAATTTAGCTTATCCTTACGAGTTCTAAGGTTTATTAATATGATTAGTGCTAGTATTTTTGGCTTGTTTGGCGTCATTATGGGTTTTCTACTTTTAATAGGTCACTTATGCCAACTAGAAAGTTTTAAATATGAATTTTATGAGCCTATTCTAGCAAAAGACCGAAAAGACCTAAAAGATGCACTTCTTCGTTTACCTTTAAAACTCCTACCAACTCATACTCAAAAACCAAAGCGACTTTCATCCAAAAAGCAAAGGTGAAATTATGATTAAAACGACTAAAAAACTTACCATGCTTCAAACGGCTATCTTTATAACATGTACAACTATTGGTAATGGAACTCTTGTCTTACCAAGAACAATTACAACAAAATTGCATTCTCCTGATGGCTGGATCATCGTACTTATTCTTGGTATTGCCTTTATCATTGTTAGCTTACTAATGTTACATGTAGCATGTAAAACTCCTACTAAAACAATTTTTGAATTAAATCAGATGATTTTTGGAGAAATTTTTGGAAGGTTCTTAAATATATTATTAGTTATTTATTTCTTAACATTAGTTATATATCAAGTAAGAGGATTAGCAGAGATTATTCAGTTTTTCTTATTATCTAACACTCCTATCTTTGTTACTATAGGTGTTTTTCTGTTGGTTGCTATTTATCATGTAAGGGGAGGTATGTATTCCATAAGTAAAGTTTTTTCCTTCTTATTTCCAATTACTTTTTTTGTATACTTCTTTTTAATGGGATCTAGCTTAAAGATTTTTGAGAGTTCTAACCTTCACCCTATCTTAGAAAAAAATATATTTTCTTCATGGACCCCATATATAGATGGCTTTGTATACTTTTCTGGTTTTGAAGTGATTTTTATCTTAATTCCTTTTATGCAAAAAATAGAAAGTGCCAAAAAAGCACTTATTATTGGCTTAACTCTACCCACATTATTCTACATAACTTCCCTTATATGTGTTATAGGGGCAATGGGGGTTTCAGAGACAATTACTCTTACTTGGCCTACCATTTCATTAATTCAATCATTCGAAATTCAAGGTGTTTTTTTTCAAAGATTTGATATGTTTTTACTTACCATTTGGATATTTCAATTTTTTTCAACAGCCACT
This sequence comes from Priestia sp. YIM B13486, assembly GCF_042787865.1. Lineage (NCBI taxonomy): Bacteria > Bacillati > Bacillota > Bacilli > Caryophanales > Bacillaceae > Priestia > Priestia sp. YIM B13486. The sequence goes on along the minus strand of NZ_JBHZOZ010000016.1, from coordinate 29,353 downwards.
AGCGTGCTTAGTACTACAAATATTGGTATTAAAACCATCATTCGTTCATCTAGAAAGAATTACATTTTGTTGACTCTATTCCTTGTACCTTTTATAAGTTGCCTTATTCCTAATAGTATCATTGCTTTTTTTAAATTTGGCCATGTGCTGAATTATGGTTTTTTATTTTCCTTTATAAGTATGGCTTTTACCTATACTGTTCAATTTTTTTTGAGTAGAAAAAGGAGGGTTTCCCTATAAAAAAATTTAATGTAAAAAAAAGACTCTTCATCTTTATTATATGTATATTTCTTACTGGATGTTGGGATGTAAAAGATTTGAAACGACTTTCATTTGTTAGTGGACTAGCACTTGATGAACGCGAGGATAAAAAGATTGAATTAATTTACCAGATTCTATTACCCCAAAGTTCTATGGATTCTAACGGTACAGGTGTACCTCAAACAATTATCGTACAATCTGTAGGGAAAAATTTATTAGAAGCTGTAAGTAATGTGGCTTTAAAAGAAGATCGAATTTACAGCGAACATTTAAAAGTATTCTTAATTGGTGAAAACTTAGCAAAGCATCGAAATATTAAAGGTTTAATTAATCATTTTATACGCGATGATGAAGTAAGAAGAAGTTCATACGTTATACTTACTAAAGGTAAAGCCAGTATGGCTATTAAAATGCCTGTAAAAAAGAAAATATCCTCTGAAAAAATCTTTGATATTTCCCGAAATGAAATTTATAATGGGAAAATTTTGACTCCTATGCGCTTAGGAAAAGCCTCCGAATATCTGCAAGCAAAGACAAGCTTCCTTATCCAAGCTCTTCGTACTAATAAAGGAGAAATCATATACGATGGTGCAGGCATTATCGATGCGAAAAAACAAAGATTAAAGGGGTTTATCTCTCCTAAGGATGTTCAAAGTATACAATGGTTAAAAGGTGAAACTAAAGGCGGGGTCATACCCTCCAAAATAGATAAAAAACCCTTAACATATGAAATTCTATCACTAAATAGTAAAGTTAATCCTGAGATAAAAGATGGACGACTATCCTTTAATATATTCGTTAAAGCTAAAGGAAAGATATCGGAAGATTGGGATCCACATGAGAATTCCTTTGGGAAACCGTACTCACATCAAGTACAAGAAGTTATCGAGAAGAAAATGGAGAAGGATATGAGACATGCCATGAATACTCTTCAAAAAAAATATAAAATAGATCCGATACAACTAGGCTCTTATGTTCATAATAAATATCCTAATTATTGGAGAAATCATAAAAAAAATTGGGATGAGATTTTCTCGCAAACTTCTATAAATTATTTTGTACAAGTGAAAGTAACCAATTTTGGTACAAAAGGGTATCAATAATATACATTAAAAAGTTCTGATGCAAATATTTTTGTAACATATAAAGAAACGAATAATCTTTTTCTGTTTACCAGGTGGTCCACTTCTATACTCCTTAGTATAGAAGTGGATGTATATAATGATTTTAATGGTTCTGGTGCAAAAAGGAGAGCGTGAAATATTTTGTGTAAATGAATAAATGCAAAAAGGAAGACATTTTCTTGTAGAATTAAGTCACCACAACCAATTCAAAGAAAGAGTCACTTGAACGCTTCCTCGTTTCCCAATTTGACCAGTATAATCAGCGCTTTGCGACAAGATTTCACATTGGTTTTGACCAAGCTCGCGCAGAGCTACAAATGATGTTTAAAACAAACTAGTGAATAACGTCTATAAGAAAAGGGAATTCGTATTTACACAAAATTATTAACGGTCCCTCTGATACCTATAACATCCATTATGTGAACTGAACAAGTATAGGTTATACAGTCTAAAAACAGAAGGAACTACTGTCCCCCAACAGTAGTTCCTTCTTGTAATATAAGTGCATTTTGGATGATCTAATTTACCTGAAGTAGTTTATACAGAAAGAATGATTGACGAATGACTCACAGAGACAGATTCTTTTTTAGTTATTTACTAACTTCCACTACGAATGGAACTATAAAGACTTTGTTACTACGCTGAAACTCTCCCCAAATTTTATAGATGCCAGGTGAAGGAAATGTGGTATGGAACATAGCTTTAGATCCTTTTATCCTTTCATCCATTGGGTGTACGTGCAGATATTTTGTTGCGTCTTGATTTAGAATGACAACGTGTCCTACAGCTCCAAGGTATGGTTGTAAATCCTGAATAGGCTGTTTGGTTTTAGCGTCTTCAAAATGAAAATTTAGCATAGTTTCCTGATTCGCTTTTAGCTGGCTATCTATTTTAAGAGACACTTGATTTCCATTAACAGTTTTTAATAATTTCTTATCAGGTATAAGGCTAACAGGGGCTGATGTATTTCCCTTAACAGAAACCGTATGCATTTGAACTGTATCCGATTGTCCTTTCGGTACAAAGTCAGCAATTAATTTAAATGATCCTCCCTGAGTAAACGTAACAGGTACTGTAAACACACCTTTTCCCTTATAAGTAGGATGGATGTGTTGATATTTTGACAAGTCTTTGGTTGCAACAATCAGATGCATTTTCTTTTCGTGATTTACCTCAAATTCGGAAATAGGCTTCCCTTTATTATCTTTGATTGTGATTGTTAACTGATTGGTTGTATTAGCCTGAGGATAATGTTCAAACTTCCAATCGGTTTGTACGGCAACTTGTTGTTTTTCTTTTGAAGAATCGTTATGGTCCATGTTTGCCATGTCGTGTTTCATCTGCTTATATTCAGAATCCTTATTACATGCTACCAAAGAAATCATAGTTAAGAGAGATACCGCGACAAATAGTAACTTTTTCATATATACACCCTTTCATTGTAATAAGTACTGCTGCCCACCATTTATATCAAATAGATGTGGAGAAACTGTGCAGACCTATCTATACAAGGATAGCCTCTATACCCAAACACAGAATTAAGTAAAAATCGATAAGTAATTACGTAAACTTACTTATAATAAATTGTGTTTAATAAAAATAAGAAATCTTAAAAGGCATGCGTATTAATACGCATGCCTTTTAAGTGACCTTTCATAAAAAATCCCAAAATATAAATACCAGATAATGCTTATAGGGTTTGTCAAAAATTATTTTATCCAATAAATGTCGACTGTTAAATATGGAAATATAATCAATTAAATAGGTTTTTTGGATAATATTAGTGAAATAGATACAATTACATAACTAGAAAGGTATGTAAAATGATTATAAACTATACTTCTACCGACGGTATATTTGATATTGTTTCACAACGTTAATGAGATTAAATTTACTCCTTCTTGCGAACTTCCACTAGAAATAATTTTTTATCAAAGACTCCTCTTTTATCAGCTTTATGTCGTCTAACTCTCTCCAAATCTTCGATGGAAAATCCATGACACTTTGTTAATCCATAGATTACTTCTAATAAATCTGCAAGTTCTTCTATAGCCTCATTTGAGTTAGAAGCTGCTAAATACTCATTTAATTCTTCCTGACTTTTCCTTTGAAGTTCTATTAAATAATCCTGTTCTGTTAAAACTTCAACCACACACTCGCCTTCGAATTCTTGAATAATTTCGGGTATGCGGTCTCTAATTAGTTTATTATAAATGGTCATATATCTTATCTCCTTTATAATTAGAGTGTTTACTATACAGACGTAGCAGAACTATCTAAACAAAAAAACAAGCCTTTGAAAACAAATGCTTGTTTTTGTTTAGAACTTATTAATATAAACTGTTAGAAGGTATTTTTATTTGTATCTACATTGATTAGTTTTTTACATTTTCATATTCAACAACACGTTTCATTGCTTGAATGTGTCCTAAATGATTGGATTCATGTAATACGGCCAAACCTGCTAATTCTTCAAAAGTTTCAAATCCCATAAATGGTTTTTGAAGTGTTTCCTTTAATTGTTCATTTGGAATTTGCTGAAGACGAATGGCCTGATCCTTGAGCTGAATAATCAATTCGTCTAAGCTAGGCACCTCATCCTTCCAATCAGCTGGTTTTGTACCATTACCAAACAATTCGATATAGTTTGCTGGAAGGTAAGTCGTTTTTTTTGGAAAGCCAAACATTAATTGCTCAGTGAATGTTAATACATGACCAACATGCCAATGAATTGTATTGTTAAAACCATCTGGCTGAACACTTGCTACTTCTTTAGAAATAGATTCTACATTTCTTATAAAGTAATCCTTTGCCACTTTAAACTGCTTAAATACTAATTCATTCATATAGTCTCACTACCTTATAATCATTATTTTTCACTTTAATATTCCTATACAGGTATTTGATATTTAGGTGAGAAAGAACGTAATCTCACAACAGAATGCTTTAAATATCTAACTAGCTGATTTATTTCATCTTCAGTGGTTAGTGCTCCTATACTTATACGAATTGAGCTTCTAATCTCGTCATCTGTCTTTCCAATTGCTTTTAATACATGTGAAAGTTTTGATGAAGTAGAGCTACATGCGGAAGCAATAGATACACAAATTCCTAATTCATTTAACATACTGGCTAAGGATTCCCCTCTAATCCCAGAAAATTGAATGTTTATCGTGGAGGGAACATTAGCATGTATGTCTCCGTTTATTAAACAATCCTCAATTTCTGCTTGGAGATTAGTTAAGAATAAGTCACGTAGGTACTCTATCTTTGTAAAATTTAAGTATAGATCTTCTTGAACTATTTTTGCAGCAATCCCAAAACCGACAATACCTGCTACATTTTCTGTTCCAGAACGCATACCAAATTCTTGAGATCCTCCAAGGATAAGAGGAGGAATATTCACATCTTCACGTAAATATAAACACCCTACTCCCTTAGGTCCATAAATTTTATGTGCTGACATGGATAAACTATCAATTGGAAGTTCCTTTAAATTAACAGGTATTCTCCCAACTGCCTGTACTGCGTCGCAATGGAAATGAATATTGTGCTTTTTACACAGATTACCTATTTCTTTTATAGGCTGTATAGATCCAATTTCATTATTTACCATCATGACTGTAACAAGAACTGTTTGGCTAGTTATAGCTCTTTCGATATCATTAAGATTCACAATACCAGCCGAATTGACAGGTATTGTGGTAATTTGAAATCCATGATGCTTTCTTAAGTAATCACAAGTTTTTAAGATAGCTGGATGTTCAATTGCACTTGTAATAATATGCTTCCTCTTTGAATTTTCAGCTGCTATGCCCTTTAATATAGTGGAATTTGCCTCAGATCCACCACTTGTAAAAAATATATTACTATCCTCAACACCAATAAGATTAGCTATATCTTTACGTGCTATTTCAATGGCCTCTTTAGCGCGATACCCTATAGAATAAGTACTCGACGGATTTCCAAAATGATTTTGAAGATACGGTAACATACCTTCTAGTACTCTTGGATCAATAGGAGTAGTGGCATTATAGTCAAAATAAATAGGTGTATGCATTGTTAAAATGCACCTTCCCCTTCAACCAGAAATTCTTTCTGTTCAAATTTCTTTTTTGTTGGATTTGCGCACTGATTTAGAATATTTAAAGCGATATCAACACAATGAAGCTGTGAAGGTTCTAACTCACCTAACCATTCAACAACATCATCGCGTATAATAGACGAAATTTCAGCTTTAGACATACTAACTATTTTTTCTGAAACAATACTTGCTGTAGCAATAGACGTAGAGCATCCATAAGCTCTATAAGCTACATCGGAGATAACCCCTTGGTTTAACCTTAAATACATGTGTACTGTATCACCACAAATAGGATTACTGATTTCGATCACATAGTCCGCATCTGTAAGTTCACCAATATTCCTAGGATTCATAAAATGGTCACAGATTATATCATTGAACATTTTAAATTCCTCCTTTGATAGCCATGCCTTTTTCTTTTTCTTCGATAAACTTTTCAAGGTTAATTGCACAACAACCTACTTCTACACCTGGCATCCTTGAAATATATACTAACGTCTGTCCATTACGACCACATTCACAAGATGTATCTTTTCTTAAATAGCCAACATCTTCTGTCAGAATGAAGCCTGGATACGAAATAGAAGTTGGATCATAAATAGCCATAATGCCCCTTTCTCCATATTCAACTTCTTCTAAGACATTGTGTGGGTTACGCATAGAAACGTGGACCCATGGTGGAATATGTTTTTCTTGTTTATGGCATTCTACTGCAAGCATATTAGCTTCTACTAATCCATACATATCCCTTACATTGTTTGATTGAACGCCTAAGTATTCATGACAAAGCTCATTAAATTCTGCTCGTGGAATTTCTTCACCAGTGAACCTTTTCCATCCTCCAAGCGTAATAATAAAGCTATTCTTTTCTAAATTAAGTTTAATATTGCGATCCATACAATATTTAATTAATCTATATACTAAAAATGGAGGGCCTACTATATGTCTAGTATGTTTTCCATCCCAACTTTGTAAGGCTTCTACAGCTTTTTCGGGGTTGAATGTTATTTTCTTTACTAAATTAACGCTACCATCTAATAAACCAGCAAAAACATTCAGTGCTTTTACCATTCCCATTTCAGGCATTTCTTCAGTTGGTGGGAAAAGGAATAATCCCATCCCTCTGGAGAACTTAAAGAACTCTCTATAGGTAGTTACAACACTATCAAATGCACTGTCCATCGTTAAACGATCACGACGAGATACACTAGGAATCCCACTTGTCCCTGTACTTCTCATTTCGAATTCAACTTCGTTTAATTTCGATGTCATAAGAAGGTGAGAATCGCATTGTTTAAATGTTTGAACTGGAATTAAAGGGATTTTCGCTAAATCATTAAAACCCTTTATATCCTGATGGCTAATGTTTTTCTTCTTACATAAATCACGATAAAATTCGTTGTTTTCATAATGATAGTTAAAGTTATCTGCGATAACGCTACCTTTATATTCATTTACTGTATCAAAAGGCATTTTATAAAGGTTATGAGCACTACCGACTAATGTATTTAATGGGGATAATCCTAGTTCTTTTAACTGAGTAGATAAGTTCATTTAATAGCCTCCTTAGTGTTCTGAGCTTGTATTTGTTTTACTAACAACACAACGTCCTCAATCGTTTTGCACCAGCCATAGTCCTCAGTTGGAATGCTAATATCTAACTTTTGCTCTAAATCTAAAACAAGTTCTAGGCGATCAGTTGAATCCAGTGATAAATCTCCGGACAAATTGCTATCTATTTTAATATCCGTTTCTTTTAAAGGTGAAAAAACTAAAATAGACTCTCTTATCATCGTAAAAATCTTATCGTTTTCCATAGTTAGGACCCCCACTAAAACTTTTCATATCAATTAAGTTATATGATTTGCCAAGAACTTGGCGTCTTCTCCAACCCCTAATAATAAGGCGGAACCTCTTCGGTATTGCCATGATAACCCTAGAAAGTAAAGACCCTTTTCTTTTGTTATGCCTCGGTCATGAATCACATTATTGTTTTTATCAATTATATTAAGGACTTCAATCCATTCGTAATCATTGTGGTAACCAGTGGCCCAGATGATATTCTCTGGTTGGACCTTCTCGCCATTTTGACAAATTAAACTCTTACCGTCTGCCTTTGAAACTTTTGAAACCTTGTTAACAGCTCCTCTACTTAGCAGTGGTTTTAACTCTTTTCCTATAATTGGATCATTTTTTTTCATAAACTGCCCCAATTTTGAATGGATAGTTGCTTTTGATACTCCAAGCACTTGGAACCACCAAAAAATACTCCTATTCAGTAAGGTATAGGGTAGGAATTTCATTTGTTTACCTACAGATAGATAAACTTCTCTGCTTTCGGCTAACTCCGTTGCAATCTGTACCCCTGAATTACCGGCACCCACTACTAAAGTCGTTCCTTCCTTTAATTGAGTTGGATTTTTATAATGAGCTGCATGAATCTGGAAAATGTCTTTTGAGACATCTTTCTCAATATTTGGTACAAAGGGTTTTTGAAAGGGACCAGTTGCAACTACTATATTTTTTGCTACATAATTTCCTTTACTGGTAACGAGGTGAAACTTCTTATTTTCTTTAAATAGATTAATAACTGATGTATTCAGTTGGACTGGAAGATCATAATAACGACTGTAGTTTTCTAAATAATCCGCAATCTCATCTTTGTTAGGGTAACCATGTGGTGGCCCTTCTACATTCATTCCCGGTAGAGCGCTATGAGATCTAGGTGTAAACAAGGTTAAAGAATCGTAACGATGACGCCAAGAGTCCCCAACTCTACTATTAGAGTCTATAATTAAAAATGAAAGAGATTTTTGTTTTAAATAATAGCCAATAGCTAGTCCTGCTTGCCCGGCACCGATTACAATTGTGTTATATGAATTTCCCATTTAACATCCCTCCTTCAACAATAGTAAGTACATTATGCATAGTAGGATGAGTTTATTAGGAAAAGAGGGAAAAGAACGAATTTAATTATGCCACACCTCTAAACCATTATTTAAATACGCGTTTTTACAAGCACTTCTTTGGATTTTCCCACTAGATGTTTTTGGTATACTGCTAGTCTTTAAAAGGTAAATAGTGTATGGCTGAACTTCATGTTCCTCCATTACTTGTTGACGGATGTTCCTTAAAACACTGTCTAAATAACCTTTTAATTCTCTTTCTTTGTGTGGTCTAGGCCTATATTTACGTTCAATTTCGGCAACTATAATCAACTTTTCTTCCCCATTAATATCAACAGAGAACGCAGCACTGGCTCCTGAAATAATAGCTTGATCTGCTTTTTCCACAGTTAATTCAATATCTTGTGGGTAATGGTTTTTCCCTCTTAATACAATGACATCTTTTAGTCTACCTGTTACAAAAAGCTGGCCTTCATGAAAAAATCCTAAATCCCCAGTTCTTAAAAAGCCATTTTCATTTGTGTCTTTTACTATATTATTAAACGCATAATTTGTTTCTTGTTTCCGTCCAAAATATCCTTTTGCTATACTGTCTCCTTTAACCCAAATTTCACCTATTTCATTTGATGCACACTTGGATAAGGAATCAGTATTAACAATTTCTACTTTTTGATTAAGCCAAGTCATACCACAACCAATTAATTTTACTGAATATTCAGAACTTACAGGTCGCTCTATAGCTTTATTTTCTAAAAGACTTTCTTTGCAAAAGCCTTTGGAGACAGGCTTTGTTAATTTTTCATTACCTGTTATAAATAAAGTTGCCTCAGCCATACCGTAGCACGGAAAAAATTGATTTAGTTTAAAACCACAATCTTTAAAAGCCTGGGCAAACTTTTGAATAGTTTCATACCGCACGGGTTCAGCCCCATTAAAAGCAACTTCCCAACTACTCAAATCAAGCTGCACCTTTTGTTCATCTGTAATCTTTTTTAGACATAAGTCATAAGCAAAATTGGGTCCACCACTAATAGTTGCTTTGTACTTTGAAATAGCACTTAGCCATCGAAAAGGTTTTTGTAAAAAATCCATTGGAGACATAAATACACATTTAGCCCCAAGATATAGTGGTTGTAGAATGTTACCTATTAACCCCATATCATGATACATTGGTAGCCATCCGAGCATGACTGTATCCTCGTTATGCTGACAAGCTGCTTTGATCATGGCTTCATTGTGCAAAATATTACCATGAGTGACCATCACTCCTTTAGGAGAAGATGTAGATCCTGAAGTATATTGTAAAAAAGCTAAAGATTCTTTATCTACCTTTGGTTGTGACCACTGATCCCGATAATCATAAGATATATCGTCAATCGGAATCCACTTTAGATTCATATTTGATAGTTCATCTGAGAAATGAAAACTTATTTTTGAATGCAGTTGAGTAGTTGTCAAGATGATATTAGTAGCTGAATCATCCATAATTGCTTTTAAACGTTCCATATTTCGACTTAACCCGGGAGGGTACACAGGTACGGGTATTACATTCGCATAGATACATCCTAGAAAGGCTTTAACATAGTCTATCCCCGATGGATACATTAAAAGAGCTCGTTGTCCTTCTAAACCTAAATGTTGTAGGTAAGCAGCGATTTGCTTAGCATACATATGAAGTTCTTGATAGGTAATATTAGTTTCATCTTGGTTATCATTAGATAAAAATGTGTAGACTACTTTTTCAGGATGTATCATCACTTTATGTGATAACAAGTCTATCATTGAAGAATAATTACTTTTTGGAATAGTAGGATTGTCTATCAACTTTTCCATGCGGTCTACACCTCTTTTTAGTGTTCTAAAATCACAAAATCAAAAATTCTACTCTCTTTCAAAGGCATTGATGGCGTTTACGCTATGACTAATTGCAGCACCAGCTTTAAGTGCAGCTGCTACAGTCACTGCTTCTAAAATCTCATCCATAGTTCCACCTAGTTTTTTATACTTAGCTACATGAGCTTCAATGCAATATGGACATCCTGTTGTATGAGCCACGGCAATAGCAATCAACTCTTTTGTTTTAGGAGGAATCGTACCCGTATTAAAGACTTCATGTTCAAACTGCATAAATTTTGCTGCAACCTTTGGCGATCTTTCCTTTAATTCACCTAATCTATTTAAATATGATTTTTTATATAAAGTATCGTCTGACATCCTTTATTTCTCCCCTCATTGTTCAAATATAAGTAACTATCATGAAGAATAAAACAAACTACTTTAAAATAATAAAAACTTATTTAATCGTCGGACGATTTTCCCACCCCTTTTTCACAATGGTAAAATTTAACTAAGTCGAAATAGAAGAAAATTAACCTATAATTACCTCTATTTGTAAAAAAATCAGCTACAAATGGATTCTACAAACAATATTTTGGGTTGTCAATTACTTTATTTGAAATTTAAGAATAATTTAATAACTATTTTACAAGACTTTTAGGAGGTAAACTAAAGGCTATTCATTCACTAAGATAAGTACATTATTATGCTTAAAATTATATTAATAAAATCAAAGCAAGACTTATTTCAGGAGGTATTTTTGGGAAGTTTTAAAAAAATAAGTGGACTATAAGATATAAGAAAGTTTAGATGTTTTTTTAGGGCAGATGAATCTTTATTTAAAAGTGAGAAATTCACTATGTATAATATGTCTCTATAACACTCAAATGCTTTTTTGAATGTTAAAACATATGACAACGCTACCATTTTCACCAAAAAAGAATGTTACAAAAAAAAATTCAAAAAATGAAATTTACATTTGGAAATGAAGTTAAAAGATGAGAATGATAGTGTGAGGGATTATATCTATCTGCATTCAAGATCTCTTCTAGAAGTTATCCTAGATATAATCCCATTTTTTATAAAAGCCTAGGTGATGCTAATGTTTTTAAAATTGCTTATTGAAGTAAGTTTGGAACTCTTTACAAGTTAAATTTTATCTTATGCTTCAATTTCAAAACCTGAAGACTGTAATGGACCAATTGTAATTAAGCTAACTAACTGCACTGCCATATGTTTAGGAGAGTAGACTAAATCATTATTAACCCACCATTCTACAGTACCAATCAATGCTGAAGAAATGAAATGTATTAATAATTCTGGAGGAGTTGAAAATTTTTGTTCTTGTAAATTTATTGTGGCGAATTCTTTTCTGAATTTCTCTAGAATAACCCCTTGCATTTTGCCATTAAATCCATGTACCCCTTTTTCACTTAACATAATTTGATAAAAAGTAGCATGGTGGAAAATATTTGTGAATATAGCTTCAATCATTGATTGAAACTCTGATATTTTCACCCTTTTCTTTTGAATGTATATACAAGGGTTAATAATATCTGTTAGTTCCTCAAAAACTTCGTCAATTAATTTATCCACCAAATCTTGCTTATCTACATAGTGAAGATAAAAGGTAGCCCTGTTAATTAATGCATTGTCTGCAATATCCCTAATGGTAATAGATTCATAGCCTTTCTCTTGAATTAAATCAATAAACGATTCTTTAATCATTTTTCGTGTTCGAATAACACGCAAATCTGTTTTCTTTAACATTTTTTCATCACCTGTCTATGATTTCATTTTTAATTAACACTTAGGACTCATGTGTTGTATATATAACAAATAGCGCAATATTGATTATTGAGTATGTGAGAATAAGGAATATAATTACATTGTATATAACAGGGCGTTTCTTATGCAACGCTCTGTCGATGAAAACAAGATGTTCAGGAGGGAGATTACGTGTGCGTATTTAAGAGTTTTTTTTCACAAAAAAGATTTTGGGGGAGCTTACTAGGAATTATCATTGTCGTTATGATTTTCAGTATTGCTTTCATAGGATCAATTGTTAATCCCACTCCGAAGGACTTGCCTGTTGCATTGGTGGTAAATGATAAAGGTGCTGAACTGCCTAATAAGACAAAACTAAATGCTGGTGAGGAATATAGAGAAGCGTTACTAGATAATAAAGATATTCCCTTTAAGTGGTCAGTGATTGACACAAGAGAAGACGCTATCAGTGCAATGAATGAAAAGAAATACTATGCGACTATTGTCATTCCAGAGAGCATGTCTCAACAAATTATGTCACTTCAATCCCCTTCACCACAAAAGCCAGAGATAGAGGTAATTATTAATCAAGGAATGCATTACACGGCTGCTAATACAACAAAACAGGTTATCGATCAATCGCTTTCTAAAATAAATGGTCAAATTCAGGATACAGTTTTTACCCAGTTAGAAGCTAAAAAAGCTACTATTACTCCTTCGCAAGCAAAACTTTTGAGCAGCCCTTTACTTGTGAAGAATGAAACCATTAACGAAGTTGGAGATCACACAGCCAATGGGAATGCTCCTGTTTTATTTACACAGATAATATGGATCGCGGTCATTATTAGTTCTGTTATTCATTTTGTTATTATGAAGAAGGTTACAAATGGCCGTATAAGTACCCGATCTGTTTTAGCTCAATTAGTTGCAGGACTACTATTTGCAACAGCCATTGCTTCTACAGTCCTTTTATTTACTGATAATGTATTAAACGTTAATATATCTGACTTCCAGGCAACATTCTTATTTTTACTTTTTACTGCATTTATGTTTTATTTACTTCAAAACGCTATTTTAAATTGGTTAGGATTAGTAGGGGTTCCACTATTTATCTTACTTTTTCTCTTCTCAATTCCGGTATTAAATTTACCTCCAGAGTTTCTACCTACAGTAACTCAAGATTGGTTTTATTCATGGGTTCCCTTTAAATATAGCGTAGAAGGTCTACGTAACATCTTCTACTTTGCAGGGCATGCTATCGAAAGCTATTTATTTGTTCTAGGAATGATAGGTGTGGCTTCATTTATAATCATGTCACTTTCTATACTCAAAACAACAAGTAAAGAAAAACCAAGGGTGGCTGTAGAAAAGTAATTTTTATTTATTAATAAAAAAAGACCTTGAGAAGAGCAAGATATATAACTTACTCCTCTCAAGGTCCTATTTGTTTTAATTAATCTTTTGATATCTTTAATTACATGTGAGCTATAAGCCTATACTTGATCTTAAACTTCAGGAGTTGGTGTTGGTTTTTTATAACCACTTTTATATAAGTCTACATATGAAACCTTAGCATATTAATGTGTGAATATAATACAGTAGTAAGTCGCATTGCAACGTAAGAGCCGACCCAAATATTTTGAAAGGAATGTAGCTCCTAGAAGGTGAAAATGAAAGAATGGTCATTCAATCTGTTTTTTCATATCAATTAATTGTTGTAATAAAATCTTTTCTCCTTCTGAGCTTAGCACGATATTACCTAGATACACTTTATTTTTATCACTTACCTTACCAGTGATAGCACAGGGTTTACTTTCACCACATTTTTCGATAATTATTGTTTCATTTTCTATAAACATTTCCACATAACTCTCACTGCCTTTTATCCCTAAGGTTCGTCGTAGTTCACTAGGGAATGTGACACGTCCAAATTTGCCTAGACCCTTAATCAGCCCTATTTTCTTCATTTTCTCACTCCTAATTTAAATTATCTTTCAATTTAATAATGGTTATTAATTAATTGTATTTTGGTGAAAAATTATCTCCATAAGAGAATTTTTTGCTGGAGTAATTCCCATCTCGAAAATGTATTATATTACCTTATTATCTTTTTCTTTTAATAAAAGTAATATATGAATTTAAACTAATAACAAAGATTTATTAAGCCTCATTTTATGATACAAACTACAGAATTAAACAAAAATCTACATAAAAAACCAATAATATCCATTAAATTATTTATATGTAAAAAATATTTAAATCCATATATGATAACATTAAATGTTTCTATATCTAAATAATGGAGAATAAGCACTTCTTTCTTATCGAATCATTCACAAAAAATAATTTAGAAAATTTTTAATTTTTGTCGTTTTCTGTATGATTATATAGTTCCTAGTATAAATTAAAGATACGATGTCGCTGGAGAAAAATGAAAGCGTTTAATACTAGTTTATCTTTTCTTAGTTCCACTTCAATGGAGTGAAGATATTTATAAACTAACTACAGAAAAAAAGTTGCTCTCATTGTATCCTTATTAATGACTTAAAGGAGTATCACTATCTCTTCGAATTACGCTGATGTATCCACTCCTTTTGAAGCTAAGCAGACTACAATATCTACTATAATCCTTCCCTTATAAAGAAAGGGATTTTGGAGGATGTAATAGTCTTTCTATAATTACTACAACTTATATGAGAGAGGTTAAAAAATGAATCATTTACATCGCAGGATGGGAACTTTTTCTTTAACAATGGTTGGACTAGGTTCAATCATTGGTTCAGGTTGGTTATTCGGGGCATGGAGAGCAGCTCAAATTGCTGGACCTGCTGCTATTATTTCCTGGATTATCGGTATGATTGTTATTTTATTTATTGGACTTTCTTACAGTGAGCTTGGATCTATGTTTCCAGAAGCAGGAGGTATGGTTAAATATACACAATATTCTCATGGATCATTTCTTGGATTTATTGCTGCTTGGGCAAACTGGATTGCTATTGTATCTGTTATCCCAGTTGAAGCTGTTGCATCTGTACAATACATGAGTTCTTGGCCCTGGGAATGGGCAAAGTGGACAAGTAGTTTAGTGAAAAATGGCACGCTTACTTTACCTGGATTAGGCATTGCTTCTGCTTTATTACTTATTTATTTCTTACTAAATTATTGGACAGTAAGTCTCTTTTCCAAAGCAAATTCACTCATCACAATCTTTAAGATAGTGATTCCTGGCTTAACAATTGGATCACTTCTATTTGCCGGTTTTCATAGTGGAAATTTTACGTCTGGAGAAGGCATCGCGCCAAATGGTTGGGCAAGCGTACTGACGGCGGTAGCAACGTCCGGTATTGTATTTGCATTTAATGGTTTTCAAAGCCCTATTAATATGGCTGGAGAAGCAAAGAATCCTGGGCGTTCTATTCCATTAGCTGTAGTAGGATCGATTCTAATTGCTACCGTTATTTATATCTTATTACAGGTGGCATTTATTGGGGCAGTTTCTCCTTCTATGGTTGTTCATGGATGGAGTCACCTTAATTTCAACTCTCCATTTGCTGATTTGGCTATTGCTTTAGGTATTAACTGGCTTGTGATTGTATTGTACGCTGATGCATTTGTTTCTCCTTCTGGAACGGGAATCACCTATACGGCTACTACATCTCGTATGATATACGGTATGGAAAAGAATAAATATTTACCTGGTGTTTTAGGGAAATTGCATCCTATTTATGGTGTGCCACGTCAAGCAATGTTTTTCAATTTAGCAGTATCATTCATTTTTTTATTTCTCTTTAGAGGTTGGGGTGTATTAGCTGAAATTATTTCAGTTGCGACATTAATCTCTTATATTACAGGGCCTGTTACAGCTATGACGTTAAGAAGAACGGGGAAAGAATTCTATAGACCATTACGTCTAAAAGGATTAAGTATTATTGCACCACTGGGTTTTATATTTGCGTCATTAACTCTGTACTGGGCGAGATGGCCACTTACAGGACAGGTGTTATTCATTATTATAATGGGTCTTCCTATATACTTTTATTATCAAGCAAAGTTGAAATGGAAGGGATTTCAAAAGAACTTCCTAGCAGGACTTTGGATGGTTACTTACTTATTATGTATGATAGTTATTTCATATTTAGGAAGTGAAAAATTTGGTGGAATAAATGTTATTCCATACGGTTGGGACATGCTGATCATTACATGTTTGTCTCTTGTTTTTTATGTTTGGGCTGTAAAGAGTGGATTTAAGACAGAATACCTCAAGGAAGCCACCAAAGTAAATGAAGAAATGAGATTAAGGGAGAGAACAATAGAATCTCAATTAGATAAAGAAAAAGTTGTATAAAAATTGATTTCTAGTACCAGTATTTTATAAGTATGTGGAGATAGTTGTTATGGTAAAAAATAAGGTAGGAAAGTTAAAGATCTTTACGGTAGACTATTCTATATTAAAAAACAATAAAATAATCAATAATTCTATAGTCATCCAATCCATCAATAATCCAGATGAAATTGTAAGGTTAGCTAAACTAGATATATCTACAAAAGAAAGAGTGTTCATTCAAAATGTAAAGATTTTAAGATTTAAGTCCATCCTATCTCATGGGCATAATTTAGAATAGGAAAACTCGTAAAAAAAGGAATTTACTTATAATAGCAAGAGCTTATTTTAACGATGTTATTGAGATATTTTACTTGTTTTATTAGATGCCTAGGGCATCTTTTTCTCTTTTCTCATATGTTCGAGAGCTATAGGGAAAGTCGAATTCCTATTTATCGTAATGCCACGAGAAGCCAAAACAGAAAAAGGCCGAAAAGTTCTCTAAAAAACCCTGTACATTCTTTCGGCCTCTTGTTTCATTTATATAAAAATAGTGAAAGTTGTTATTTTATGGAGGTTTTATATGTCGGATAAAGTGCCATTTTCATTTATAGTAGTTATTGGTTTAATGTTATTTGCTCTATTCTTCGGGGCAGGAAATTTAATTTTCCCACCAATGCTTGGTCAATCAGCAGGAATAAATATTTGGTCAGCTAATGCCGGATTTTTAGTAACCGGAGTTGGGTTACCGTTACTTGGTGTGTTAGCATTTGGTTTTTCAGGGAAAGATGATGTACAGTCACTAGCAAGTCGCGTACACCCTGTGTTTGCTCTTATATTTACAACCGTACTTTATTTAGCGATTGGTCCTTTATTTTCCATACCAAGAGCAGGAACCGTTTCTTTTGAGATAGGCGTCAAACCTTTTTTGGCGGAAGATCTAGACCATATACCTTTATTTATTTTCACCATCATCTTTTTTAGCATCACATGCTTTTTCTCACTAAACCCTGTTAAAACTATCAATATTATCGGAAAATTCCTAACACCTATTAAGTTAACATTTATTGGAATTCTTGTAGCGGTGGCTTTTATTAATCCGATTGGGGATTTTCAGGCACCTACGAAGAACTATAAAATTCACTCATTTTTCAAGGGATTTCAGGAAGGTTATTTAACGATGGATGCTCTTGCAGCTTTTGTTTTTGGAATTATTATTATTAATGCTATTAAAGAAAAAGGCGCAAAAACAAAAAAACACATTATGACTATTTGTGCAAAGGCAACAGGAATTGCTGCGATTATCCTAATAACCATTTATACGGCTCTTTCTTACATGGGTGCTTCAAGTGTAGAAAAACTTGGACACTTAGATAACGGAGGTACTGTTTTGGTAAAAGTCTCGAATTATTATTTTGGAGCTTACGGTGGAATACTATTAGGATTAATGATTACGGTAGCTTGTTTAACAACTAGTGTAGGACTTGTTGCTTCTTGTTCTTCATTCTTTCATAAACTATTTCCAAAGGTACCTTATAAAATACTTGCTATTAGTCTATGTGGTTTTAGTGCAATCGTTGCTAACATCGGGTTAACACAGTTAATTGCTATTTCTATACCTCTATTAACAGCTATTTA
Organism: Priestia sp. YIM B13486; assembly: GCF_042787865.1. Taxonomy (NCBI): domain Bacteria; kingdom Bacillati; phylum Bacillota; class Bacilli; order Caryophanales; family Bacillaceae; genus Priestia; species Priestia sp. YIM B13486. The sequence goes on along the minus strand of NZ_JBHZOZ010000016.1, from coordinate 11,416 downwards.
TCCATTAGCTATTGTATTGATATTCTTAACTTTTTTTCATCCTTTATTTAAAGGAAAAACTGAAGTTTATCAAGGGAGCTTACTTTTGACATTTATTATTAGTCTATTTGATGGATTAAATACGGGTGGTATTCACATTTCATCTATTAATAGTTTCTTTATTAGAGTTCTCCCTATGTACAAAGTAGGATTAGGTTGGATTGTTCCAGCTATTATTGGAGGATTAATAGGTTTTAGCATAGTACAAGGAAAAACCCTTCTTAATTACAGGTCATCTAGACTGAATAAATAATAAATATTCTGATGCAAAGGTTACATCTATTTGAAAATAGGAGAAACTCATCAAAAAGGAAGCTTTGTTCTTATTGAGAAAAGCTCCCTTTTTGACGATTTTCTTCTGTCTTGAATAGGGTTCATTTTGTCTTAAAGCAAATCTCAGCATCTAGTTTATTAGATAACTTTTTAAATCCTCAAATGAGTGCTTATATTTGAACATTTTATAAAGACTGTGATATGTTCTACATATACATACTATATATGCAATAAGAAATGAGGTATTTACATATAAAAAAAGCTGAATTAATCGATGCAGTTGCAACAAAATCAGAACTAACGAAACAGGATTCCAAAAAGGCTGTAGATGCGTTGTTTGAAACGATTTCTAATACGCTTGCCAAAGAAGAAAAAATTCAATTAGTTGGATTTGGTACATTTGAAGTACGTGAACGAGCAGAGCGTACAGGCCGTAATCCTCAAACAGGTGAAGAAATGACAATTCCGACCTCAAAGGCTCCGGCTTTTAAACCGGGAAAAGAATTAAAAGAAGCCGTTAAATAAGTATATGATAAATATTTTTTAGAAAGCCTAAAGGTTATTCCTTTGAGCTTTCTTTCATTTTTGAGATTAAAACAAGCAAAATTAAACTTGGAGGTTTACTTTTTTGATCCTGATGTTCCATAATCTTTAATCGTTAATTTTACATCATAGTTAATGGGAACTTCACTAATTGTTTGATCCCAATTGTCTTTGACTCTTATCCATACCCTAGGATGCTTAATTCTCAATTGATTTCCGAAACCCGCAACATCAACCTCATATTCTTTTTGCATTTTTTTTTTTACGTTCCTTATCAAATGCTTTACTTCTTTTTCTGAAGTTTTTTGTGCCTTCTGTAAAAATTGATTTTTTAAAGGATTTCCTGAGACCACCCAATTCTCAGATAGCCTTCCCTCTGATTTAATGTGTACATCGAAGGAGATGTTATTTCCTTTCACATGGGGTTTTATATGACTTTTCATAGACTCTATTTCATACACGATCAGCTGACCGGTCTTTTTATCAAAGCTTTTCACTAGACCTCCTTTCCCTTTTCCTGTGATCCAAGTCAGACCATCTAGTTCTTCCTCATTCAAAAAACCAATCATTTTGTTTGTTTTTCCTTTAATTATACCTGCACCTTCAAATTTGATTTCTCCATTTGCTGACAATACATTTTGCAATAAAAAACTAGACCCTGATTGGATTTTACTCTCTAATTTAATAAGAGACATAGGAGGTAAAATTCTCGTTGTTCGATAGGTATTGTCTATCATTCCAGCCAGACGTAAAGCTGGGATTTCTCCTCCTGTTTTCGATTCGAGTGTGTCGCTGGCTTTCCCTTTACTAATAAGTACAAGACAACTTGGTCTAAAATCATTGTCACGAAGATTTTGATCCACTAATTGTTCCAAACTATATGATCGCGCAAGGGCCTCACCAATAACCATCACTTTCATATGGGGACTGGTTAAAGGAGCATCACTTCTTAAGGATAATTCACGAACTATTTGAAAAGCAGAATCTCCTGTTTCAGACACATTCATGTAAGATTTTTGCTGAGGTCCTCCTTGTTTAGTTGTTGAACTTGCTACTTGTGGGGTGATCAGTTGGTAGGTTGACGTAATCAGATTCTTTTTTGGATATCCCTCTGCTTGTTCATCAAATTCTTTTTCAACCATAGACTCCTTATCTTTATCATATGCCACCCCTACCCCAAAACTTTGCTCTTCAATTTCATGACTACTCCAGCAGCCTGTCAGAGGAAAGAGCAAAAGGACAAGGAGCGAAACTGAGAGAAAGCGTATATTGTTTCGACTTAAATTCATTATTTTCCTCCCCTCCATTTTGCGACAATAAGAAGAGGCAATGGAAGTAAGCCAAATAAAAATAATGCAAGAGTACCCACCATATCCCCCAGCTTAAATACGTCATTAATATTTTTGGGAGTCATAGAAATTAAATAAATAATTGGAATTACACCATATATAAATGGATGGATGCTCTTTTTGAAAAGTTGAGCCAGCCCCAGAGCAGCAGCATAATGAGCCATAGTAAAGATAGTAAACATTTGCATCATCCATACCACCAGTAACAAGGAATCAAACCGTTCAAAGATTAAACCGGTTAATTCAAAACTTCGTATCAAATCAAGTGTTGGCCATGTTCTCGTAACTACTCCATCAACTGATAACGCCCCCAAGACCATTACAACGGTTATCATATAAAAAATTAAGGCCATAAAAATTCCACTTAAAGTAGCTTTTACTGCTTTACTCGGCTCTTTCATAAACGCCACAAGTAGTAGCATAATTTCTGGTCCAGTATATGCCAGACTCGTTGTCTTTATCCCTTTGAGAATAGGGATAATTCCCTCCCCAAGAACCGGGCGTAAATTATCCAGTTCAAATATTTTAAAGCTCATAAAGGTAACCATCAAAAAAATGACAACCGTAATAGGTAATATAATTTCAAATAGACGAGTAATCGGATTGATTCCTCCCACGATTAAATAGAGTCCCACCCACATAAATGGCATGACAATAGCCCAGGTAGGAGTCCCTTCTAACAATAAATACTTTGTTACTTCTGTTAATGAACGAATTTGAAATCCAGAAGTTGTTAGAAAATAGCCGACAATAAGTAAACTAAGTAAACTGCCGACCCATTTTCCTACAATTTCTTGACTGTATTGATAAACGGTTTTTTCAGGAAACTGTAGACTTAGCTTTACCATGATTATCCCTGCCATCATCGCGATTAGCCCACCTAAAATAACCGTTAGCCATACATCTGGTGTGTGTACCTTCTCAACAGATGTTCTGGGTAGGGTGAGAATTCCCGTGCCAAGGGTAAAATTGATGACAATAACAGCTGTTTGAGGAGTTGTTATTGTGTCTTTTGGACTAAGAATCATTTTTCCTCTTCCTTTCATGAGAGGTTATCCTTTACGTAAAGGATCTTTGGTATGCATCATCTTTGGACGTCGTTTCATCATCATAAGAGGCATACGGACCATCAAGTCTTTCCATTCACTTAAACGATAAGGAACAGCTGGACTCATATAAGGTACACCAAAACTTTTTAGTTTTACTAAATGGCTCATCATGAAAAGGAAAAATAAAACCACGCCATATAATCCAAGGATGGCGGCACAAAGCATGGCTGCGAAGCGAAGAATACGTAATGTAATCCCTACACTATATTGCGGAATAGAAAACGATGAAATGGCAGTTAACGCCACTACGATTACCAAAATGGGGCTAACGATCCCTGCCTGCACTGCAGCTTCTCCAATGATTAACCCTCCGACAATTCCCATTGCTGGACCAATTGGCTTTGGTAATCGGAGTCCGGCTTCCCTCAAGATTTCAATAGCTACTTCCATGAATAAGGCTTCTATAAGGGCTGGAAATGGCACTCCAGACTTTGTTCCTATAATGGAAATAGCTAACTTAGTGGGAATCATTCCTGGGTGAAACGAAATAAACGCAATATACACAGCCGGTGTAAAAAGAGCAAGAACCACTGCGATATAACGAAGAAAACGAATGAATGTACCAGGAATCCACCTTTCATAATAATCTTCCGGGGACTGTAACATCATGCTAAATGTAACCGGAGCAATCAAAGCAAAAGGCGTCCCATCTAATAAAATGGCAACCCGACCTTCCATCAAGGCAGCCATTACGCGATCAGGACGCTCGGTATTCTGTACCTGTGGAAAGGGGCTAAGGTAATTGTCTTCAATGAGTTGTTCGACATAACCTGACTCGGGCACATTATCAAGATCAATTTTCTTAATTCGCTTTTCTACTTCTTCAACTAATTCTGGATCAACGATCTCGTTTATATAAGCAACAACTAGGTCTTTTTTGGAACGCTTTCCTACCTGAAATTTTACGAGCGACAAATTCTCAATGTCCCCGTTTCCTCTTAAAAGAGATGTATTATCACTTAAAGATTCAGTGAAGCCTACCCGTGGACCTCTCACTAATGCTTCTGATACGGGCTCTTCAATCGTTCTTGTTTTTAATTTAGTTGTACCAAGAATGAATGCATGTGATAATCCGTCAATTAAAAGTGCAGTAGAGCCTGTTAAAACTTTTGATGTTACTTCTTTAATAGAATGGACCTCTTCTACATTACTGATTGATAACACTTGGTTTTTGATAAATTGATTTGAAAGACAAGGCTGTTCCTGTTGGTATTCTGCTGAAAAATCGACCATCAATGATGTCATAATATGTTTATCAATGAGATCTTTATCTGATAGTCCCTCCACAAAAATAATACATGCCTGGATACCGGTACGTCCTATAATAAAATCCCGAAAATGAACGTCCCAGTTATGACTAATTTCTTTTCTAATTACTTCTAGATTTATAGTGAGATCGTCAGTAAACTGATTAATTGAATCTCGAGACGCAGATTTCTGTTTGCTTTCATTTTCGTCAGTGGATTCCCCTGTTTTTCTCATTTTCGATTTCCATCTTTTCATTTTCATCGCTCTTCCTCTGAGTTACGAATCTCACTAAATAATTTGTAGATTAAATACGGGATGACAAACACCATAAACGCTTGTACAAAAACTGGCCATTCTGGAAGGTAGGAAACAATTGATTTCCACATACTAATCACCCTACTTGTGTCAATATCAAAGCAATTCTAGTAATAAATAGCCGTAAAATATCGTTATTCATTCTATAGAAAATTCTTTTATTTACCAAGTAGTATTATTCGCTTTTTTATTTCTTATACAACGGAAATTTAATCTGATCTGCATATTGATTTACAAATAACATGGAGCTACATGGATGCAATTACTATGGAATAATTGAAAATGCCTATCCAGGTAAATTCAGGCCATGGGAATTTCAACACTTTCCAAATGGATACTGGAAAGGAGAAGAAGGAATCATTAGAGCAATTTAAGCAGTTCAATATGTCATTGAAGTTGATGCTGGAATCACCCTTCATAAAATCCCTTCTACTATTAATCATCATTTCTTTAAGAACTATCGTTTAGGAGGTATTTTTGCTCAATCCCCATTCAATGTTATCAATAATGTTTACCCCGGCATATAAAATTACTGGAAATTCAATCATGTAGTTATAAATTTTGGGAAAGATCCCGTATACATGGAAGAGGTAATAGAATGGTTTCTCTTTCAATAACTTGGTTTTTCCTCCTATGCTGAGCATTTATAAAAATTAAAGTAAAGCATTTCTTTGAATATCAATTAACCGGTTTATATTAAAGAGCATTTAACTCCCGGTTAGAGAAAATTAAACAGTGGCTCTCAATAGGGGGCGAGAAAGAGGAAAGAACTAGACAGCAATTAGAAACAGCATATGATCACTCTAACTAAAGATGTTACTTTAACAAGTCGAATACACTATAAGTGGCCTCTAATGTAAAAAGATTGAAGTAGTCAAATAATCCATTTACCATTATGAAGAAAAAATTCTAAAAAACAGATGCTCAAAAGGTCGTCTGTTCTTCAAAAATGACAGGTGCGTTAAAACTAAAAGGTAAACCTATTGCGCTATTTTATAAAATCACTATAAATTAATTTTTTACATACCGGCAAAAAAGACACTCTCTATGAGTGTCTTCTAAATATAAATTTATTGGTTCAGAGGCGAAATCCTATATAAATGAAAAATTATATATTTAATTTTAGATAAATCTTCATGGAATCCTCCGAACAGCTTACGTATTAATTCCACCTACAATTCAAAAAATCTTTGATAGAATATTGACGCTATCTCATGAAGCTAGCATTTCAAATGGAACAAAATTTCTAGATTTCTAAGAAATTTTTTTAGTATCAGAACTATTACCTTTAATATACCAAATAAATTTCCCTGTATAGCCATAAATAATAGCAAGTGCGATGGAAACAAAGCTTAACCACATGAATGGAACGTAGGAGAAGGTAGAGATACCTAAAATTCCCGCCATGAAAATTCCATTATCTGACCAGGGAATCATACCAGATGTTAATGTCCCACCAACTTCAGAGTTGCGAGCCAGTACTCTTCGGTCAATGTGTAATTTATCATAGCTTTCTGCCATAATTTTAGGGGTTAAAATTAATGAAACGTACATAGCACAACCAAATACATTTGCTAAAAAACAACGATTAAAGTAGATAAGGTCACGTTCCCTGCTGATGTTAGGCGGTGTTGAAACTTAGAAACAATTACTTTTAATACTCCTAAATGCTCCAACAATCCTCCAAATCCTAACCCAAAAATAATTACGACCACTGACCCCAGCATTCCTTCGATTCCTCCCCGGTTTAGGAGAGTATCTATGAAGTCGATCCCAGTATTAATTGAGAAACCTTCATAAGCAGTACCAAGAGCATCGGCAATATTCATGCCTTGGAACACAAAAGCCCAAATCACTCCAAGAAAGGCCCCCATAACAATCGTAGGCATAGAGGGTTTTTTTAATGCAAGCATAAGAATTACAAATACGGCAGGTATCAGCATCCAAACATGAATATCAAAGGTTTTAAGTAATGAAGTCTTAAGAAATTCTACTTTTTCTAAGTCTGTATTTTTACCTCCATACATAAAACCTGTGACAGTAAAAAGAATAGCCGTGATAACGTATGCAGGAATATCTAAATATAACATGGCACGTACGTGTGCAATTACATCCACTTTCGACATTGATGCTGCAAGCACCGTACTGTCAGATAGTGGAGATAACTTATCTCCAAAATATGCACCAGAAAGAACAGCACCAGCTACAAGTGGAAGAGGAATACCAAGTCCCTCTCCGATTGCTATCATAGCAATTCCAGCAGTTCCAACAGTTCCCCATGATGTGCCTGTAGCTAAAGAGGTAAGTGAGCAAATAACGAGTGTGGCTAATAAAAAAATACTTGGATGGATAAACTCTAACCCATAGTAAATAAGTGTTGGTACAACTCCTCCTGCAATCCAAGTCCCAATAAGAGCACCGACCGAAACGAGAATCAATATAGCTTCAAGACCATTCGAGATGCCACTGGTAATAGCTCCTTGTAATTCTTGGTATCGGTGTCCCAAACGTAATCCAAGTAAAATGACAAGGAACCATGAAATAAACAACGCTAGCTGTATAGGTAAGTCAAAAATTACAGTAAAAGAAAAGACAATGCCTAAAAATAATCCCAATGTGCAAATGATCTCTAACATAGATGGTAATCGTACGTTTTTCATAGTAGTTCCCCCTCAAATAAAGCGTTTTCATAATTTTGCTATAAAAAATATACTTATTTTTTTGGCTTTCTTGGCATCCAGTTTTTTGTCTAACATGCATACTAATTTAGAAACGCTCACTTCTCTTGTTCATGCTTCTCGAATGTGTAATGATAACCTGATGTATTTTTTCTTCCTTCCTCCCTCCCTGCATATAGAGACATGCCTTATCCTTTGTTCAAACATGAAGTAGCAATGGCTGTAGACATTTGTGTATTTTTGAAAATACTTAATTGTTTCCCATGTTTATTCTTTAAAATAAAATGATACCGTTTTCAAAAGATGTTATTTAAAATCTCTCTACATATATTTCCTAGACATTTAAAGAATACAGTCTCTATTTCAAGATGTAACTTCATTATAGTGAATCTCCTTTTTTTGTATAGAGGAAATATATTGAATAAAATCAAAGAAAAATAGAAAATTATATTTCTAGGTTTTTTGTGTTCCTTTCGCGTACTTAAGTTACATTATATTTATAACACGAGGATAAATCAAGTAATTTATTATTCATTTCGCGTACAATCTATTTGATTTTGATGTAGAGTTAATTTATACAAATGGGAGATCTGCCGGGAAAATTGTTCAACAAATAATTGATAATATTGATTAGGATATGTGGAGTTAGTATAGTTTCATGGACACGGTTTAATTAAGTCTTTGCAATGACTTTTGAGAGAATGTGTCCCAAATGAAACATTTTTGCTACTGAGGCTTTAAATTCAACTTAACTATATTTGTCTTTCATGATACATTAGTCAACGGATTAAATTTTCATGCGAAATAAATTTAAATTTGATACTTGCAAAACCTCACCATTTCCAATTACGATATATCTCGTATAATACAAAATTCAAAATATTCACCGAGAAAACAAAAGCGCTTGGACTAAGAGTCCCAAGCGCTTTTGTTTATATAACATCCAAAAAAGAAAAATGGATGGAACATATGTTACTATACTCATTATTTATTTATTGAATTTGTTTTAACTTTTATTTTAGATATGTAAGATCCTATACCTAAAGCTATACCAGCCCCTAAACAACTAAAGATACATCCCACTAACAGATAAACAGATGGAGCTGATTCACCAATTGCTACTGATGCAATTCCTGCTATAGCAGGGAAAAGCGCTACCATATAACCACTTTTAGCACCACCAATTTGTTCGACCAGTTTCAAGTAAAATAACCATGCACCAAACGAAGCAATAAGAGTTAGATAAAGTAACCCAGACCAATAGGAAATAGAATGAGGAAAGCTAATTACTTGTCCTTTAGAGAGTGCAAATGTACCTAATAATATTCCTCCAACTGTAAAACCTATAGCATTTGCATATAAAGGATTTACTTTATTCTTAGCGTTTCTAGCTGATGTAGCGTCTCCAATAGCCGTTATTATAGTACCTAATAAAGCAATTAATATTCCTTTTAAATCTGAGAAACTATGAATATCTCCCATACTTGGGTACAGTAAAATACAAACTCCTAGAACACCTAGTATCCCTCCCAATAAAATGCGAGGATGAAAAGATTCTTTTAAAAATACTCGTAGTGCAATTGGGGTTAAAATGACTTTTAAAGAAAAGATTAATGTTACCATGGCAGCTGAGCTTAAGATTGTTGCATAATAAAGGCAAAGATAACTTAACATAAAGTTACAGATACCAAATATAACAATAAAGGGTATATCGTTTCTTTTTGGTTTGTCTTTAGGTCGTAGACATGCGCTTAAAATTATGAATAAGACAGCTGTAATTAAAAGCCTGTACGTTAAAGAAAGCTCCAGACTAATAGGGGTACCTTGAATTTTTACAGCAATAAAATTTAGCCCCCAAGCGAATAAGCAAAAGATGTACATAAAGTTAGTCATATGCTGAACTCCTTTTCAATAAAAAAAGATTATAGAATAAACTTCTTAAATAGTAACACAAATAAAAAGAAATAATATCTATAAAAGGCAATATATATAAATTTGGTTTTTTCCTGTATTTTATGATTAAGTCGTTCAAAATAAGAATATATAATTATTTAATTCACCAACACTAAAAAACAGACATTATAAATCTCTTAATTATTTTCTATTTTTTAAAGCCTTTCTACCTATATCTCATCAGAAAATAAATAACGTTATATTATATATAATATTTAAGTGATATTTATCTGTTAAAACAGATAATAAAAAGCTTTAAAAAGGTTCTCTTTTATAATTTATTAGAATTTTCAATATTATATTAATATTTAAATCAAAGTTGACAATAATGCCCAATTGTTATTATAGTGAATATATTCAAAAAATAACCAAGGGATTTATTGTATTTTTTGATAAAGAAATTTTTCACAGTTCTGCAGGGGGATTATATGATATGTACGAAATGATTGTAAAAAACAAGTTAGAGGATCTAAAAAAAAGTGGTCAATATCGTGAGTTTGTAACGATTAATAGAATAAGTGGTCAATATCCTTTAGCAAATTTAGACGGTACCCAAGACGGAAAACCTGTCGTTGTTTGGTGTAGTAATGATTATTTAGGAATGTCACAACATCCAAAAGTAACAGAAGCAATGCACAATGCTATTGAAATGTATGGTGCTGGATCTGGAGGATCAAGAAATATTGGAGGAACTCATTATCAATACACTCAGTTAGAAGAATCTTTAGCTGAATGGCATGGTAAAGAAGCAGCTCTAGTTTTCCCTACTGGATAAGGTTCAAATGATGCAACAATCCAATGTTTATTAAGAATACTTCCAAATTGTATAATCTTTTCAGATGAAAAAAACCATGCATCAATCATTAATGGTATTCGTAGTACTTCAGCTGATAAGGATATTTTTAGACATAATGATGTTGTTCATTTAGAAGAATTACTTGCTGCACAACCTATTGATAGACCTAAAATTATTGTTTTTGAATCTGTATATTCTATGGATGGAGATATTTCACCAATTAAGGAGATTGTAGCACTTGCCAAGAAGTATAATGCGCTTACTTTCTTGGATGAAGTTCATGCTATTGGAATGTACGGACCTCGAGGCTCAGGTATTGCTGCACAGTTAGGAATCGCTGATCAAGTTGATTTTATACAAGGAACAATGGCTAAAGCAATTGGTATCATTGGCGGCTATATAACTGCTTCAGCCTCACTAATAGATGCTGTAAGATCTTTTGCATCTGGTTTTATCTTTACAACTTCATTACCTCCAGCAGTCGTAGCTGCTTGTCATACAAGCATAGAACATTTAAAAAACTCTGAAGTAGAGAGAACAGCTTTACAAAATAAAACTAATATTTTAAGAGAACGCTTAAACAAGGCGGGTATTCCTATCATGGATTCCAGTGAAACACATATTCTACCTGTTCTAATAGGTGATGCATCAAAGTGTAAAGAAGCAGCTCAAAGATTATTAAAAATTCATGGTGTATATTTACAACCCATCAATTCACCAACAGTAGCAGTAGGGACGGAACGCTTTAGAGTGAATGTTACTCCTAATCATTCTGAAGAACAACTACAGCATCTTACGGAAGCTTTAGTAGAAGTTTTTAATCACTTTGATATTCCTTTTGCTAGCACTAAAGAGTTAGCATACGTTTAATAATTAGAAAAGCATAAAAAAACCTTTCAAAACATGGATGAGGTGGCATAGAGATGGAGAATCCTATCGCCTGGCACAGCCCGTTGGGCAAACATATACCCCTCGAAAAGGGGCTCATTCTCAAGATACTCCATCAAAGTTAGAAGCTGAAAATCGATATTTAAAACAACAGATTGAAGTCTTAAAAAAGTACAAAGAGTTGAAAAGGGAGTGGTACCAGAAGTTGTATTGAACTTAGTAGAA
>NZ_JBHZOZ010000015.1:0-108306 GCF_042787865.1 Priestia sp. YIM B13486 | reverse complement strand
TATTGTTAGGTACTACATACCCGTTTTTTACTTAAAGGTGTTTTTTTATTTGTCTCACTCTATGGGGTCAGTCCCTTGTGTAGCGGCTTTTTTATGGTTAATTCAAAAGCAGGAAGCGAAGGGGATGAGTTGCAGCACTTTAGGAAACACTCATTTTAGGTATGTGTAGAACGTAAAGGTGAGTGAATGAACGATTTGATGGAGTAGATGTTAGAACAACAAGTACACAAGCTGAAGCAAACGTTTCGGCTTTCTTTTGTCAAAGTCTTATTTCAATGTCGCATCGCTACAAGGATAATGGTACAATTGTCTGTATATTTAAAAAAAGAGAGGGAATTACATGAAATCGCATATTCAAAAACATTTAACTTCATATAAAGAGAAATATAAAAATCGCGGTCGGCTGCTAATTAGCTGTCCGGACAAACCGGGTATTGTAGCCGCTGTGTCTACGTTTTTACATGAGCACGGTGCAAATATTGTAGAATCAAGTCAACATTCAACGAACCATGAAGGGGGTATGTTTTTTATCCGTTTCGAATTTGAATGTGAGGATTTATTAGCTAAAGAAGCAAAGCTAGAAGAAAGCTTCAAAAAAATTGCCGATACATTTTCAATGAACTGGCAGTTTACATATGCTCATAATTTGAAAAAAACAGCTATTTTTGTGTCAAAAGAGCCTCATTGTCTACTAGAGCTGCTGTGGGCATGGGAAAGCGGAGATTTGATGACAGACATCGCTGTCGTTGTGAGCAATCACGAAGATGCGCGCGAAGTGGTTGAATCATTCGGTATACCGTTTAAGCATATACCGGCGACAAAAGACATTCGCCAAGAAGCAGAAGCCAAACAGCTGCAGGTATTAAAAGATTATAATATTGACGTGATTATTTTGGCGCGTTATATGCAAATTTTAACGCCGACTTTTGTGGCGGAAAATCCGTATCGTATCATTAATATTCACCATTCATTCTTACCGGCATTCATTGGAGCACGTCCATATGAACGCGCATATCAACGAGGTGTAAAATTAATTGGTGCTACGTCTCACTATGTAACAGACGACTTGGATGAAGGACCAATTATTGAACAAGATATTGAACGCGTGAACCACCGTGATGATGCGGATGACTTAAAGAAAAAAGGCCGCTTAATTGAACGTACGGTGCTCGCACGTGCTGTGAAATGGCACTTAGAAGACCGCATTTTAGTGCATGAAAACCGCACAATTGTATTCAATTAACAAAGACTAAGCTGTTGAAAAAGTAGTTTAGCCGAAGGAAGATCCGAACGATGAATCGAGATTCTTGAAAGAGAATGAAATTCGTTCGGATTTTTTTTATGGTCATGGTAAACGTAGATTTCATCTGTTTAGTTGCTTCTAGCGGTTGATTGGAGGCAAGGCGAAGATTCCTCCGGGAAAAGCGGAACAGATGAGACCCCGCAAGTGTAAGCGACGAGGAGGCTCATCGGCCAAGTCTTGCACGGAGATCAACCGCGGTGTCATAAGCGATTCATACGCGATTATTTAATTGATTTTGTTAGGTCTCATTCTTGTTTTTTCTAGGGGAATTGCGTATCTAAATGATAAAAAACTTTTCTGCATGAGCTGAGATTTAGTTGTTTACTTAGCTCGTGAACACTTATACAATAGAAAAGGACTTTTTAATAAAGGAAGTGTCGGAAGTGAAACAATATCTTGAACTTTGCGAGCATGTGTTAGCAAATGGAACAAAAAAAGAAGATCGGACAGGAACAGGTACAATTAGCACATTTGGCTATCAAATGCGTTTTAATTTACAAGAAGGTTTCCCGGTATTAACGACAAAAAAACTTCATTTAAAATCAATTATTCATGAATTGCTTTGGTTTTTACAAGGAGATACAAACGTTAAGTATTTACAAGATAACGGCGTGCGCATTTGGAATGAATGGGCGGATGAAAACGGCGAGCTTGGCCCTGTGTATGGGCATCAGTGGCGTTCATGGCCAACGCCGGACGGAGAAAAAATTGATCAAATTACCAATGTTATCAATCAAATTAAAAACAACCCTGATTCTCGCCGCTTAATGGTAAGCGCCTGGAATGTGTCTGATGTAGACAATATGGCTTTACCGCCGTGTCACTGCTTATTTCAGTTTTACGTAGCGGACGGCAAATTGTCTTGTCAATTGTATCAGCGCTCAGCTGATATTTTCCTAGGCGTACCGTTTAATATTGCTTCATATGCGCTGCTTACAATGATGGTGGCACAAGTGTGTGATTTAGAGCCAGGTGATTTTGTTCATACGTTTGGCGATGCGCATATTTACAGCAATCACATTGAACAAGTAAACCTGCAGTTAACGCGTGAGCCTCATGCTTTGCCAAAAATGAAAATCAATCCAGACGTAAAATCAATTTTTGACTTTAAATTTGAAGACTTTGAGTTAGTAGACTATAATGCGCATCCTCACATCAAAGGAGCTGTGAGCGTATGATTTCCCTCATTGTCGCAATGGATCAAAACAGGCTGATCGGTAAAGAGAATGATTTGCCATGGCGCCTTCCGGAAGATTTGAAGTATTTCAAGCGCATCACAACGAGTCATACGATTGTAATGGGAAGAAAAACATTTGAATCAATTGGACGGCCGCTTCCTAATCGCGAAAATGTGGTTCTTACGCGTCAAAAAGATTATCAGCAAGAAGGAGCAACCGTTATTCATTCAGTTGAGGAACTAGAAGCATTAGATGCTGAAAAAGAAGACGAGCTCTTCGTGATTGGCGGAGCTACTCTGTATGAGCAAACATTAGACGTTGCAAATCGACTTTATATTACGCATATTGAAGAATCCTTTGAAGGAGATACACATTTTCCTTCGATTGATTTGAGCGAATGGAAAGTTATTTCGAAGCAGCAAGGAATTAAAGATGAAAAAAATCCCTACACGTATTATTTTACCTTATACGAGCGAAGCTGAGCTCTTTTGTTTATAAAAAACGCGAGTCTGGTACAAAGTATGTTAGTCGAAGAAAGATCCGAACGTTGAGTCGTTCGGATCTTTTCATTATGAGGGTGAAGGTAGATTTCATGTATGTAGGTGCTTTTAGCAGTTGATTGGAGGCTCACCGCCCGCGGAAAGCGAAGTCTCGCATGGAAATCAAATGCGGTGTAACAAGCACCTCCTATTAGCTAGCTTCTATACTCCGTTTATTCGTCTTTAGATTGATTTCGTTATGTTTCAATCTCTTTTTATATTGATTTTAATTGCTTTATCATTTCGTGAAAAGCCGCTGGGCTCACAAACTGTTCAGGGCTCCAGTTAGCTTCAATCCATTGAATCAGCTCGCTTGGTGTATTAAAAACTTCTCCGCTCGTATCTGCTTTGCGAAGCATGTATCTACCGTTTTCTTCATCTGCAACTATTTCGCACGGAACGGCACTTTCATGACTTTGAAGCGAAAACTCCATTTATTCCACAACCTTTCTTAATTTATACCTGTTATCGCATCAGCTGCATGTAGAAAGTATGGGCAATTTTGTAAGTCTATTTAGCGTTTGCTAAACATATGTAAAGTATGTGGACAGTAAAATAGTTGGAAAAGTTTTTTTAGTTATTATTAATGAAAAATAATGATTTTTCTAAATTTTTTGTGATATAATGTACAAATTAATAATGGTAGAAGAGGAAGGAAGTTGGTTATGAAACAACAAGTAGATAATCGAACAAAACACGTACATTTAGAGGACATCATGATTGCAAATCAATTGATTAAAGATGTTGTTGTGCATACACCACTACAGCGTAATGACGTTTTGTCTGAACGATATGAATGTAATATCTATTTAAAACGTGAGGATTTACAGGTGGTGCGCTCATTTAAAATTCGCGGTGCGTACAATCGAATCAAAAAGTTATCCCCAGAAGAATTAGAAAATGGAATTGCCTGTGCAAGTGCAGGAAACCACGCACAAGGTGTAGCATATGCGTGCCGTCATTTAAATATCGATGGTAAAATCTTTATGCCGAGCACAACGCCGCGCCAAAAAATTAATCAAGTGAAATTTTTAGGCAAAGATAACGTAAAGGTCGTACTAATCGGAGATACGTTTGATGATTCTTATGAACAAGCTATTGCATGCAGTGAAGAGGAACATCGAACATTTATCCACCCATTTAATGATGTAGACGTTATTGCAGGACAGGGTACAGTAGCCGTTGAAATGTTCAATGACTGTGAAGATGAAATTGACTACGTATTTGCGGGTATCGGCGGGGGCGGATTAATTTCCGGTGTCGGCACATACGTAAAAAGCATCTCGCCTCAAACAGCTGTGATTGGGGTAGAACCAGCAGGCGCGCCTGGCATGCAGACATCTTTAGCAAATGGAAATGTAGTGACGCTACCGGCAATCGATCCATTTGTAGACGGAGCAGCTGTTAAAACAGTTGGAACGCTTCCGTACGACATCAGTAAAGAGCTTGTGGACGATATTGTAGTTGTTCCTGAAGGCAAGGTTTGTACAACCATTTTATCTCTATACAATGAAAATGCGATTGTAGCAGAACCAGCAGGAGCTCTTTCGATTGCTGCTCTTGACTCATACCGTGAGCAAATTAAAGGAAAAACGGTTGTTTGCGTCATCAGCGGAGGAAACAATGACATTGGACGTATGCAAGAAATCAAAGAACGTTCAATGATTTATGAAGGATTACAGCATTATTTTATCGTTAATTTTCCTCAACGCGCAGGAGCTCTTCGTGAGTTTCTAGACGAAGTGCTTGGACCGACAGACGATATTTCGCGCTTTGAGTATACGAAAAAGAATAACAAAGACAGCGGACCAGCACTTGTGGGAATTGAGCTCAAGCATAAAGAAGATTATTATCCACTGATTAATCGTATGGATAAAAAAGGATTCCCTTACACAGAAATTAATAAAGAAAGCAACTTGTTTCACTTATTTATTTAAATAGAAGCTCATTTTAAAAAGGAATGCTTCATCAACTGTCGAATAAGTTGATGAAGCATTTTTATTTTAAAAAATATTTGTGTTTTCTTTTTATTTTATCAAGACAGAAAGTGCCTGAAGCATTATAATAAAATAAACGGGTAAAAAGAGGGTTGATCGCCTTGCTATTAAAAAGCCTTGAATTTAAACATGTCAGTGGTCAAAAAGTAAAAATTACTGAAATTCCAGTTTTAGAGGAAAATAGCACGTTTCGGTTCATGTTATCTGCAAAACTTGATTTATTTATTAGACAAATCACGAACGAATCAGTTCCGAAGCAAACCTACTCGTTTCAAGAATATTTAAAACGCGTGTTGAAATGGAAAGATTACGAACAGCTCTTTAAGTCTCATGTATTAAAACATAATGCATAAACGTAAAAGTTGACTTTTCTGAATATTTCAGCAGAGTCAACTTTTTTTTGTTGATATAAAAGGTTGAACATGCGTTTTACGAATTAGCAAAACTTGCATTCTATTATAACTATATTGTTGTAAGTGTTCATGTTATACTAGTCTGCAATGCATCTTATAGGGGTGAACACATGGCGAAAATTAAAGTGGTAACGGATTCAACAATTGATTTAACGTTGGAAGAAGCTGAAAAATACGGTATTGAGATGATACCTTTATGTATTAACATTGATAATGAAACGTATTTAGATCGCGTGGAATTAACGCCGACAGATTTTATTGAAAAAATGAAAAATTCAAAAGAATTACCAAAAAGCTCTCAGCCAGCTATTGGTTCTTTTGTTGAAGTATATGAACGATTAGTTAGTGAAGGGTATGACGTCATTTCGATTCATATGACTGGGGGAATGAGCGGAACTGTTCGAGCAGCTGAAAGCGCGGCTCAAATGGTAGAAGGAAACATCACCGTTGTTGATTCTATGTACATTACAAAAGCTCTTTCGTTTCAAGTCTTTGAAGCGGTGAAAATGATTGAAGATGGGCACACAGTAGAAGAAATTATCACGCGCTTGGAAGAGGTGCGTCAAAATACGAATCTTTTTGTCGTAGTTGATACGCTTGAAAATTTGGTTAAAGGTGGACGTATTGGACGAGGAAAAGGATTGATCGGTTCTCTTTTAAATATTAAGCCAATTGCTTCTCTAGCTGACGGAGTATATACTCCTGTTGCTAAAGTGCGCAGCCATTCTCAAATTGTTAAGTTTTTAACGAAACAGTTCGAAGAGCATACAGAAGGAAAAAGTATTAAAGGAGTAGGGCTTGTACATGCAGATGGATTTGGACTCGCCTCTAAGTTAAAAGAATCAATTGTGAAGGCAAGGGGCTATACGCAATTTTCGATTGAAGATACGACGCCTATTATTTCAACGCATACAGGT
Source organism: Priestia sp. YIM B13486 (assembly GCF_042787865.1). Taxonomy (NCBI): domain Bacteria; kingdom Bacillati; phylum Bacillota; class Bacilli; order Caryophanales; family Bacillaceae; genus Priestia; species Priestia sp. YIM B13486. The sequence goes on along the minus strand of NZ_JBHZOZ010000015.1, from coordinate 101,959 downwards.
ATTGGTGCAATTGGTTTTATGTATTTTGCTGAATAAAGTGGGTTGCTTTTTGCAAGTCACTTTTTTGGCTTTCTCTTTTTTGGAAAAAGAGGAAAGAGAAGTGGACAAACGTGTGATATAATAGAATCAACTTTCTACCAGCGAATGCTGTGCTGGTTACTATTCTTTTGAATCCGGAGTATACCGATGAAAAAATATATTCGAAATTTGAGTGTGTTTAACAAAACGGTTTTATTTTCTACTTTAATTGTAGTTGCCCTTGGAGTCATTTCTTTAGCCATTAGCTATCAAGTTCAAAAAAAGATGGCAAAAGAGACACTAACGCAGCACGCGTTAATTATGGCCGATTTATGGAGGGAGTCTTTATCTAAACAAGACGTAATAGCAGCAGTGGATTCAAGGAACGGGACGATTCCTGAAAAAGACGAGCTAGAAAAGCAGTTCAGAAATATTTACCAATTGCATCCGTCGTACTTGCAGGGATATATTATGACGACCGAAAAATTCAAGTCGCATGGAAATAAGATTATCGTAACAGCGAATAAGAAAATTAAGCAATCACTAGAGCCATCCATGATTTATTATGGAGGAAAAGAATTTTACAAATCATTTAAGCAAGCAGAACAAGAAAAGAAGAATATCGTAACATCTACATACAAAGACGAATTCGGGACGTGGATAACCGTTTTATCGCCTATTACAAACAGCTCCGGAAAAGTCGTGGCTATTCTTGGTGTAGATATAGATGCAAGCGCTATCTATATCTATCAAAAACGTTTAATTGTGGCTTTGATCGTTGCATTTACGATTTTGTTTACCTTCATTATTGTTATTCAAGACTGGGGACTAAGGCGATTAATGTCGCCCCTAGGAGAATTAGTAGAAGGAATTCAAGCAGTAAGTCAAGGGAAGTTTGATGTGAAACTGACACATGAAAATGATTCTGAGTTAGGGAATGTACACACAAGATTTAATGAAATGGCAGAGCGGCTTCAGCAGCTTTTTCAACAAGTGTCAGCAACAAAAGAACAGCTGAACGTAGAAACGAATTTCAGTCATTCAAAAGATGGAATTGCTAAAGCGATTGATGAATTAGAAGTTATTATGGAAAAAACGAGGATGCAAAAGGAATTGCAGCGAGCAGAGAAAATGAATGCAATTGGTCAATTAGCTGCTTCTGTAGCCCATGAAATTCGAAATCCTATGACGGTGGTAAAAGGGTTTTTACAGCTTTTTCAAGATAACACAAAGCTTTCAAACACTGAATTAAGTTACATTCATCTTATGATTAACGAAATGGACAGAGCGGAAGCGATTATTCATGACTATTTATCTTTAGCCAAGCCGGATGTTCATCAGCATCGTTTTATTAACTGCTTGGAGTGTATTACAAGCTTAGTAGACTTATTATCTTCTTATGCTTTGTTAACAAATAATATACTCATAGAATTAGACGCAAAAGAAGAGATGTATGTTCGCGGCAGCCGAAACGAATTGAATCAAGTTCTGCTTAATATTATGAAAAATGGAATTGAAGCCATGAGAGCTGGAGGAACGCTTCGAGTAGGGCTTTACAAGCGAGAAGGGCAAGTACATATTCAAATTGAAGATACTGGTATAGGCATGACCAGTGAACAAGTGAACCGGCTGGGAACAGCATTTTATTCTTTAAAAGAAAAAGGAACAGGGATTGGTCTGATGGTGTCTTATCAACTGGTCGAACAAATGAATGGAAGAATTGAAGTGGAAAGCATACCAGGAAAAGGTTCAACGTTTACCTTGATTTTCCCTAGCTATGACTAAACTTTAACCGTGCAGGAGGAACATATGAAAAGCTGGTCTTATAAATTGTCTTTTTTACTGCTCATTAGTTGTATGATGTTAACAGCCTGTGGTTCCAAAATAGAAAATCCTCTCAATTGGAAGATGGACTCTTTTTCTTATGTTAACCAAGATCAAAAGAAAGTAGGGCTAAGTCAGCTGAAAGGGAACGTTTGGGTAGCTAACTTTATCTTCACAAGCTGCGAAACCGTATGTCCCCCAATGACGGCTCATATGGCTAAATTACAAAAAATGGCCAAGGATGAAGGGCTGGACGTTCGCTTTGTTTCATTTAGCGTAGACCCTGAAGTGGACACTCCACCGAAAATGAAGGACTATGCGACTAAATTTGGCGCTGATTTTTCGAATTGGGATTTCTTAACGGGTTATAAACAAGCGGAAATTGAAAAGTTTGCGCTGGACCAATTTAAAACGATTGTGAAAAAGCCGCAAGAAAATCCGCAGGTTATTCACGGTACGGATTTTTTTCTAATTGACAAAGATGGAGTCGTTCAAAAATCTTATCAGGGAGTGACTGATCCTCCTTATGAAGATATGATAAAAGATATCAAAACCCTTCAGTAAGAGCTATAAATCCGTCAAATCTATCCGCCAAACACAGCTATCTTTATAGTGATGTGTTAGCGGATATTTTTATGAAAGAAACATGCTTATCCTTTTTTTTACATATACTATATATAAGAAACGTAGTAAAATATCAACTTGACATAGTATGATAAGATATAAAGATATAGTTATTCAGAGCGGTAAGCAGTATTGCTTGTGACAGCGAGAATACAGCATAGTTAGTAGGTGTTATGATGAGAAAATGGAAAAGTATAGTGATAAGCAGTATGAGTGCGGTGGTGTTAGCGAGCTGTTCGACGACGACTTTTTTGCCAACGGACAATAAAGAAGAAGCCGTTCAGAAAGAAGTGGATTTAACACCTAAAAAGCATATTCCGAAAGGCTTTTTTCCTGTAGATTTAGATATTGTAGCCATTGGTGACTCATTAACAGAAGGAGTAGGAGATGAGTCTAAAAAAGGCGGTTATGTACCATACTTAACTAAATACCTTTCTAAACAAAATGAAGTGCAAAATGTACGAACAGAGAATCTAGGCAAAAGAGGAAACCGGACGGATCAGCTATTAGCGAGGTTAAATCAGCCGGGAGTAGCAGCTGAAGTATCAAGAGCAGACATCGTTTTCTTGACGATTGGCGGCAATGACGTGATGAAAGTGGTAAGAGATTACTTTTACAATATCTCAATTAAGACGTTTGAATCACAGCAGTCAAAATATGAAAAACGTCTAAATGACGTGTTTTCACGTATACGTAAGCTTAATCCTAATGCTCATATTTATTTAATTGGTTTTTATAATCCATTCTTTAAATCGTTAAGTGATGTGAAAGAAATTAATGTCGTTATTAATGAATGGAATGCGGCAAGCGAGAAAATTGCTTCTCAATATGATAATGTAAGTTATGTAAAAATTGATGATATTTTTTATGATTCTGACGTAAATTTATTAGGGAAAGACGAGTTTCACCCTAATAAAAAAGGGTACAAACTAATGGCTGAACGCATTAGTAAATCAATGGAGGAAGAAGATCCTCTCGTTGGAGATCAGAAAAAGGAAACAGCAAAAGAAGTTACATCTGATGAAAAAGAGAAAAACACGAAAGAGAGTGGGAACGAGTAAGGAGATTGTTATATGAAGAAGTGGAAAACCCTATTTATCGCGTTATTAGGGATTAATGTTCTAGGGGCTATCCTTATTATTGCGTTTATTTTTCAACCGGTTGACAAGGCCAATCCAACTCCCTCTGAAAAAGTAGAAGGAGACGCAGAACTAACTATTTTGGCTAAAAAAGCGGACTTAAATGTACTGATTGATAAATATTTAAAGAAAGAATTTAAGAATCAGCCGCTTAACTACAAAATTACTCTCACCGATGTAGTAAGAGTAGACGGTACGATTCAAGTATTCGGCGATGACATTAATATTCGAATGACATTTGATCCAATCGTACAAAAAAATGGAGATATTGTGCTTGAACAGCAGTCACTTTCTGTTGGAAAGCTGCAGCTTCCTGTCCGCACAGTGCTTCGATACGTAAATAATAACTTTGCGCTACCAGAATGGGTAACGATTGATCCAAAGAATGAATCAGTATACGTAGCGTTACAGCAGATGAAGTTAGAGAGTGATTTTGCTGTAAAAGTACAAAAGTTTGATTTGAAAAATGATGATATTCGCGTACGTTTAATTTCGCGCAGTGAATAAAAAACCTTCCAATTTGGAAGGTTTTTTTGTTAACGATCTTGGGAAATCAGCGCTTCTAATACAGGACGGTTCTTAGCAAATCCGACGGCATATACTGTATATGTTCGATTCGGGCGAAGGTTCAGTGCCGGGATTTCGAGTACTACATTTTTGGTTCCTGCTATGCGCACACTAAGTTGAACATGAATGGGGGATAAAGGCAAATATTTTGTGACTTCTTTAAACTGCACTCCAGAAAAAATGACGTCTCCGCCTCTAGCCGCAATATCCACAGCAGGAGCATCCGGAGAAAGGTGCGCAAACCGAAGCTTTGTTTCTCCACTTGGTACATCCGTATTGTCATAGATAAACAATAAATCAAGCTTGTTTAGCTCATCTACCGCCGCTACCGTGTAATTTTGGTTTCCTTCAAATGTAAATGATTCCGTTAAAACAGGTCTTCCCGTTTCTCCAGCGGGATAAATAGAAATTGTATATCTTCCAGGTTCTTGTAATTCAATATAATCTGTTTCTTGTTTATAAGTTAAGTTACGAATCACTCGTTTGTTGTTAATATAAATATCTACAGATGGAGAATCTGGAGAAGCGTGAAGTATACGAATTTGCGGCGGATTTACGCGCAGATTCGTATTTTCAGAAGAAGTTAAGATGGCCTGCTGGATATAGTACAAATGCTTTTGATAATAATGAATATGCTTAGATGGATCACTATACTTATAGTAGTTAGCTAGAAAATCGTATTTCATTGCTTTTTTAATATATTGATCAAAGGAATAATTAGCCATATGTTCAGCTCCCTTATTGTCGGAGTATAAAAACATTTCCATACGTAACCAAACATATGCTAAAACTCATAATTTATGCCGATCACTGATCACTCCCGAGACCTCCAAGAAGAAACAATGAGCCAAATGCCCTCTATGTGCATATACTGAATCAAATTATTGACTGAAGGCTTATTGTACGACCGAAATTAGTATAGAAAAAAGGAGTGAGAGCATGCGCGATTTTTATGCTCGGATGCTACGGTTAATTATGTTAAGTTTTTTACTGCTGCTACTTTTAATTCAATTTACAGAGCGCTCTACTTCATTTATTCACATTACCCCCGCGCTAAATAAAGTAACCGAGCGAATTGAGCTGATTACCTATGATCAATAAATGTATGTTTTCTGCGTTTCGATATGTACTTGTTCTTTATGCTATCTGCTTTACATTTTTATTTGTTAGTACAGTTCCAAGTCTATTTGGTTTCACCGTGACCGTTCAAGAAACGGATTATCACCATCTGCATCGCGGAGATATAGTTGTCTTTAGAGACGAATCATCTTCTTCAAAGAATGAACTTGTACTGGCCCATAATCAAGAGCTTGATGTACTGGTTACAGCTCAAAGAGGTTCTTTGCCTGCTTCTTTTAAAGTGATTGGAAGCTACGCATACCATCTCCCGTATATAGGGGGCATTATTGGATTTATGAAAGAGCTTACTACGTTACTGGTAATGGGAAGTATTTTACTTTTGTTGTTTTCGTATACGCTGCAGCCGAAAAGGCGAATATGGCGTAAGAGAAAGTGAAAAATGGGCGAATGCACATACAGGACAATCAACTAATGCATATAAAGTACAGTGTACGAAATGAATAAAAAAAACAAGAGGAGAGATTGCTATGTATAACTACGATTGTTACGACCCATGCCATCACGGAGGCTATCACCACCTATATGATACTTGCCACTATCCAATTAGCTATCCAATTGGCGGTTATCATCATTGCGGAACGGGTCAGTCATTTGCATTAATTGTTGTGCTATTTATTTTATTAATCATCATTGGCTGCACCTGTTTTTGCTGATTAGGCCTCATTTGCTCGCATGTGCGAGCTTTTTATAACAGATAGAAAAGGACAAACTTACATATAAATTATTTAAATAATAAAAAAATTTTGCCAAATCAACATTTACCATATTATACTATAGCTAGTAACTCAATAAGCGAAGGTGAATATATGGAAAAGGAAAAAGTATTTCAACAGCTATTTTCAATGTCATTTACACCAATGCTCGTAATGAATATGGATGGAGATATTCAAATTTTAAATGAAGCGTGCTGCCACCTTTTTAAAACGACGGAAGAACGACTTCTTTCCTGTAATGTATTTGAAGAGCCAAATCGCTTTTTTATTGAAAAGCATGAAGTGGAACCGTTAAGAAAGCAAGAGGAAGAAGTTGTTTTACTTAAGAAAAAAGTAGATCAGCAGTTTCCGATGCACATCCATATTCAGCGCACGGAAGGGGATATTCCGCTCTTAGTTGTTCAGTGGAAAGAGTTTTCCTCAAGTATTGAAAAACAAGAGGAAGTCATTCGAAAAATGAAGCAATATAAGCAGTTTGTCCAGCAAAGTCAAGATGCATTTATTGTAACAAGAGAAGGCCGAATTCAATATTTGAATCCTGCTGGTGTTAAACTTCTTGGCGGCGAGAAAAAAGAAGAGTATATCGGGCGTCCTTGGCTTCATTTTATTCACCCCGAACATTTAGAAATCGTAAAAGAACGAATGGTTCAGCTGATGAATGGAATGTCCGTGAGGCCGCGTGTTGATGTGAAACTATTGACTAAAAAAGGAGTTGTCATTATTGAATCTTCGGCAACCAAAATTAAGTTTGAAGGACAGGATGCCATTCAGTATATTATTCGCGACGTAACGGATCGAAAAAAATATGATGAAATGGCAAGCAAATCTGAAAAGCTTACAATGGTGAGCAAGTTAGCGGCAGGAGTAGCACATGAAATTCGTAATCCAATGACGGCGATTAAAGGGTTTATTCAGCTGTTAAAAGCATCGAAACAGTACAACGAAGAATACAATGATATTATGCTTGAAGAATTGAATCGCGTCGAATCCATTATTCAAGAATTTTTAACGCTGGCCAAGCCTAAAATTGAAAACTCATACCACCCCAAAAGTCTCAATCAAATCATACGTCATGTGACATTACTATTAGATACACACGCCAATTATAAAAACTGTCGTATTATTAATGAGATTAGTGATGAGATTACAATCTTTTGTGAAGAAAATGCGCTTAAACAAGTTTTTATTAATTTAATTCAAAATGCGCTTGAGTCAATGAGCAAAGGTACAGTTAAAGTCACCGTTGAGAAAAGAAATGAATACGGCATGGTCATTATCGAGGATGAAGGCTGTGGAATTGATGAGCAATCTTTAGCTCGGCTAGGTGAACCATTTTATTCCACTAAACAAACAGGAACGGGGCTAGGGTTAATGATTAGCTACCGAATAATCGAACAGCATCAAGGGCATATTTCATTTGCGAGTAAAGTAGGAGTAGGAACAAAAGTAGAAATTGCTCTTCCGTACATTAAAGAACCAGTGAACATTTCATAGCGCTTGCTATTCGTTCACTGGTTTTTATTTGTTCGGAATAAAAACGAATGTTTTTTAAATATTTTATTTTAATGTTCGTGTATATTGTTGACTAAAGGATTTTTTTTTGATATATTATCAAATGGCTAGAAAATAACCGAATGATAATAAAAAAAGAAAATTCGGTCAATAACTTTTATCTTTTACCCAAAGAAAAAAGATGATGGGAGAATGTACAATGAACTCAAATTATGATGTTATTGTGGTAGGGGCAGGACCCGCTGGGATTTTTACTTGCTATGAGTTAACGTTAAAATTACCGGAAGCAACTATTTTATTAATCGATAAAGGACACGATATCTATCGACGTAATTGTCCGATTCTTCAGAAAAAAATTGAAAAATGTCCGCCTGCGGTTGGCAAAAAAGAGTTTGCTGGCTGTTTGCCCGCTTGTTCTATTACAAATGGTTTTGGTGGAGCCGGCGCATATTCAGACGGGAAATTTAATATCACCAGTGAATTTGGAGGTTGGATGACGGATTATCTATCTGAATCACAGGTGGTAGATTTAATTAAATATGTGGATGAAATTAATTTAAAACACGGAGCAACCGATACGATTACGGATCCGTTAACTGATAAAGTTCGTGAAATTGAAAAACGCGGATACGCAGCAGGATTAAAGCTATTGCGTGCCCAGGTGCGTCATTTAGGAACAGAGCAAAATTTGGAAATTTTAAAAAGCATTTATGAATACTTAAAAGAAAAAATTGATATGCAGTATAAAACGGAAGTAGCCGATTTAATAACAGAAAAAGAAGACGGTCAGCATATCGTGCGCGGTATCGAATTGAAGAATGGTGAAAGAATTACGGCTGATAAAGTGGTTGTTTCACCAGGTCGAGACGGCTCGAAGTGGATGAGCGACTTACTAAAAAAACGTCGTTTGAAAATGATTAACAATCAAGTGGACATCGGCGTTCGAGTCGAAACATCCAACGTTGTTATGGAAGAAATCAACAAGCACTTGTACGAAGGGAAATTCATTTACAATACGTCTGTAGGTACAAGAGTCAGAACGTTCTGCAGCAATCCTTCAGGACATGTGGTAGTAGAGAATCATTCAGGTATTATGTTAGCAAATGGACACGCATACAAAGATCCGAAGCTTGGAAGTCAAAATACGAACTTTGCGCTGCTTGTTTCTCATAAATTTTCGGATCCATTTGATCAGCCGAACGAATATGCGCACGAAGTATCAAGATTAGCTAATATGCTGTCAAACGGGGGCTTAGTTGTTCAAAAGTATGGAGATATTTTAAAGGGCCGTCGTTCAACAGCGACTCGAATTAAAGAAGGCTTTTTAGAACCAACGTTAAAAGAAGCTGTACCTGGTGACTTGGGCTTAGTGCTTCCTTATAATACGATGAAAAGCTTAATTGAAATGACAGAAGCACTGGATCATGTAACGCCTGGGTTAGCATCTGAACATACGCTATTTTACGGTGTGGAAGCGAAATTTTACTCCGCCCGTCCGAAGTTAAACGATAAGTTTGAAACTGAAATTTCTGGTTTATACGTGGGAGGAGACGGAGCTGGTATTACGCGAGGGCTCGCGCAGGCAAGTGCGTGCGGTGTGTGGGTAGCGCGTGACATTGTTGAAAAATTAAAGAATCGCAAAGCAAGTTCTGAACCTGTTACTGTATAAAAAAAGAGGCCGTCACGGCCTCTTTTTTTTATGTGTTAAATAACGAGAGCGACTAAGTAAAAAGTAAAGAACTTGTACCGCTCCAACTCCGATAGTTTTATATGATAATTACCCGCTCTTTTTTAAAAAGTATGACGGAATCCATCCTTCTATCGTGAACAGAATTAAATACAATAAGGCGAATTGATAATGTCCATTTCTTTGCATCAATAAATTCAGTGGAATTTTAAGGAGGGTATATCAAGCAATACAAGGATAAAATCAACAGTTGAAAAGAGTTATTTTTTGATGAGTAAAATATTTATGAAAGCAATAAAGTACACGGATATTAGAATAATTATGCAAATTTATGAATGAGAGTTAATGAGAATAAAGTTCACTTTACAAACTATTTTTTGAATTAATTTTTTATCCATTAGATTGTAAGTCTTGTTAAATAAGTATTTGTGGTTTATTGAAATATGATGTAAAAATTTTAAAATATAACAATTATCAACTTTTTATGATAAAATCATGCATTATTTTTGAATAAAAACTTGACAGAAACATATAAAATGAATTTTAATTAAAGTAACAATTATTATCATGCAAAAATATTAAAGAAAATTATTTGCTTAATCTCTTTTGTTTTATAAGAGAACGGGGGACCCATATTTGTGCGTAATGTACTTGGGGTGAATCTTGAATGAATCAAGTAGGGTAACTCACGTACCCGAATCCGACAGCTAACTCCGTAAGCATTCAGTGAGGGAATAACAGGTCTATGACACCATGATATTCTCATGGTTTTTTGTATAGCTAAAAATATTCCTAAACTATTAATCTGAAAATTTTTAATATATTGTATATTTTGAGTGTTATCGTTCTCAATGCATGGTAAAATAAGTATAGTAGTTAGAATCATTCTAATATAATTTATTTACGGGAGGTAAATCTATGAAGCTATCGACAAAGATCATTATCGCGCTAATTGCTGGTGCTATTGTAGGAGTGTTAATTAACGCTTTTGCTCCAAGTGCTTTTGCTCCGCTGGACAAGTACTTGTTTACACCGCTTGGCCAAATTTTCTTAAGCTTAATTAAAATGCTTGTTGTACCAATTGTGTTTTTCTCTATCACGTTAGGTGTAGCAGGTTTAGGAGATCCTAAAAAACTAGGAAGAATCGGGGCTAAAACAGTTTCGTACTTCCTAGTGACAACAACCGTTGCTATTGTAATTGGTTTATTATTAGCATTTGTTATTAAACCAGGAACATTTGGATCTTTTGATACAAAAAACGCTTCTTTTGAAGCCGAAAAAGCACCGCCGGTTGGAGAAACATTCTTAAATATGATTCCAGTCAATCCAATTCAAGCGATGGCTGAAGGGAATATGCTTCAACTTATCGTTTTCTCTATCTTTATCGGTTTTGGTATAACGATGCTTGGAAGTAAAACAAAAGGGCTTTACAATTTACTTGAGCAAGGCAATGAATTGATGATGTACCTTGTGAATCTAGTGATGAAGTTTGCTCCTTACGGAACATTTGGGCTTCTTGCAACAGCAGTCGGAAGTCAAGGCTGGCAGGCAATTAAAGCGATGGGGCTGTACATGATTGTAGTCGTGCTCGCACTGTTTATCCATTCGATCGTAACATATGGGGGATCAGTCGCTCTTATGGCCAGACGTAACCCAATTGAATTCTTTAAAGGTTTTGCTCCTGCGATGACAGTTGGATTCAGTACATCAAGCAGTAATGCAACGCTTCCGATTTCAATGAATGTGGCTCAAAAAAATCTTCGTGTCCCGGAGTCCATCAGCAGTTTTGTTCAGCCGTTAGGTGCTACCATTAACATGGATGGAACGGCAATTATGCAAGGTGTAGCGACTATTTTTATTGCACAAGTATACGGCGTTGACCTGTCGCTGGGTGCTCTTGTGACGGTTGTATTGACAGCGGTGCTTGCTAGTATTGGTACAGCAGGTGTGCCTGGAGTTGGTCTCATTATGCTAGCAATGGTATTGAGTTCGGTTGGTCTGCCTGTAGCAGGTATCGGATTGATTATTGGAATTGATCGCTTGCTTGACATGCTTCGTACATCTGTAAATATTACGGGAGACGCTGCGTGTGCCGTTATTGTGGCTGAGTCAGAAGCAAAGCGTATCGATAAATCTGTAACGCAATCAGCTTAATAAGCGTAAAAGCTCTAGCTATATGCTAGGGCTTTTTTTATTGGCAAGAAACTCTTCGTTTCAGCATACAGTTTAATAAGAGTGTATGTTTGAAAGGAGAGTGCGGAAATGAATAAAACTCATGTAATAAAGCCGCTGCTCGACGACGACTACCCAGTTATTTCATATGGAAAAGGAATTTATTTGTACGACCAAGATGGAAAAAGGTACATAGATGCTTCGTCGGGGGCAGTTACAGCAAGTATTGGACACGGCGTAAAAGAAATTATTGATGCGATGACCGATCAGGCACAGAAAGTTGCGTTTGTATATCGGTCGCAGTTTACAAGTGATCCAACAGAAGCCTTAGCTAAGAAACTATGTGAATTAAGCAGCAATCATTTCCAGTGGAGCTTTTTTGTTAACAGCGGGACAGAAGCGACTGAAACGGCTATGAAAACGGCAATTCAGCATTTTCAAGAGCAAGGAAAGCCAACCAAAACAAAGGTTTTGTCACGCTGGATGAGCTATCACGGTATTACAATAGGAGCTCTGTCTATGTCAGGGCACGTTGGAAGACGAAAACGCTTCTCGTCTTTGCTTGAAGATTATCCTTCGGTTTCGCCTCCTTATTGCTATCGGTGTCCATTTCATCAAACCTATCCATCTTGTAATCTTGCTTGTGCACGCGAATTGGAAACAGTTATCAAACGAACCGGCCCTGAACATATTGCTGCTTTTATTACAGAGCCCATTGTAGGAGCAGCCGGAGCAGCGCTTACACCTCCTCCCGGTTATTATGAAGTGATAAGAGAAATTTGCGATAAATATGATGTGTTATGGATTGCGGATGAAGTCATGACTGGAGTTGGGCGTACAGGCGTGATGTTTGCGTATGAGCACTGGGGAGTTAAACCAGACATCATGACGCTTGGAAAAGGAGTAGGAGCAGGATATACACCAATAGCCGTTACGTTAGCTAGCAGCAAAACGATTGAACCTATCATGAACGGATCCAAATTAATTATGAGCGGACATACGCTAAGCGCTAATCCGCTGTCATCCGCTGTAGGGATAGCTGTTTTAACCTATATTGAAAAGCATGATCTTGTTCAAGAAGCAGCGCTGAAAGGAGACTATTTAGTAGGGGAATTGAAGAAGCTTCAACTTCTTTACCCTATCATTGGTGATATACGTGGCAAAGGCTTACTAGTTGGTCTTGAGCTTGTGCAAAATCCAAAGACGAAGGAGCCTTTTTCATCTTCGGAAAATATGACGGCACGCGTAATAAGTAAAGCCCAAAAAAATGGTCTTCTCCTTTATCCTTCACAAGCAGGAACAGACGGAGTAGAAGGAGACGGTATTATTATTGCGCCACCATTTACGATTACTCATCGTCAGCTTGATGAAGCGGTCGATCTGCTTTCGAAAACATTGCATGAAGTGCAAAATGAAAAACAGAGAAATGAGGTGAAATGAGTGACAAAGGTCGAAAACTCATTTCAAAAGATCACAACTGTGGAACAAGCGATTGAATACGTGGATCATGCGGCTACGTTGATGATAGGAGGATTTGGAGGAGTAGGCAGCCCGCCTTCTCTCATTGATGGTCTGATTGAAAGCGGAAAATCAAATTTTACATTGATATGTAATGATTCAGGCTTTCCTCATATTGGTGCGGGAAAATTGGTAAGCCAAGGAAGAATTCAAAAGCTGATTGCTTCTCATATTGGGTCGAACCCAGTGGCTGGAACGCTGATGACAGAAGAAAAGCTGGAAGTTGAGTTTTCTCCTCAAGGAACGCTTGCTGAACGGATTCGAGCGGGAGGAGTTGGACTCGGAGGAGTACTGATTGATGTAGGAATAGAAAATGACATTATTCAATTTGGAAAAGAAAAAGTGGAAGTAGACGGCAAGACATTTTTAGTGGAAAAGCCGCTCACAGCCGACGTTGCTTTTGTGTATGCAAAAAAAGCAGATCCATTCGGCAACTTGCTTTATGATAAAAGCGCTCGAAACACTAATCCGTTAATGGCAATGGCAGGTCGTATAACTATCGCTGAAGTGGATGAAATTGTTCCTCTTGGGGACATTGACCCAGAGAACGTGATGACGTCAGGTGTATTTGTGGATTATATTGTCCCTTCGAAAGGAGTGAATTGGAAATGGGTTTGGGAATAGATATTCGTCATCGTATTGCAAAACGTGCTGCGGCTGAAATTCAAAACGGCATGATTGTTAATTTAGGGATTGGCATTCCTTCTCTTATTCCTAATTATGTGCCAAGCGCTGTTCATGTGATGTTTCATGCTGAAAATGGAATTTTAGGGTTAGGATCTTCCCCTCCTTTAGGTGAAGAAGATGAGAATGTTTGTAATGCAGCAGGCTATCCAACAACTACCGTTCAAGGGGCTTCATACTGTGACAGTGCTACAGCCTTCGCGATGATTCGAAAAGGATACGTCGATATGACCATTCTTGGTGCGTTGGAAGTGAGTGAAAAAGGGGATTTAGCTAATTGGATTGTGCCAGGTAAGCGAGTTCCTGGGATGGGAGGAGCGATGGAATTAGCTCAAAAAGCGAAAAAAGTCATTGTGCTAATGAATCATACGAGCAAGACAGGAGAACCGAAGCTGGTTAAGACGTGCTCTTTACCTCTGACTGCTTCGGGCTGCGTGGGATTAGTTATTACAGATCGGGCGGTTTTTAAAGTAGAAAAAGATGCGCTTCTTCTAACAGAGTTAATGTCTCCTTATACTGTAGAGGATATTTTGAGTTCAACAGAAGCGACAGTTCGCCTGAGTGATCAATTGATTACGATACCATAAGGAGGACCCTTACATGAACATACAGCAATCTATTCATAACTGGATGACAGAGCATCGTCAAAGTGCAGTGCGTTTACTCAAGCGTTTCGTAGAAGAAGCAAGCGTACAAGGTTCTGAAAAGCATGCGCAGGCAATTGTTATTGAACGCCTTCGACAGCTGCAGTTAGATATTGATATATGGGAACCGGACGAAAAAATACTTCGCAGCCATGAAGCTTTTGCCTCCAACCGTTCTACTTTTCGAGACAGTCCGAATGTGGTAGGCGTGTTAAAAGGGAAAGGCGGAGGGAAATCCATTATTTTGAATGGGCACATTGATGTAGTGCCACCCGGAGATCTTTCACAGTGGACGGAAGACCCTTATACGGCTGTTGTAAAAGATGGAAACTTATATGGACGCGGAGCAACGGATATGAAAGGAGGAAATGTGTCGTTACTCTTAGCTATTCAAGCGTTGAAAGAGCTAGATATTTCACTAAAAGGAGATGTTATTTTTCAAAGCGTAGTAGAAGAGGAAAGCGGAGGGGCAGGAACACTTTCCTGTGTACTTAGAGGGTATAAAGCAGATGGTGCCATCATTCCAGAACCAACCAACATGAAGATCTTCCCTAAACAGCAAGGCTCCATGTGGTTTCGAGTGACCGTGCATGGAGTAGCAGCACATGGAGGGACTCGGTATGAAGGCGTGAGTGCGATTGAAAAAGCAGCTGTTGTGCTTAAACATATTGAGGGTCTTGAAAAAGAGAGAAACAGCCGAATTACCGATCCGCTCTATAATAAAATCCCCATTCCCGTGCCGATTAATATCGGAAATATACAAGGCGGAACGTGGCCTTCTTCAGTCGCTGATCAAGTAATATTAGAAGGCAGGATAGGAGTTGCTCCGCATGAAAAAATGAAAAATGTCAGAGCAGAAATGAAATCCTGGCTTGAACTTTTGGCTCAGCGTGATGAGTGGTTTGCTGAGCACCCTGTCGACTTGGAATGGTTTGGGGCCCACTGGCTTCCCGGTGAAATTGAATTGGAGCATCCGCTTATGACCTCTCTTTCGTCCTCTTTTTATCAAGTGAAACAGAATCAGCCGATCATTGAAGCATCTCCTTGGGGAACGGACGGAGGGATACTGTCACAAGTAGGGGATATTCCAACAGTTGTTTTTGGACCGGGAGTAACAGAAGTGGCCCACTTTCCGAATGAGTATATTTGTATTCAAACGATGCTTGACGCAGCGGAAATTATTGCTCTCACTGTAGCAGACTGGTGCAGTATTGCGGACTAAGCTAAAAAGGGAGAGGATACAAACAAATGGGGAAACAAGAAAATATTTGTCAGCCAACCTTTGCTATGACTCTTTTTTTAGATGAATATAACAAGCGTCTGAGAGTAGATGATTACCGGGGAAATGTAAACGATATTTACAGCTATATATATAAAGAAATTGATAAGAAAACGTACGAAAAGTGGATTATAAAAGCACGTGCTGAACATCTGTTGGACTGGATAAGCTTGGGATTTTCTTTAGAAGCAACTGTTCCCTACTATTTTAACGGAAGCGACGCGTATCTTTTATGCTACTATACGTCTCAATCCCGCCGAGAAAGCGGGGAGACGTTAAAAGAAACAGAGCTGCTTCAAGATGTGTTGAATTTGCCGACATCTGATTATTCTTCTTTATCGAATCAACTGATCATGCGCCAAGCCATTTCATCTGACGCTAAACAACTTTCTCAGCTCTACCGTCAAATCTTCACAGTGTATCCTACTCCCCTCTACGAAGAAGAGTATCTCTCTAATTTGCTTCAAGAAGATAGCTTGTTTTATATCATAGTTGACAAGAACGATATCGTTAGCGCTGCTTCTGCTGAAATTGACTATGTCTATCACAATGCTGAACTAACGGATTGTGCGACTCTCCCTGCTTACCGAAAGTATGGATTCATGAAGCATTTATTAAACGCACTAGAGGCGGAGCTAAAACAGCGGCATATTTTTTGTGCATACACAATAGCGAGAGCGCTTTCATTCGGGATGAACGCCGCCTTTCAGCAGCTTGGCTATACCTATACGGGAAGGTTAACGAATAATTGTTACATTTATAAATCGTTAGAAGATATGAACGTATGGGTGAAGGATCTGTCAAAAAGTAAAGGGTGAGAAATAATTAACCAATTTATGGGCTGTAACATATAACAATAGTAAATCTTCATAAAGGAGCGATTGTATGTTATATGATTTATATAAGCCGTCCCGACACTGGAAAGATATTGAGTTATGGAAAGATGTTCCTGAAGAAAAATGGAATGACTGGATTTGGCAATTAACAAACACAATTCGAACGTTAGATGATTTAAAAAAGGTTATTAACTTAACTCCTGAAGAAGAAGAAGGAGTACGCATTTCAACCAAAACCATTCCGCTCAATATTACGCCTTACTATGCATCTTTGATGAATCCAGATGATCCTCGCTGCCCCGTCCGTATGCAGTCTGTTCCGGTTGGCAAAGAACTTCATAAAACAAAATATGATCTAGAAGATCCCCTAGATGAAGACGAAGATTCTCCAGTGCCAGGGTTGACTCATCGCTATCCTGATCGCGTTTTGTTCTTAGTCACCAATCAATGTTCCATGTACTGCAGGTACTGTACTCGAAGAAGGTTTTCAGGACAAATCGGAATGGGCGTTCCAAAAAAGCAGTTAGATGCTGCGATTGCTTATATCGCCAAAACACCTGAAGTACGAGATGTACTCATTTCAGGCGGTGATGGCTTGCTGATTAATGACAACATTTTAGAATATATTTTGAAGAATTTACGAGCTATTCCCCATGTGGAAATTATTCGGATTGGAACAAGAGCACCCGTTGTGTTTCCGCAGCGAATAACAGAAAATTTATGTACCATTTTAAGGAAATATCATCCAGTGTGGTTAAATACTCACTTTAATACATCCATTGAAATTACGGAAGAGACAAAAAAAGCATGTGAAATGCTTGTCGATGCAGGCGTTCCAGTTGGCAATCAAGCGGTTATTTTAGCTGGGATTAATGACAGCGTAGCTATCATGAAAAAGCTTATGCACGATTTAGTGAAAATACGCGTTCGTCCTTACTATATTTATCAATGTGATTTGTCAGAAGGAATTGGACATTTCCGCGCACCTGTTTCCAAAGGGCTTGAAATTATGGAAGGGCTGCGAGGTCATACGTCTGGCTATGCTGTTCCAACGTTTGTTATTGATGCGCCAGGAGGAGGAGGAAAGATTGCAGTTCAGCCAAACTATATTATTAGTCAAAGCGCAAGTAAAGTTGTTCTGCGAAACTTTGAAGGAGTGATTACGACGTATCCGGAGCCAGAAAGCTATGTGCCTGGGCGTGCAGATGATTATTTTCGAGCTGTTTATCCAGCATCGGATGCTAAAGATTCTTCCATCGGCATCTCGGGTCTTATGAATGATGCTCAATTCAACCTTGTACCGGAAGGGTTAGGGAGAGTAAAAAGACGTAAAACATATGAAAGTGACAGTGCTCACGAAAGTCTAAAAGATAAACGTGAAAAAAGAGATGAATTAAAAGATAAAAAGTTTAAAGCTCAATTGAAAAAAGACGTTAAAAGCGACGATGCTCCATCATCTTAAGGAGGTCCTGTAATATGACTGTTCAATGCGCATGGTGCGAAGAAGAAAAAGCGGTAGAAACAACCAATACCGCATACTGGGAATTGCCAGATGGAACGAGAAGTATTGAAATTACTCATATGCCATGTATCAGCTGTTCAGGTTGCGGGATGTCATATCAAGAAGAAGAGATCATAGAAGAAGTGGAAACACAGCTGCTTCTTGTCGATACAAAAAAACTTGATGAATCCATTCGGTATGATGAGCTATTAAAAGTGCCAAGATTATTAAAGCGCAACTACTTTAAATTCTAAAAAGCCGCCCCTTATTTTGTAAGGGGCG
Organism: Priestia sp. YIM B13486; assembly: GCF_042787865.1. NCBI lineage: Bacteria > Bacillati > Bacillota > Bacilli > Caryophanales > Bacillaceae > Priestia > Priestia sp. YIM B13486. Next base: position 83,819 of record NZ_JBHZOZ010000015.1, on the reverse strand, counting down.
GCTTTGCTTATTGATAAGCCTTTGTTCCAGCAGTGCGCAGGCTGTAGGCGTGTTTTAAAGCCACTGTAACAGGACGGAAAGTTGGAAGTTCGACTTCGTCTATTTTCGAAACGGGCAAGAGGCCAACAGACGTGCTCGTAATAAAAACTTCATCAGCGTCTTTTAAAAAGGAAGGAGTCATATTTTGTTCGCGGATTTGAATGGCTTGTTCCTGCGCACATTCCAGCACGTTAGCGCGCGTAATACCGGATAGAATTTTTCTTGTGGCAGGAGTCGTGAACAAGACGTTGTCTTTTATCGCAAATACATTGCTGCTCGACCCTTCGGTTATGTATCCGTCTTTTACTAAAATAGCTTCTTTACATCCTTTAGAAGCCGCAGCTTGTTTGGCCAGAAGGTTAGGAAGTAGGTTCAATGATTTGATATAGCAATTAGCCCATCGTTCGTCTTCCAAAAGAAGCGTGGAAATGCCTTTTTCATAGGCTTCTTCAGGTGTTTGACGAGGGTGACGTATTGTGAGTGCTAATTGTGCAGCTACATCGGGAAATAAATGATTTCGAGGAGCAATCCCGCGCGTAACTTGAATATAAATATCAGCGTCTTTTAACGTTGATTTTTCCATTGCTTGATGAATGATGTCCTTTAGCTCTTGTCTTGAAATCGGCAGCTCGATAAAGATTGCCTTTGCACTTCTTTCTAAGCGGTCTAAGTGACGTTCAATTGAAAACGGAACTCCTTTGTATACGCGAATAAATTCATAAACACCGTCTCCAAATTGGTGACCGCGTTCATCAATTGGAATAACAGCCTCATTAATATCTCTAAACTCTCCAGCATAATATGCTAATTCCATCTTGAAAAACTCCCTTCCTTCAGATATTAAAACGTTAACATAAAATTCAGCAAAATGAAATTATTTACTTGGTTTCTTCGAAGAAAATGAAAAAAGTCATACTCCTTTAGGAGTATGACTTTTATGAAAACGTACGTTTGAATGCTAATGAAAATTTCTGAATGGCTTTTTTAGGTGTAACAAACTGAACGATGAGCTTAGTACCTGTAATGAACCAATCGACAATACGGCTGCCGAGAAGCATCGTTACTAAAATGGACAGGGCAATTAAGACGATAATCCCCCATGACGTTGGCTCTAGACTTTTTGAGAAGTCAGTTGTAAAGAACCATTTTAAAATGAAGCCGTGCAATAAATACACGTATAGGGATCGCTGTCCAATGCTTGTTAAAGCAAAACCGCGCGTTGGAATTAAAGCCATAAAGGCAAAAGATACAAGAAAAGCAATTCCATAGTGAGAAACGCGCATTAAAAATTCGGCCACATTGTCGTACGTGTTCGTTCCATACAGCATATCTGTGTAAGCCGTGTCGTCTAAGAAAGAATAGCTTCCGATTAATGTCACTAGTAATACGATGGATGCAATGATTCGATTTCGCGCTGTCAAAAGATTTGTAAAAGGCTCTTGTCGCTGTGACAAATAGTAGCCTAAAAGGAAAAACGGGAAGAAGACAAACATTCGGCTAATGCTTAGAATTTTATCAAATCCGTCAATATCAATGAAGCCCATTGCAAGTCCAAGCGAAATAGAGACAGTTAAGCTAATCCACATCGGGAATTTCGCAAAGAAAGGAAGCATTAATTTCCAAAAAATTAAGCTCAGTAGAAACCACATTGCCCATCTAGGAACCAAATATTGAAGCGTGTACGTTTCATCTGTATAAAGCACGCTATAATATAGGGTATAGATAGTTTGGAAAGCTAAGTAAGGAAGAGCCACCTTTGTAAATATTTTTTTGTAATAGCCTTTTTTATGAAAATTTTTTGAGAAATAACCTGCTAGTAAAATAAAGACAGGCATATGGAAAATAAAGATAAAGTGATAAATGGACAGCATTCCGCTGCTATCTGTTCGGTACGGAGAAATCATGTGTCCAAATACAACCAAAAAAATTAATACAAATTTAGCATTATCAAAGTAAGCATTTCGAGTATTCATAGTATTATTTTTCCTCAACATATGCTGATGTAAACCTCCCACCAACAAGATTTATTTAAATGGCGATTATTGTTAGAATAACCTTTCACTACGGAATTAAAACATGAATTCTTCTTTTTTGCAATTACATAAAGGTTTGAGAAACCTGTCGAATCAATGCTTTTGTTATAAAAACGATGTGTTTTTGTTACAAATGTCTTTTTGAAAAAAGAAAAATATTGATATAACAATATTTATTAGTTACGCTAATAGTGAAATTTGTTTTGCAACTGTAACATGAATTTAATATTTTTTGTCCAGTAAACCACTTATATTGCAGTGTTCGACATCTACATATCACAGAAGAAAGTTGTAGATTTCTTGAAAAAATGATAGAAAAGATACACATACCGCTGGAGGGGGAGTACGATGAAATCCTTTTATCACTATATAATGAAATTCCGATCAAATAAAAAACATGATCGAATGGGAGAGTTTGCGCGAAGTGCTTATGATGATCACAGCTTCCCTAAATCTTCAACAGATTATGACGAACTGAGTTCTTATTTAGAGCTCAACGGACATTATTTATCAAGTATGACTGTATTTGATGAAGCATGGGAGCTTTATCAAAATAATGCGTGAGGAATAAAAAAGCAGGCTGATGGATATCCATCAGCCTGCTTTTTTATTTTCTTTAGTTCATGCAATAAGCAGGGGTAAAAATGATAGAGGGCAATAGATAATAAAGGCTTGGTTCTAAAGATGTTATACTTCCCCTTTTTTAGTTACTGCATATAATATTGTAACTTTTCAGTAGGTGTATGTTTACTAAGGAGGTGCGACGATGGCAGGGAAGAAAAAACCTAAATACGGAATTGGTGAAACAGTCGTTGTAACAATATACGGGACCGTTGGCACTATTACCGATATAAAAGTGATGGATGGGATTTTTGTATACGAAATCAACCATAGTGAAGGTCTTTTTTTAGAAGATACAATTGAGCTTCTAGAAGAATATGAAGGTCAAATATTAGTACAGGAAAGAGTAGAGCTTGAATATAAATTTTTCTTCGGCGATATCGTCCAGGTTTTTAATTATGGAAAAGAGTTATTTAAAATCATTGGTATTCGAACAGAAATATGGCGTTATAAAGAGGATTCATGGGAAGATATTGTCTATGAATTGTCACGTGTAACAGATGGAGAATGGCTTGAGGCTAGTGAAGAAGAACTCATTCTCGTAACTCCTCATGAGGAAACAGAAAATTACGCTCAAAGTGTTGATATGTTGTATTTAGGTAAAGAAATTAAAAAGACGGAGTTGCTACCAAAGATGAAAAAACAAAACGGTTCTGAAAAAGAAGAAGTGAGGTTAACTAAAGAAAAGCATGAGATTATAAACGGTCTTTTAGATGTGTACAATGATTATAAATTTTTGTATGAGCTTTTTGAAGATGAAGAATACGCTGAAGTCATGAACTTAGTGCTGAAACATTTAAAAAAGATAGCAAAATCCGAACAAGGAAAATAGCAGGTAGATGCCTAATAAATAAAAGATAGCCGAGATAGATCATTACATCTCTCTTAGCTATCTTTTATTGTGTATACGGCGATGGTAATGAAAAAAGAATGGGTATAATTACCTTTCTATTTAAACTGCTGAAATTTTAGACATACTATTGCCGAATTGTTCATAAATGTGTATAAGGTAAAACTTCAAGCAGAAGATGGAGTGAACCTATTTTTAAGAAAAATAAGGTACGCTAATCCGTTCAAACGGGATAAGGAGTGATATTGTGAAAGAAATCGAAGTGGTCATTGATACGGAAGAAATTGCGGAGTTCTTTTACAATGAACTAGTCAAGCGAGGCTATGTTCCCGCTGAAGAAGAGCTAGGCGAATTAGCGGATATAACTTTTGATTATCTCATTGATAAATGCATTATTGATGAGCAAGATGAAGAATAAAAAGATAGATACATCTGTAACGACGGGGAAACTCGTCGTTTTGTTTATGAGACAGCGGCTATGAAAAAGGGTTAGCAGCTTTAATAGCAGATTGCACTTTTATATGATGCTGAAGAGGAATTTTTTTAACGGAAGAAGCGGGAATAGACTCAAGGAGAGAAAATATGCTTTCTTCTTCAAACCACTCATCTTTTCTTAAAAAAAGGTGTACGCGGTCTCCCCAGCTCATATTTAACGTCGGGCTATACAGCTTTTTGGAATGAGTTCGATTTTTTGTAAATATATCTGAATTATAATCGCTTCGAGACCCTGTGTGGGGGTGTTTAAGGCTAAATGTATAGATAGAATCATGCAAGTTTGAATAAAAAAGAAGAACGTATAAAGTTTTTCCCACTTCAATCCGTTTTAAGACAGACTCGAAATGATACACTTTTGTGCCACTTAAATCAATGTTATTACCTGAATAATAGGGAAAGACGATTTGAGTCATACCGAGAAAGTTTTGAGTGTGAAACTGCCAAGAGTGAAGAACATCCCGCTGAAACTCTTTTTTAAAGAGAACATTTTTTTCGATATGATACTGTTCGTTCACAATCAGAGCTATTGATAAGAGTGTTTTGTTTCTATGCTGCCAAAAGTCATTCCAAACAGTTTTCATAAAAGAAGATATGTGAAAAGCGGAGAGTAAATGAAACAGATTGCTGTTTTGCTCTTTGCTTTTTTCATAGAGTAACAGCTGAGCGTAAGCATCATGAAAAATGGCGGAATTGGAATGTTCTAAAAACAAGAAGTACGCGTGCTGTTTTTCTGGAGAAAGCAGGGATTTTATTAAGGTAGTGGAGAGATCTGTCATGTAATAGCCGCCGTTCCGTGAAACCAAGTGTGCTAAAAAAGCCCAGTGAATTTCGGGATGTTTTTGATAATAGTCTAAATAAGCTTGGGTACGTGTAACATTGTTTTGATTAGCTTTTTTTACTTTTTTTCGAATCTCTTTAATCAATTTTACGTCTTCTCCGATAAAAGACAGCGGGAGGGTAGCAGGAGGTTTGAGCTGCATCATCTGCTGCAGGCGAAGAACATCCTCCAATCTAATGAGGGGATTTGTGTTAGTAGAAGTCATGTTAAGCCTCCTTTGAAACGTTTAACTATATAAAAAAAGGGTAAGGGACTTTTTGAAACCTTTATAACATTTCGTACGTATAAAGGGTAACAAATGTTAAGAAAAGAGGTTTTCTTTATGTTCAGAAAAATTTTTGAATCATTAACTGGATCTAAACATCGACGCTACAGCAGCAGCGATCGACACTATCGACGTCCTCGTCACTACAGCAGCAGTGATCATCATTACAGACGTCCTCGTCATCATAGCAGCAGTAGCGATTATAAGCGAAGCAAATATTATGACAGCCACAGTCATTCAAAATATGGACACCACCACTATAAGCGTAAGCGTAAAAGCGGAAGTTTCTTCTCAAGCTTTTTCTCAAGTTGATTTATGATGAAAAATCGAATGTTCAAATATCTTCATCGCTGGCTAGTTGACCGCCCTTTTAAAAAAGGAAAAGTCATTTGCGGGCGCTATGAAATCATAGATGTACTGGGAATGGGAAGCTATGGTATAACATATGTTGCTAACGACATTGTGCAACAAAAAAAGGTAGTCGTAAAGCAGCTCCGTAAAACGAAGCAGTGCACGTCCCAGGGGCTGAAGTCTTATCATTATGAAGCAAAATTGCTGTCTCAATTAAATCACCCTCAAATTCCTTCACTGTATGAAGCTATCGAAACAGCTGAAGGCTGTTTCTTAGTGATGGAGTTGATTCAAGGGAAAACGTTTGAAGATTTAATTTTTGAAGAGAAGTGCGTGTATACGGAAGAACAAGCGCTTAACATTTTACTTAATATTCTAGACGTAGTTTCTGCTATTCATGAGCAAGGAATCGTTCACCGTGATCTTCGTATTCCAAATATTATTGATGTTAACGGAACCATCTATGTTATTGACTTTGGTCTTGCTAGATTTTTAGGAGACCATGAAGAAACAAGCACCCTTATAGAAGAACAGCAGTTTATGAGACAAACATCTGCTGCAAGCGATATCTATGCACTTGGTCATTTTCTTTTATTTTTATTATACTCTGGTTATGAGCCGACGGAAAAACAAGAAAGAAGCTGGGAACAAGAGTTACATTTGTCGGCGCCTATTAAGACAATCATTCAAAAAATGCTGAGAGCAGATGAATCGTATGAAAGCATTAAAAGTTTACAAAAAGATATTTATGACTATATAAATAGTAAGAACTCAGGGAGGGGAAAGTATGGCGCTATTTAATAAAGCGTTAGCCCGCATTGGAATTGGTGCAGCGCGAGTGGACGCTAAGCTTGTCAATGATGAATTTCGTGCTGGTGAAAAGATTGAAGGAATTGTTGAAGTGTACGGAGGCAATGTTGATCAGAAAATTGACAGCATCTATCTGCGTCTATTCACAACTTATGTAAAAGAAAGGGACGATAAAAAATACAAGCAGGATATTGAGCTTAATACGTTTAAGATTAACGACCCGTTCACGATTCAACCATCTGAAACGAAGTCTATTCCTTTTACCTTTCAGCTGCCTGATGATACGCCTGTTACATTAGGGAGAACCCGGGTTTGGGTGGCGACGAGCCTTGATATTAAAGACGCCGTTGATCCGTCAGATATTGATCATGTAAAAGTGCTTCCTAACCTTATGGTAACAAGCACAATTGAAGCTATGGAACAGCTTGGCTTTCGCTTGCGCCAAGTCGAGTGCGAAGAAGCCCCTCGCCGGATGAGAAAAAGACTTCCTTTTGTTCAAGAATTTGAATTTGTTCCAAGTGGTGGAGTGTACGCTGGGAAAGTAGATGAAATTGAAATCATCGTACAGCCGAGCGGCTTACATGACTACGATTTATTTATAGAAGTAGATCGACGTGCCAGAGGGTTTGGCGGCTTTCTATCTGAAATGCTGGATGCAGATGAGTCGCTCGTTCATGTTCATGTTTCTGAAAAAGAAATTCCTCAGTTAAAAAATATATTAACCAGTATTATTTCACGCTATAGCTAAGGTGCATAGCTCTCCTTTATTTTTCGTATATTAAAGACAGTAAAAAGAAAGGAGAGAGGTATATGCCGCAATCAAAGCAAACGAAAAAAATAAATGCAAAAGAGGAGTTTTCGGCTGAATTTGTCGTTCATCAAGCTCCTAAGCCAGAAGACTATATTCAGCCAAAACGTGTGAATAAGTAAAGCATGTAGAACACTACATGCTTTTTCTTTTAATAGGTTGGAGGAAATAAAAAATGGTAAACCGCACTACAAAATATTCTCTATTTATTGTATCGCTTTTAGCTTTCTTTTTACTGATTTTATTTACATTTAATACACCTTGGGTGAAACAGCTTGACTTTAATGTGCTTCATACCATTGAAGGATGGAGGACGGACACGTTAACACCCATCATCATATTTATAACAACCGTAGGATCTTGGTATGTTACTGCGCCAATATGGTTTGCAATTATAGTATTTCTTCTTTATAAACGAAAAGGATTGCTCGTTTTATATATCACGCTCGTTTTTTGGGGAGTTCGCGCTTTAAATTGGGGATTGAAGGAGATTTTTGCAAGACCAAGACCTGATTGGAGTCAAGTCGTTCCCGCCTCTCACTATAGTTTTCCGAGCGGACATGCCATGAACTCAATGGCGTTTTACAGCGGAGTACTTTTGTTAATATGGATGTATACAAGAAGCAGGGCTATCAAAACGGCAGCTGCATGCGTAATTGCTATTGTTATTTTATTAATTGGATTTAGCCGTTTGTATTTAGGCGTACACTTTTTAACGGATATACTAGCAGGATATTGTTTAGGACTTGCTTGGTCCTTAGGGGTCTACCTCCTTTCTAAGCGCCTATATAACCAAAAATAGGAGCAATGGTTACATTTTTTTCGTTAATATTTCATTTTGTTTAAGTAGGCCTATTGATTCATCCATTCAAAAACAACTAATGATAAAATGGGAAACAAATATTTTATGTACATGTTTAATAAGAAAAAACTAGTAATTTCGACAAAAAACGTTTTGATTCGATAAAGGATTTTCGGATTTTATCACTAATTATATAAGAATACATGACGTAAAAGAGTAAATACTTGCTTTTGGGTGGAGGGAAGAATGTTGAGTGTGTGGACCACAATAAAAAAACAATTTAATATTAGCACAGAATATGATGTAACCATTATGCAAACAGAAGAAAAAGGCGAAAAGCGCGGATATAAGCCTGTCCATCGTCTAACGATTACAGCATTCGATCATCAAGACGCAGCAACACAAGTATTTCAGATGTTTAATATTGCTGATAATTTGCCAAAAGATTGTGATGCGAGGTTTATCAGCACAGGCGATATTTTGTTAATTGATGAAGGTACTCGAGGAAAGTATTACTACAAGCTATGGACAGACGGCTGGCAAAAAGTGAACCGCCTGCACGTACGCTAAACATAAGGTAAAAGCGACCTACCTGGCCGCTTTTTATTTATATGTTGACCCTTAGTAATCACGAGTATGATGGCCAGGGCCATTTTTTCGGTTTGTTGCTGAATATTCATCTCCATGGGCTTCATGTTCTGCTATAATTGCTTCTTTTGGAATATGATTATTCTTTTTAGGCGAATTAATTCGATTGCGATGTTTTTTTCCCATACATATCACCTCAGCTAACGTTAGTAAATCCCTTGCGCTATTAGCGTACCCTTATATAAAAAGACATACTACGCCATTTTTTGGGCCGTATGTCTTTTTATTTTTGACGCATAATGTTAGAAGTAAATAGACAAGCAAGGGATACAATATGGTATAGTGAAAGCGTAAGATTTTTTACATATAGGAGGTACGAAATGAGCGTACATATTGGGGCAAAACAAGGTGATATTGCAGAAACGATTTTACTTCCAGGTGATCCACTTCGTGCAAAATACATTGCAGAAACGTTTTTAGAAGATGTAACTTGCTATAACGAAGTGCGCGGTATGCTTGGATTCACAGGAACATATAAAGGAAAGCGCGTTTCTGTTCAAGGAACAGGAATGGGTGTACCATCAATTGCTATTTATGTAAATGAACTAATGAATGAATATGGTGTTCAAAACCTAATTCGGGTTGGTACATGCGGAGCAATTCAAAAAGATGTAAAAGTACGGGACGTTATTTTAGCCATGTCTTCGTCAAGTGATTCACAAATGAACCGCGTTAAATTTGGTCCTATCGACTATGCACCAACAGCTAACTTTGATTTATTAAAGCGCGCTTACGATGCAGGTGTTGAAAAAGGCCTTCAGTTAAAAGTAGGAAGTGTATTTACATCTGATCAATTTTACAATGAAGACGGCCAGCTAGAAAAATTGGCAGCTCACGGCGTATTGGCAGTTGAAATGGAAACAACGGCTTTGTATACGCTAGCTGCTAAATACGGCCGTAATGCTTTATCGGTTTTAACAGTAAGTGATCACATTTTCACTGGTGAAGAAACGACGTCAGAAGAGCGTCAAACGACGTTTAACGATATGATTGTTGTTGCGCTTGAAGCAGCAATTAATGAATGAACATAAAGTCGTTTATTTGCTGAATGGCAGCGAAAAGCTGCGACGTAACAAATAAAAAGACGAGAAGCAATCAAGCTTCTCGTCTTTTTATTTGTGAAAATTAATTGTTTCCAAACGGGAAATTGTATGGTACGATTTGATACGTTAAAAACGGCTTTGATTTTCGTGAAAGTCGAAAATCGTATAAAAAATTCATAAGAGGTGATAAACCATCATGATGGCAAGTATTAAACAGCAGTGGTTTTCAAACGTTCGAGCAGATATTTTGTCTGGGATGACAGTTGCTCTTGCGCTTATTCCAGAGGCCCTTGCTTTTTCCATTATCGCCGGTGTCGATCCCATGGTTGGCTTGTATGCATCTTTTTGTATGGCAATTGTGATTGCTTTTACAGGCGGAAGACCAGCTATGATTTCAGCTGCAACAGGAGCAATGTCTTTATTAATGATTAATTTAGTCAAAGATCACGGCATTGAGTATTTATTTGCAGCTACTGTTTTAACCGGAATTATTCAAATTTTACTTGGTGTTTTGAAAGTAGGAAGGTTTTTATCATTTCTTCCTCAAACAGTTATGATTGGATTTGTAAATGCGCTAGGTATTTTAATTTTCACAGCACAGCTTCCGCATTTTCAAGGAGCAAATTGGATGATGTACGCAATGGTAGCCGGAACGCTGCTCATCGTCTATTTGTTTCCGCTCATGACCAAAGCCATACCATCTCCGCTTGTTGCCATTGTCTTGATGACGATTGTAGCGATTGTCTTTCATTTAGATTTAAAAACGGTAGGAGATATGGGGAATATTACGCGTTCGCTGCCGGTTCTTCACTTTCCAAAGGTTGATTTATCAGTGGAGACACTGCTTATCATTTTACCTTATTCGCTTCCTTTAGCGATTGTAGGCCTACTTGAATCTATGCTAACGGCAACGGTACTGGACGAAATTACAGATACGCCTTCGAATAAAAATAAGGAAGCGCGCGGTCAAGGCATCGCTAATATTGTAACAGGTTTCTTCGGAGGAATGGCTGGCTGTGCCATGATTGGACAATCTATGATTAATGTAAAATCAGGGGGACGTGGAAGGTTATCTACCTTAGTCGCCGGAGTCTTTTTATTGTTCTTAATTATGGTGCTTGGCGATGTTGTTAAACAAATTCCAATGGCTGCTCTTGTAGGCGTTATGTTTATGGTAGCTGCTGGTACATTTGATTGGCAGTCCCTTAAAGACTTAACGAAATATCCGCTATCGGATGCTATTGTAATGGTTGTTACGGTGGTTATCGTATTGTTTACACATAACTTAGCATTAGGAGTAATGGTAGGTATTGTTTTAAGCACCATTGTATTTGGCTGGAAGATGGCTAAAATCAAAACAACTTCACAAACAGAAGGCAATATGAAGCAATACAGGGTTTCAGGGCAATTATTTTTTGCCACGATCAGCTTCTTCATGGATGAATTTCAGTATGAAACAGACCCGGATACCATCATTATTGATTTTAGTTCTTCTCATATATGGGATCAATCGGCCGTGATCGGCATCTCAAAAATTATCGATAAGTACGAGCGATTGAATAAAAAGGTTATTGTAAAAGGACTAAATGAAGATAGTAAAAAAATCGTAAGGCAAATTGGCATAACGTCGCTGTCGAACAAATAAAAGGTGTGCAGTAGCACACCTTTATTACTTGTTTCGTTTTAGTAGCTGTATGAGCCAGGTGGAAAAAGAAGTTGTAGATGGAGGTACGGATGTCTGTTTTAACAAAATAGCATAGGCTTTGCGCCGATATTGGTAATCAAGCATGCATATCTACTCCTTTTAAAACAGGATTTGGAAGCGTTTTCTTTATTGTAGCATGCTTAATAGGGAGATAAAAGAAAAAAGAGAGACCATCGTCTCTCTTTAATCATTTCCAAACATATAGCGTTTGTGATGCCATGAGATTCCAAACATCAGACCCATTGCAAACATGTTCCCCATCAGTGAACTACCTCCATATGAAATAAAAGGAAGTGGAATTCCGGTAATAGGCAAGACTTGAATGGTCATACCGATATTTTGAAATACGTGGAACGTAAGCATTGAAATAACGCCTACACATAAGTAAGAATTGAATTCATTTTTTGTTTCAAGGCCTAGCTTGATCAAGTAATAAACGAGTACGAAGAAAAGACTAATAACAATGCTGGCGCCGATAAAGCCAAACTCTTCTCCAATAACCGCAAAAATAAAGTCGGTCTGTCCCTCTGGCAAATAGACAACTCCATTTCCGATTCCTTTACCGTTTACCATTCCTGATCCAATTGCATCTAACGATTTCTTTAAATGATAGCCCTCTCCCGAACTATATGACTCAGGATCAAGCCAAGAATAGATACGTCCAAATTGGTATTGCTTAACCCCTAGATACTTTTCTAATAGGTTAGGTGCATAAACAACAAGTCCCAAAATGACAGAACCAACCGCTGTAATACCTAAAAATGCAGGCGCGATGATTTTCCAGCTTACGCCTGAAACAAATACAAGTCCAACCGTGATTGCTAAGAACACAAGGGCGGTACCTAAGTCAGGCTGCTGCATGATTAATAATAAAGGTAAAGCAAGTACAGCACCCAGTTTACCAAGCAGTAAAAAGTCTTCTCTTACTGTCCGAATACGATATTTTTCATTGTGTTTCACAATGACCGTACTCAGTGTGATAATCAAAAACACTTTCATAAACTCTGATGGCTGTAACGAAAAGCCGGGAAGTGTGAACCAACTTTTTGCCCCGTTAATTTCTCTGGCAATGCTTGACGGAGCCACTAGTAAAAGAAGCAATAAAAAGTTCCCAAATCCATAAAAAACCCACGTTAGCTTTTGAAGCTGATCGGAGTCAAAACGCATGACAAACCCTATAATCACCATTCCGATTATATAAAAAACAACTTGTTGCGCTACGAAGTTCTTATCATACTGCCCAATTTTTTCAGCACTATGGATTGCCACAACGCTTACGCAAAACAATAGGAAGATTAGGAAAGCCAAGTTCCAGTCAAATCTACTAACATTTCTTTGATTTTCACCCATATTATTCACCTGTCACTATTAAATCTCATTCTTTCTTTATGATAAAAGAAAAATGCTGGTTTTTAATGCAAAGTCGATTAATGAAGAGTCGCACTAACCCCACTTTGCAGTTTTTGCTTTGAATATAGACTTGCTAAAAGTAAGAAAAGATATGTCGCAAGCTGCGTTACCATACAGCCTTTTATTATACATGAATTATTCTATAACATAAATAGGAGAAATGATAACAATTTCTTTTTTCTAAAAACTCTATTTGTAGGGATTTATTCAATTCATCTTCTTTATCTCCTTAAAGGTTAATATGAAAACATATTATAGGAATTTATCTTTTTTTGCACGTGAAAAGATAAAGAAACGTGTATATATATAACGAAAGAAAGGGCAAATAGTTTCATATGAACGACTGAAAAATTCTAAACTGCGAGGACTAAATCTAGCAAGCTATACATATGAATAATAGTAAAGATAAGAGAAAGTGTTCTACACTATCTTTTTCTACATGCAGACATTCAACTTCTTAGCACTCCCACAAGTAAACAGTTGAGACAAGAATATAGTTATATTCGACTTTCTTGCTGATGAACGAACGTATGGAAGGTATATGGATAGATTACCGAATCAGACACATAGGATATGAGGAAAATAATAGATAGAGATTAATAGAATCATAACGTAGAGAGGTGTGTTTATGATTATAGGGGCAAGTGTGACAGCATTTTTATTATTATGGTGGACAATTTTTTATAGCGGGCGCTACTATCATTATGTTTCAGAGCCTGTTGGCAAAAGAATTTCCCTTCACGTAGGAATACATGTCACCTTAGTGGTTGGAGTGAATGCATGTCTCTGGCTTGAGCAGCCGCTGCTTTTTTCTAGCATTTTAGCAGGGTGTGCAGGACTAGGAGCCGGATGGTTTGTAGGGATTCCTTTTTCGGTGAAAAGTATTTTAAGTGGAATAATGGGGGGGATAGGAACCGGTGTTAGTTTTTATATCTCTATGAGCATGTGGATGGATCAATTTAACTGGCTATCTTTTTTATTGATAGGAACGAGCGTTATTTTTGGCGGAAGCTCGTTATTTCAAGTGTTAAAATCGATTCCGTCATTTGAAAAGGTACTGGTAAAAATGTGGATTCAACATCCTTTTCTGATAGCTCCTATTTTGATTACCGTATTTTGGCTGTATAATTTTATTGAAAAATATTTTCCGCAAGCAGATCCAACACGCAAGTAGTTTCCGTGTTGGATTTATTATTTCCTCTGATAAGACTCCCCTTTAAGTTTACCAAGTTTAACATCGTTCAATTAGTTTATAGAAGGTAAAAGTAGACATTCACCTATCTTCATTATGATGCATATTGTAACGTAGCAAGCATTATAAAGGGGGAGTGCGTATGTATCCATATCAATACGATCCACGTTTTCAAAATTTGTTTCCACCTGGAGGAGGCCAAGGGTTTCCACCACAGCCACCTGGAGGAGGGGGCCAAGGGTTTCCGCCGCAGGGAGGAGCGCAGCCGCCTTCAAGTCCGCCGCCAGCTTTTACACCTGCACCAAAGCTAGGTTCAGGAGGTCCATCACTTTATGCTGTTGATCCAGGCGCTATTTCAGGGTGCTTATACCGATACACCTATATATGGCCGAGAAATGGTCGACCTTACTGGTTTTACCTAACCTTTGTAGGCAGACGCTCAGTTGCAGGATATCGCTGGACAGGATCTTTCTGGGTGTATGCTGGGGTAGATGTAAATCAAATTCGAGAATTTCAATGTGTATAAAACTCCGCTTGCGGAGTTTTTTTGTGCGAAAAGGTTGACGCAAAAAAAATGGCGTTATATAATAAATCTCGAATTAAAGATAATTTGTTTAGTAATATCTTGAACTAATGATAATAGACACTTTTTAGGAGATGACATTTATGGCAAATGTATTATATGTAAAAGTAAATCCGCAGATTGATGAAGCATCATTTTCAACTCGTTTAGCACAGGTTTTCTTGGATGAGTATAAAACAGCAAACCCGACTGATACAGTGACAACGCTTGATTTGTATAAAGAAACAGTTCCATTCATTGATGGAGATGTTTTAGCGGCATGGGGAAAAGCTGGAGCTGGTGAAGAATTATCAGCTGTTGAATTAGAAAAAGTAACGCGTATGGGTGAATTAGTAGAGCAGTTTTTACAAGCTGACAAAGTTATTTTCTCAGCTCCAATGTGGAACTTAAGCTTCCCTCCACTAATGAAAGCATATATTGATAACATTTTAATTGCAGGAAAAACGTTTAAATATACTGAAAATGGTCCAGTAGGATTAGCTTCAGATAAAAAAGTAGTATTACTAGAAGCTCGCGGAGGCGTTTATTCAGAAGGCCCTGCGGCAGAGCTAGAATTTACTCAAAGCTATTTACGTACAGTGATGGGCTTCATTGGGGTTCAAGATTTCCAATTGGTTGTTGCAGAAGGCATGGCTTACACACCAGCAGAAGCAGACAATATTCTAGCAAAAGCATCTGAAAGAGCAAAAGAAGTTGCATCAACGTTCTAATGTCAAAAGCCCTTTAAAAGGGCTTTTTTTTAGGTTTAAAATTTAATACCCCTCCTTCGGAAAATATGCAAAGGGTTACATAAAATGCAGCATAGAGAACGCACTTCTTATAAAAACGCTTATACATTTTTATTTACAAGACAAAAAAAGCATGGTTAAATAATGACCATGTTAACGTAACATCGGGATAGGGGAAGTTTTTCTGCAGAATCATTGGGGTATGCTACAAGTACAATCTAAAAAAGGGTGATTGAGATGTTTAAAAAATTATTTGGTAATAAGACAAAATCAAAAGAAACAACCGTTCTAGCTCCGCTTTCAGGTAATATCCTGCCAATCAGCGAAGTGCCAGATCCAGTGTTCGCACAGAAGATGATGGGAGACGGTTTTGCAATTGAACCTTCAGAAGGACAAGTTGTTTCACCTGTTGCTGGGGAAGTCGTTCAGCTGTTCCATACAAAACACGCGGTAGGCTTAAAAACAGAAGCCGGTACGGAAGTATTAATACATATCGGCCTTGAAACAGTGGCAATGGAAGGCGAAGGATTCGAAGCTCACGTGGCACAAGGTGACAAAGTAAGTGTAGGAACACCTCTTATCACATTTGATTTAGCGCTTATTCAAGAAAAAGCGAAAAGCATTATCACACCAATCGTTATTACAAACAGTGATGCAAGTGAAAGTTTCGAAATTTTGGCTCAAGGGACGGTTCAAAAAGGCGAAACGGCTTGTGCAAAAGTAACGATGAAGTAATTAGCAAAGCCTTTTCCTTTAAGAAAGGAGAGCGCATTTGAAGATTTTAAAAGTGTTAAATAACAACGCCGTTGTCTTTAAAGAAGGCGGAGTTGAAAAAATTGCGATGGGTCCCGGTATTGCTTTTCAAAAAGGTAAAAATGATCTTATTAATGCTGCAAAAGTGGAGAAAGTCTTTGTCATGAAAGAAGAGCAGGAGAAGTTTCAAGAACTATTAAAAAACCTTCCTGAAGAGCATATTCAAGTGGCGGAAGAAATCATTTCTTATGCTGAGCAGCAGCTTTCTGCTACATTAAGTCATCATGTGCATATTGCTTTGAGCGATCATTTATCCTTTGCTGTCGAAAGGATAGCCCGCGGAATTTCCATACAAAATAAATTGCTTAATGAAATTAAATCTCTCTATCAGCCTGAGTATGCAATAGGAGTATGGGCTCTTCAGCATATCAAAAAGAGACTAGATATCACGATGCCGATTGACGAAGCGGGATATATTGCGCTTCATATTCATACGGCGAAACTGAATTCACCGGGCATGCAGCAGCTCATGATGAATACAACGATTATTAATGAAATGGTTACGATTATAAAAAAAGAGCTGAATATGGAGATTGATGAAAACAGCATGTCCTATCAGCGGCTGCTGACTCACTTGCGCTTCACGTTAAACCGTTTAGCACAAAATGAACCTTTTCATGAGATGGATGAAGAGATGCTTGACGTATTAAAAGTCAAATATAAAAAATCGTATCAGTGTGCTGAAACGATCAAGCAATTTGTCAAAGATGAGTACGAAATTAATTTTCCAGAAGCGGAGCTAGGATATATCACGCTTCACATTTGCCGAATAGAGCAAAGAATATAGAAAAAACCATTGACGAATATTGTTGCTTTGAGTACAATGAAAGCGTATTAATTGAATAATCGGGATTGTGACTGGTAAAGCAGGCAAGACCTAGAATGCGCATGAAGGACAAGTATGTCTTTTATAAGCGTATTTTAGGTCTTGCTTTTTTTATGACATACAACAAGGAGGAAGTAAGATGGACGTAAAAGAAATTGCTAAAAAGCTTGTTCCGCTTTTAGGAGGAAAAGAAAATATTGCTAGTGCGCAGCACTGTGCTACGCGTTTGCGCCTCGTTATTCGAGATGAAAGCAAAATCGATCAAAAAGGTTTAGATGAAATAGAAGATGTAAAAGGGGCTTTTTCAAATTCAGGACAGTTTCAAATCATTTTTGGAACCGGTCTCGTTAATAAAATCCACGCTGCTTTTGTGAAAGAATTAGGTGCTGACGAGGCTGCTGCCCCAGCGGATCATCAAGAAGAAATGAAAAAGAAAATGAACCCATTTGCCCGTTTTGCCCGCATGCTTTCCAATATTTTTGTTCCGATTATTCCAGCCATTGTAGCCAGTGGTTTACTAATGGGGCTGCTCGGGATGATGAAAGCGTTCCACTGGGTCTCAGAAGATAGCGCGTTATTTGTGTTATTGGATATGTTCTCAGGCGCAGCATTTATCATTTTACCGATTTTAATCGGGTTTTCAGCTGCAAAAGAATTCGGTTCAAATCCTTATCTAGGAGCGGTTATCGGAGGGATCTTAACGCATCCGATGTTATTAAATCCGTGGACATTAGCAGATGCTAAGCCGGAATATATGGATTTGTTTGGCTTAAGTATTCCGCTGATCGGCTATCAAGGTACGGTCGTTCCGATTTTATTGGCTATCTACGTCATGAGTAAAATTGAAAAGGGACTCCGGAAAATTGTGCCGAATTCGGTTGATTTACTTGTTACGCCTTTTTTAACGGTTATTATCACAGGCTTTGTGTCACTTGTGTTTATTGGCCCTTTCGGTCGCTATATTGGAGATTTAATTTCGATCAGCCTTCAGTCTCTATACGATGTAGCCGGAGTGTTTGCAGGAATTTTGTTTGGTGGCTTGTACTCAACTATTGTATTAACAGGTTTGCAGCATAGTTTTCATGCTATTGAAGCAGGACTGCTTGCTAATCCGAAGATTGGCGTTAACTTCTTACTTCCTATTTGGGCCTGCGCGAATGTGGCGCAAGGAGGAGCAGGGCTGGCTGTTTACTTTAAGACGAAAAATGCCAAAACGAAAAAAATTGCGATTCCAGCGGCTATTTCTTCCTTCTTAGGAATTACAGAACCGATTATTTTCGGCGTCAACTTAAGACTTCGCAAGCCGTTTATTGCTGCGGCTATAGGCGGAGCAGCCGGAGGAGGCTATGTTGTACTTATGCACGTAGTAGCCAATGCCTACGGACTCACAGGTATTCCAATGATGGCCATTGCTGCGCCGCTTGGTATGAGCAATTTAATTCACTATATAATCGGCATGATTATTTCTGTAGGTGTAGCATTCGGCGTTACGTGGTTCATGAAACTAAAAGAAGACTGAGAAGCAGCGGTAAGCATACGAGAATAAATAATGGTATTAGATTTGCTCATCATATTTTATGGTGAGCAAATTTTGTGTCGTAAATATGAAACTTTTTAAAAAGTAATACGTAGAACAGTCAAAGAGATAAGTTGATGTTGTGTAACAGGAACGTAAATGCTACACTACATATATTGGATTGTACTATTATAGTCAGAAAGAGAGCTGGCACATGGAATTTTATCACGATCTTTTTCTATATGCGCCGTATTTATCTGCTTTCGTTTTATACATCCTTTGTTATTATATGCTTCGTGAAGCTAGGTTTACGGCTTTTCATGCGGAACCTGTCACCGACCATGTGAATGCAGGGATTGATCCTTCAGTATTAACAATATGGAAAAGACGAAATGTATTTATACATGTGTATAGAAAAACACCAGTTAAAGAGAAGAATAATGATGAAGAAGATCCTTTCCTTCTGAAAAACACTTCATACATTTAGTCATTATTAGGAGGAAAGAATATGAAAAGAAATAAAAAATTATTATTGCTTGGTTTAATGGGAGCGCTTCTTTTAGCTCTAGCCGGCTGTAGCAGTACAAAAACACCGGTCACGGCTACAAGCGGCGGATTCTGGGATCATTATTTTGTTTACCCTTTATCTATGGCATTAACGAAAATTGCTGAGTGGGCAGGCGGAAGCTATGGTCTGTCTATTATTATTGCGACGTTTATCATTCGTTTAGTTCTATTGCCGCTTATTTTAAAACAGCAAAAGAGCACGATGGCTATGCAAGCACTTCGTCCAGAGATGGAAAAGATTCAAAAGAAATATGCTGGTAAAAAAGATCCTGAAACACAGCAAAAGCAGCAAAAAGAAATGATGCAGCTTTACCAAACGCATAAAATTAATCCGGTTGGCGGATGTTTGCCAATCTTTATTCAAATGCCTATTATTATCGCATTTTATAATGCCATTGCACGAACGCATGAAATTGCACAGCATTCATTCTTATGGGTAAGTTTAGGAAAGCCAGATCCTTACTTCATTTTACCGGTAGTTGCAGCGATTACGACATTCTTACAAATTCGTGTAAGTATGACGGATGAAATTCAACCTCCAATGAAAATGATGATGAACATTATGCCAATTTTCATCTTAGTAGCGGGAATTTCGCTTCCATCTGCTCTTGCATTATATTGGGTAATTGGTAACTTATTCGGAATTGGACAAGGTTACTACTTGAAAAAACGTATGAGCTTATTAAAAGAAAAAGATGCGGGTAATAATACAGCACAAGCTAAAACAAAACCATCACCAAAATCTAAGTCAAAATCATAATATACAAAAAGCGCAGCTATTCGCTGCGCTTTTTTATTTTTTCAAAAATGTGATGAGATGAGGAGATTTGTGTAACGCTATAAAAAAAGACAGGAGTGAACATGGTGAAAAAAATAGCGTTATGTCTGCTTTTTCTTATGTTGTTCCCTATGCAAATAAATGCTGCCAATACAGTGAAAGTCAGTTTTATACGGCAAGGAAACCTATGGGTATATGATAACGGTACCGAAAGGCAGTTATCATATGCCCGTCATGCCTCTATGCCTCAATGGTCATCACATGGAGATATGGTTGCTTATGCAGAAAATGATTCTTTAATGATTGCACCGTTAAAAGGAAAACCGCTACTTGCTGAACATGATGTGACTCATTATCAATGGTCACCGGTTGTTGAGGAACTTGCGTACATTTCGAATGGAATCTTAGTATATTACAACGTTAAAACGCATGAAAAGAAGCGTGTAGCCGTAGGGGTTGATCAGTTTTCATGGTTTCCAGAAGGAGATCGATTTTTAATTACGTCAGCTGCTGCGCTGGCGCCGACGGGATGGGGGCCGGTAAAGCTATATACAGTGAGCAAATATGCAGGGTTAGATGTAAAAAAAGTGGAGGCTTTTACGACGCTCCCGGCAGAAAATGATTCGTTTTTTGCGTATACAACAAGCAGCTTCAAATGGTCTCCTAACGGTCAATGGATTAGTTTTATCGCTATTCCAACGGCTTCGATGTCTGCAGATGCAAATAAGCTGTGCATCATTACAAAAGAAGGGAAAGCTTTTCAAGTAGTGGGAGATATGCTTAATGTACCTAATTGGTTTAAGTGGAGTAATGAAGAGCAAGTACTGGCATTTATTAATGGAGAAGGAAGGTTTGCTACTGAAAATAAAAAGTTCACTTTAAAAGAGATGCCGGTTTTTAAAGAACATGTGTTTACTCCAAAAGGCTTCGCAGATTGGGATTTTACTTGGACAGAAAAAGATAACATCATCATTTCACGTGTGCCCGAAGCAGGGTGGTCGAATGATGAAAAAAAGAGGCCACTGCCTTTTTTGTATAGCATGGACGTAAAGACCAATAAGCAAAGTCAGTTCACATTTCCACAAAAAGGCTTAGGAGATTATGTGCCTGTTTATCATAAAGCAGCGAATCAAACGATGTGGATTCGTACAAATCGAAAACAAGCAAATCTTTTAACACGCCTAAAAGATACGAAAAATGATAAGGTGCTTATTTCAGGCTTAGACTTGCCGGGAAATTATTATGAGCTGTATCGGTGGAATGAAGTATTTAGCGTGTACAACCCTTAATAGCTAATTAAAACATAAGAAACTAAGGTGAAAAAATGAATATACGATTGTTGGTAAAAGAAGACGCTGACATGTACTTTGAACTCCGGCTTCGTGCTTTAAAAGATCATCCCGAAAGTTTTATTTTAAGTTATGAAGAAGAATATGAAAAAGAAATTGCTGACATCCGAAATTATTTTCCGAGCAGCCAATCAGAATTTGTAGTAGGAGCTTTTATGGAAAAACAGCTTGTGGGGATCGTAGGGTTTCAGCAGCAAAAGCCTTTAAAAGTTCAGCATAAGGGAGATATTTGGGGGATGTACGTAGCCCCTGAAGCAAGGGGGAAAGGTCTTGGAAAGAAGCTGTTAAAAACAGCTGTTGAACAAGCTTTTTCAAAAACAAATGTTTTGCAAATCTACCTAGCCGTTGCTGCTAAAAATGAAGGAGCAAAAGCCCTATACAAAAGCCTCGGTTTTACTTCTTATGCGTATGAAAAAAGAGCTCTTCAAGTAGATGGTGAATTTATTGATGAAGAGCATATGGTATTGTGTATGAAAAGCCTTTGATCATATCAAAGGCTTTTTTGTGCGGGAAAAATTTAGCTGAAACGTATAGAGATGGAAGCACATTCCCCATAAATATGCTATGATTTAACATATAGGATTATGGAGAGGCGAGGCAGCAGATGGAAAAACTGATTGAATTAAAAAATGTTGCAAAAGTATACAAAAAACATACCGTATTAGAAAACATTCACACGACCCTTTATAAAGGAGAGACTGTGGCGATTGTTGGAAAAAACGGTGCGGGAAAAAGTACGTTTTTAAAGCTAATTGGCGGATTATCTAAACCGACTAAAGGGACAGTTCACCTTCATAAAGAAACCGGTACGCCTGGATTTGTGGTGGAACAATTTCCTCAGGAGCTGCGTTTTACGCTAGCAGGTTATTTGCAGCACATGGGACGAATTCAAGGATTGTCTAAGAAAAAGCGCAGCTCTAGAATTGAAGAGCTGCTCGAAACTTTCGAAATGGTAGAGTTTAGACATGAAGAAATCATTTCTTTTTCAAAAGGAATGAAGCAAAAAGTCAACATGATGCAAGCGCTGCTGAGTTCGTCTAAGCTGCTATTGCTTGATGAACCTCTATCAGGATTAGATGCTCGTGCTCAGCTAGAAGTAGAACGAATTTTTACAAAGCTCAAAGAACGAGGGATGACCATTGTATTTACGTGTCATGAAGAAAGGCTCATTCATGCTGTAGCTGATCGTGTTATCACCATTGGCTCACAGCGCATTTTAAAAAATGAGCGCGTTCAACTCATTGAGCATTTAACGGTTATTGAGGCAAATGTCATTCTCAATAAGCCGCTTCGCTTATTAAAAGAAAAGTGCACGAAAATTGAACAGCATGGAAACTACTGGATTTTTTATATAGATAAAAAATATGTAAACGAGTTTCTTGCAGAATTGCTTGCTGTTCAAGCTGAAGTTGTAAAGCTATATCATATGGAAAGGGAAGAAATTTAAGATGGGTGCATTGATTCGCTATCATTTTATTACATACATTAAATCGTATCGATATATTCCGCCGCTTGCACTTTATATTATTTCGTTGTGTATGAACTATACATATAGACCGAACCCGGTGCTTGATAGCTTTTTTAATACGGCACTTTTCCTCTTTTTTCTAACCACTTGGTTTACGATGTCGCTGTTTCACGCGGAAGATTCCAGTCAAGAAGTTATTACAAAACTTCACGTAGGGAAAAAGAACAAGTACTTTATGAGCAAGCTTATTAGCTGTATGCTGCTGTTTACATTTTTATCAGCGGTTTCCATTGCTTATCCTGTGCTCCTTGATATGTTTGAAGTGGACATATCCACTAAGCAAATGGTGTTTGGGTTTATTATTCACTGGACGTTTAGTTTGCTTGGTATGAGCATAGGCCTTATTTTCACAAGAGATGTTGTAAGAGAAGGCAGCTTATCGTGGTTTGGGCCTCTATTTATTTTAATCGTTACGCTTGCAGCGGCAGGCGTTTCATTTCCGTATCAAGGAGGGGGACTGCTGCTGTATGTTTTGCCGCCCGTATCTGCAATCATTCAATTTATTAACGAAGGATTAAATAAATTTTTGGTGTTTGGCTGGGCTTTGCTTTATGCCATAGCATTAATTAGCCTGTACTTGTGGAGAGCGAATAGAAGAGATGTATAAAGAATAAACACTTGCCGCGGCAAGTGTTTATTTATTATGAAGCACGTTATAAAGGCGATCCGGGTAATTAGTAAACATGCCGGTTACGCCCCACTCGATAAGCATTCTCATTTGCTTTTCATCATTTACGGTATAAGGATGAACGTCTAAATCATATGAGCGAGCTTTTTGTACATATGGTTTTGTCAGCGTGTTTGCGTTCGGACCGATGCCGTTCGCGTACGTTTTGATTTGTCTGAACTGCTGATCTGTTAACATATTGGTTTGCTTAGAACGAATCAGTTGAATTAGTTTCATAGTAGGTCGGTATCGATGGACGGTTTTTAAGCTTTCAGGACTAAATGATTGTACAATGACGTGATTGGTATGAATGTTGTACTTAGCCATCAGCGTCAGCAATTCCTTTTCCATACCTGGATATTCATGAGGAGATTTTGTTTCAATATAATAGTTTGTTCGATTGCCAAACGTAAGGAATATTTCTTCTAAAGTTGGAATGACGGCTTTTTTATTACCTTTTCCTGCGTTCAAACGCTGAAGCTGCTTCACTGTATACTGTTTTACATATCCTGTTCCATTTGTCGTTCGGTCAACTTTGTAGTCATGAATTGCTACAAGCTGCTGATCTTTAGACATATGAAGATCAAGTTCAATGTAATCCGCTTTTTGCTGAACGGCTGCGAGATAAGATTGCATCGTATGCTCTGGCTCATAACCTGATGCGCCTCGATGAGCAATAATGGCTACTTTTTCTGCTTGAGTAGAAGCTGCCTGCGTATGTATAAACATAAAAATACCGCATAAACAAAGAGTGAGTGAGCTTACAAACCACCATTTTCGTCTCATATCAAAACTCCTTTTTATTGAGGGGTCGTGCATTAGTTTACTAGCGAGATGTTGTGTTCATATTAAGGCTGTGTAAATATTTAAATAAAACGAACGAGTATGTAATTAAAAGTAATAAACGCCGATGTTTAGTGAGAAACATCGGCTGTTTTTTCCGGGCGGAGGCTTGTATAAATAACGAGCCTGCGCTCATGAGTTTTCTGTTTATGATCAAATGTTCCCGTACAGGTGATTAAATTAAGCTGGTGTTGAAAAGTTGGACCGAAAATCTCTCTGATAGGAGCAGAATCTCGAGGGTAAGAAGCTTTATTGGTAACAACAAAGGTCAGCTGATCCCCTTGCTGATCGGTTACAAAAATTTCATCTCCTTTTGTGAGCTTGTCGAGATGATAGAAGATAGCGGGTCCTTTTTGATCATCAACATGTCCTGCAATGACCGCATTTCCTTCCTCTCCGGGTCTTGCTCCGAGCTTAAACCAAGCTACATCATAACCATTATCAGGAACGCTCATTTCACCTTGGTTAGTAAGGCCCATTCCTTTTATAAAAGCCTTGATATGAAGTTTCGGAATAATAAGCTGAGATGGAAGAGGCGTAGAAGCATTTCCTGAAGATTTCAAGGATTGAGCTGATTTTGTTTCAGCCATCTTCACAACAAAATCCGTCGAGCTGTTTGCAATTGCTGATTGGGCAAACCAGCTGCTCATGAATAGTATAAAAGAAAAGGTGAAAACCCCTCCTATCCATTTCATTCGCTTTCGTATCCTCTGTGACGACGAACAACAAATATAGCGACCGCTCCAATTCCTAATAAAGTAAGAACTGGCACAATTGAATTATAATTATCCTGTGAAGCACCGCCCATACCTGTTTTTGGCATTTCGGAAGGCATAGCCGTATTATCTTTTAATAAAAGCGTTTCAAGACTGTCGGCTTTGTTAATAGCGAGCACTGTGTAAACCGTGTTGGCTTCTAAATTAAGGTTTGGGATGTCCAGTACTTTTTTATTGTCTTGACTAGTTGTAATGGTCAAATCATAGGTTCCGGCATCTACTTCAGAATAGTTTGTCATTTGTTTAAAAGCAGTGTCTTTAAACAAAGTAGGGCCGTGATTAATACCTACATCAACAGCAGGAGCGTCTGGAGAAAAGTGAGCAATTCGGATTTTACTCTTTCCTTTAGCTACGTTCATATCATCTTGAGCTACTTTTAATTCCAAGTGTGCAACTTGGTTAATAGCAGCAAGGGTATAGGCTTTGTTTGCTTCGACGGTTACATTAGTGGAAATGACAGGTTTTTCTTTTCCTTTTGTACCTATGGCATATACCTCTACTTTATGAGAACCTGCAGGTACCTTAAGGTAATCTGTCACATCTTTAAACGATGCGCCGACTACGATGCTTTGATTGTCCACATATATATCTACTTCAGGTGCATCAGGTGACGCATGGACAACTCGTATCATTGCCTCCTGCACAGCTGCAGAAGTGAAATTATCTGAAAAAGCTAGCAATAAAACTGCGAGTAAAGAAGCAGCAATAATCTTTACACGGTTCATAACGTTTTACTCTCCTTTTAATCTAAGTTTGTCCTGTTAGTCCCGTATGAAAAGTGGTGGGCATGCATTCACTTTTGAACGTACTCGGGCATTTATTCACTTGTTATCATCTACAATTTTATCCAATATATGCATAATTTATTTCATTAGATGAAATTTTTGTAAAAGAGCAGGTAAATAGTTTGAATTTTGTGATAATATTAAAATAAGGATTTGGTTAGTAGCTGATGTCTCTATCATAAAAGGAGGGGAAGTTATGTGCTGCAAACGAATCATGAAATAAAAAAGGTTGTTCATCGTTCGCTATCAGCTAAAATGATTGTAAAGCGCATGCTGTTTATTTTAGTGGGAGCCCTTTTAATGGCCGTCGGGCTAGAATTTTTTCTTGTCCCTAATGAGGTTATTGACGGTGGAATTGTAGGTATATCTATTATTTTATCCCACTTAACGGATGTTCAAATCGGCTTTTATATCTTCGTATTAAATCTTCCATTCTTTTTCATTGGCTATAAGCAAATTGGAAAAACATTTGCGCTATCTACGCTTTTAGGTGTTATCATTCTATCCATTGCTACCTCTATTTTTCACGACTTACCGGTCTTAACAGGTGACCCTCTTTTAGCCACTGTGTTTGGCGGAATTGTTCTCGGTGTGGGAGTAGGAATTGTTATTCGGTACGGAGGTTCGCTAGATGGCACCGAGATATTAGCTATTTTATTTAATAAGCGTACGCCTTTCTCCGTAGGTGAGACGATTATGTTTTTTAATTTATTTATTTTGGGAAGTGCCGGTTTTGTATTTGGCTGGGATCGCGCTATGTATTCTTTAATGGCTTACTTCATTGCTTTTAAAACGATTGATATTGTGATTCAAGGTTTAGATGAGTCTAAGTCAGCTTGGATTATCAGCGAACAATATGAACAAATTGGTGAAGCAATTCTTGCTCGTTTAGGGAGAGGCGTCACGTATTTAAATGGGGAAGGGGCGTATACGGGAGATGATAAAAAAGTCATTTTTTGTGTGATTACCAGGCTTGAAGAAGCAAAGCTAAAAGCGATTATCGATGAGATAGATCCATCTGCTTTTTTTGCTGTAGCAGCTATTGCTGAAGTTAGAGGAGGGAGGTTTAAGAAACGAGATATTCATTAGTGAAAGTTGTCTGCTAATGAGGCTGTCCCGTTATTACATGTAGCAGCCTTTTTAAATTTCTCTCTTTGTTTCGAGTATATGGAATGGTTTATGTCGCTTCTGCTGCGTCCTGCTTTGGGCATATCGAACTTCTCTTTTTTCTTGTATATCTTTAAAACAAACATGTAAAATGTCTAAAAGATATAAAAAGAGTACATAGTAAAAAACAGAAAGAGGGAGTGACATGAAAAAAACGTTAAAAATAGTAGGAGTCGGTCTTGCGGTTCTTGTTGCAGTAACCGTGGCTTTTTTTGTCATATGGTCAGGTTTTGATTATGAACCTTCAAAGGAGCTTCACTCACTAGTAGATGAGAAAAAAGTAGTGAAGAAAGACGATTATTACGTATTTAAGCCTCAAACGAACAAAGAGATAAAAGCCGGCTATATTATTTATCAAGGTGCTAAAGTAGAGCCGTTAGCATATGGCTATTATGCTCAGCAAATTGCAAATGAAGGATATCTTGTTGCTGTTGTAGATTCTCCGTTTAATATGAGTTTTTTTAGTCAAAATAAAGCGACGGATATTGTGAAAAGCTATCCGAAGATTTCCGCATGGTTTATCGGAGGGCATTCCCTTGGAGGAGTGAGTGCAGCCTCTTATGCGTATGATCATCAAAACTCAATAAAAGGCTTAGTTCTTTTAGCATCGTATCCGATGAATAAAAATAATTTTTCAACTTCCACTTATCCTATTTTGTCTTTAACCGGTGAGAAAGATGGTTTGTCGACGCCTGAAAAAATTAAAGAAACCAAGCATTTACTTTCAAAAAATACGGAGCTGGTCCAAGTAAAAGGAGCTAATCACGCACAGTTTGGAATGTACGGGAAACAAAAAGGCGATAACAAAGCCAGTATTTCCCCTAAAGAGCAGCAGGATGAGCTGGTAAAAAGAACGGTCAAGTGGTTAAACAGTCAAATAAAAAAGTCCGTCAGTAACTAACTGACGGACTTTTTTTCTTTTTTTGGAAATAACACTTGAAAAAATAACCAGTTAGTTATATAGTTAGTTACATGAGTAATGAACCACTTAAGTGAGGTAGTAAAAATGAAACAATCATTAGATCATCAGCGACCAATTTTTCAACAAATTAAAGAAACCATCGAAGAGAATATTTTGAATGATGCTTTTCCAGAAGAAGAAAGAGTACCGTCTACGAATGAATTTGCCAAAATGTATCGCATTAACCCTGCAACAGCAGCTAAAGGAATTAATCAGCTAGTTGACCACGGAATATTGTATAAAAAGAGAGGGATAGGGATGTTTGTATGTGCGGGCGCCAAAGAAGTATTGCTTACACAAAGAAAAGAAGAATTTTATAACCGTTTTATTGTTCCCCTGAAAAAAGAAGCACAGCATTTGGGGATTACGGTAAACGAGTTAAAAGAGCTGTTAGACAAGGGGGAAATAAAATGAATATAGAAGCGCAGCTGTTAAATAAATGCTATGGATCTAAACAAGTGTTAAAAGACATTTCACTTACGCTAGCAAAAAATAAAATATACGGGTTACTAGGTAGAAATGGAGCGGGCAAAACGACTCTGATGCAAATTGTAGCCGGGCATATTCCAGTTACGACAGGAGAGGTAAAAGTGGGCAATCAATCTCCATTTGAAAACCGCTCTGTCTTGCAAAACATCTGCTTAATTAACGAAAGCGGAAATTTCAAAAAAACATTAAAAATCAAAGACGTGTTAAAAATTGCGTCACTTTTTTATCCTTACTGGAGCGAAGAAGCTGCTGAGAGGCTTATGGAAGAGTTCGATTTAGATTGTAATATGAAAGTGAAAGCATTATCTAAAGGTATGGAATCAGCATTAGGAATTATTGTTGGGCTATCTTCCCGAACGAGCATCACAATCTTTGATGAACCTTATATTGGACTTGATGCTGCGATGCGAGCGCGTTTTTATGAGCTTCTATTGGATGAATATGAAGAATATCCACGCACGTTCATTATCTCAACGCATTTAATTGATGAGGTAAGTAATTTATTTGAAGAAGTACTCATTATGCAAAAAGGAAAGCTGATTCTTCAGGATACGGCAGAAAATTTGCAGCAGCGCTGTGTAAGTGTGAAAGGACCTAAAAGTCAAATTGAAGAATATGAAAAAGGAAAGCAAGTAATCCATGAACAAGTATTCGGAGGAGAGAAAAAAATAGTCCTCTTTAATGAAGATATTTATGCTGAGGAGCTTGTCGACAGTTCATTTCATATAGAAGCTGTTCATATACAGGATATTATGATTTATCTTACAGCAAATCGTGGAGGTGTAGCGTAATGAAAGGACAGTTTGCCGCCATTAGTTATTCACTCTACGTTGAACTAAAGTATTTAATGATTCGCTTTTGGACGATTCTGTTAGCTTTTGTTGTAGTAGATATTTTAGTGTTCAGTCAGGTGAATGAGCATCTTCTATTAGTAACAAGTATGCCGCAGTACATCTTTTCAGGTATTGTAAGTTTTATTATCATTCGAAAAAGTTTTTCCTTTTGCTTAAAGTTAGGAGCTACTCGTAAAGCATATCTTTTAACGATGACCTGTGTTTTTGCTTTATTTGCAATTGTAATGTCCCTTATCAATGTTGTCATCATGAGCATTTCCATAAAGGTGATTAATAGTTTGAATTTAATGAATGTTCAGCTTTATTATGCGAGCGATTTTATCTTTCATGACCCTACTGTCACTGTTCACTTTTTAACGGACGCTGTATTTATTTTTTTTGTTACAGCAGCATCGTGTTTGCTCGGCAGCATCGTTTACAAATTCGGGCAAACAGGAGGGATGATCACCGGTGCTGTTTTAATTTTACTGTTTACGATTCCAGTGACAAAAGAACCGGTTATTCATTTTATAAAAAGCTTTTCGAACGGGTCGTTGTTACTTACATTCGGAACAATGGTTATCGTAAGCTTCTTATTCTTTCTTATCAACTGGCTGTTTTTAAAAAAAGCGTCTCCTGTCCATCAAGCCTAATAAAAAAAGCAATCATTCCTTTACTGAATGATTGCTTTTTTTATTGTACTTTTTTAGAGCAAGCTGCATCAATATCTAGAATCCAGTCGTGAAACTTTTGCTGAAGAAGTTGAAGAGAAGACTGATTGTTCGATACAATGTCCAGTCCGCGCTCGTCGTATAGGTGGAAGATGGTTTCTTTATTCAAATTCACAATGTAACACTCTTCTTCAATAGCCGGATGAATATGAAGATCGCGGTTGGCAATTGATTGCAAAAGAAGCTTTTCTTTCACATCATTTGTTTTACAGGCAATAATATACTCAGCGTTATTTAATAATGCTACGGATTGAACTTCTTGTTTCTTCAGGCGAGAGCGAATGAATTTTTTAATAGCTGTTTCTTTTTTCTTTTTTAAAAGTAAATCATCCTGTGCAGCATTCGCTTTGAAAACAAGTAACAGCTCATCATTTTTTTCATGGAGTGTCTCAAAAATTTCGTAAGCGCGTGCGTACACATTTTTCATGTATTCTCGTTCCCATACGCCTTTTTGATTGGTAAGCGTAAAGCGGATACCTGCGGGCGCGTTATAAAAAAGAGGTCTTTTCATTTGAACATTTGGAAACATTGTTGTTAAGTATGATTGAAGCCGCATTGTAGTCATACGCAACACCTCATTTAGTTTAGTCCTGACTTAATATGTTGAGTTTAGTCTATCACGTGATTAGCTAAATTTGTAAAGAAGTAATGTTATTTAATCAAAAGGTAACCAAACTGTTATATTTTGTTGATTTTGCATTATTTCTTTACACAACCTTTGCGGATGAACAGGTTTTTTCATACGCCTGTCGTATTACTTAACGTAGTAACGACGTGAAGAAAGGATGATATACGGTGAAAAAACAGCTTGTTCTTATTTCAATTATTACAGCTGCTTTCTTTGTGCTCATTTTTCACAAAACGATCTTTCAAGAAGGTAATCCTCTTCCTATTGCATGGAGTATTGTAAAATTAAAATCTTCGGGTGAAGATGTTGTGCAAATATCGGATAAGCCTAAAAGGTATCTCATTCATTCAGATGACTACTTAACGTTTATTAAACAAATGAAAAAGAAAAAAGTAAATTTTCAATATCAAGATGATAAAAAATTTTATTTTAATAACGACAATGAACGCCAGCTGTTCGTCAGCAAAAACTATACCGATAAGTTCACGATTATGGAACTAAAGAAAAAAGAGCTGACTGAAGCTGGCGTTGAGTAATAAGAGCTAATCCCTGCCCTGTGTCCCAAAATCTTTAATTTGAACATGAACATGATAGTCGATGGTCGACTGGCTAAATATTTCATCCCATTCATGCTGATGTTTTTTCCAAAAATGAGGATGATGAATTCGTACGTAATCATGCAGGTCAATCACATCAGCTTTGTAATTATTTTGTAATAAGCGAAGTGTTTTTTCTGCATCTTTTCGAATGATTTTTTCTATTTTTTTTTCGGTGTTCTTTACATTAGAGGCGGCAAGAGCCTGTTTTGAAGTCTCCCAATCTTCTGATAGCCTGCCGCTTGTTTGAACGTTGATGTCAAAATGAACGGAGTGATTTGAATCAATGCGGGCCTTCACATCTTGCTGAACATCTCCAATTTCATAGGAAAAGGGGTATGGACCGTGTTTGCCGTAAATAATTCCGCCTTTAATATTCCCCGTTAACCACGTTAATGCCTCCACTTGGTGCTGAGTTAAGGTGAATTTTGCTTTTTTATCTTTTATGATTGCCGCGCCGTCTATTTCAACGCTATTTTTTATTTTAGAAAGCCGCTGTATTAAAAAGCTTTGATCTGTTTTTAACTTAGCCGATAGCTCTCCCATGGTTAGGGGATTTAGAATTTTGTTCGTTTTGAATTTATTATAAACAAGCTCGTAAATTAAGTTTACAGGCGGTACAGACATTCCTTGAATCGTTAAAACGTTTTTAGCATCGCCTTTTGTAACAAACGCAAGGCTGCTGCGGCGTATTTCATTATCACGTACAAACTGATTGATAAGCGCATCAAGAGGGATGGTCTTGCTTGCTTTTTCTCCTATTAAAAGTGCTCGCTGATGCTGGCTGTATATAGGATCAGATTTCAGCGAAATATTTCGCGTGATTTCATGAATGGTAGGACCAGCTGTTGTAATGTTTTTGTATGGAATGGAAGAAGACATATTTCCGGACTCTGTCTCGGTTAACGTTTGATGAGTCAGCACAAGCTGATTTTTTCCTGTTTTTGGTTCTATTTTCGATGTGATATCCATTGCCACGCCTATAACAAGAGCAAGTTGTTCAATGTTTCGATGATTTGTACAGCCGCACAATAAAAAAATGGTCATCATGACAGGAAGACATTTTTTCGTCATTTGAACACAACCTTTTTTATTTTCATTAACATGCTGAAAAAAAGAGGGATAACCAAAAATGTCACTAAAAATGCCCAGCCTAGAACAGTTGAATAATTCGACACGTCGCTTGCTGTTTTGGGAGCTAAAGAGCTCATAAATAAAACGGGTACAAGAAAGATAATATTAGTAGTTGATCGGTTTTTGAAAATCTTTTTAAATCCTGAAACAGCTAAAAAGAAATACATTACAAAGGTTAAAAAAAACTGGAGAAGCCAGACAATAAGTAAAAATAATTCAAGCCTCTCAAAGAAAATTCCTTTTACTTCATGCGTCTGAACAAATTCAATCGTAGGCCAGACGGTCGTTTTTACCTCCGGAACGGATAACGCGCCGACAACTAATACGTAAGTGATAATATATAAAAGTAAAGGAATGGAAAATCCGATGATAGAAACTTTTCGTAAATGATTTTTGTTTTTCATATGCTTTGGAAGAAATACAATCGTTTCAATCCCTAAAAAGGAAACAGAGACGGTTGTAAAAGCAGCAAGAAGCGGATTGAATCCATCGGCTAACACGGGCTGTAAGTTTTTTAAATCGACCATTCCGATACTAAGAAGATATAAGATAAGAAGAATGATGACCGTTACAGGAAAACATAGGGCCATTACTTTTCCAA
Source organism: Priestia sp. YIM B13486 (assembly GCF_042787865.1). Classification (NCBI taxonomy): domain Bacteria; kingdom Bacillati; phylum Bacillota; class Bacilli; order Caryophanales; family Bacillaceae; genus Priestia; species Priestia sp. YIM B13486. Next base: position 51,010 of record NZ_JBHZOZ010000015.1, on the reverse strand, counting down.
TAGAATTAATACCCCCAGTGATTAAATAGACGCCTGTCAAAATAAACGAAAGGATAATTAACTCAATGGGCATCGTTTCCAGTAAATAGAAATGGATCATTTCTGCCATAGCTCTTACTTCAAAACTTGCTACAGATGTGAAATAAACGACTATAGCGAAGTTAAAGATATTTCCAATCAACTTGCCGGTTACTTCTTGCGTGAAGTCAAACATACAGCTAATCGTAAAATATTTAACCATCCAGACTAAAAAAAGAACAATTCCAATAAACAAAAGGCCGTCCATAATAAGTACAATCCATCCGTCTGCATTATTTGTCTGGTTTGTAATGCTGCTTGGCAGTGTTAATAAACCGACGCCCAGCATGGTTGAAGAGATAATTGAAATGGCATAAAAGTCTGAAAGAAGCTTGCTTGATTGTGACTGTGATTGTTCCATATGGTCCTCCTTTTGTCAGTTTTATTTGGCTTTACTTTTAGACTGTTTTAGACTTTTGTTTGGCAGACGAATATAAGAATCTTTCCACGCTTTTTTATTTAACGCAAAAAACGGTTTGAAGTAAGCCATACCAAAACTTTCGAGCTTGGTTAGATGAATGACGAGAACAAGAAAAAACATGGTAACTCCGTATAATCCAAATATTGCTGCAATCATCATAGATACGAAACGCAAAATTCGAAACGAAAGACCAATTCCGTACTGAGGAACGGTAAAGGACGCAATTGCCGATACAGATACAACAATAATCATAACGGAGCTAACGATATGGGCTTCCACCGCTGCTTGACCAATCACAACCCCGCCTACAAGTCCAACTGTTTGTCCCACAGGAGTAGGGAGACGCAGACCGGCTTCGCGCAATAATTCAAGCGTCACTTCCATAACCACTGCTTCGATAAAAGGAGAAAAAGGAACGTTTTCTCGTGTGGCCGCAATAGTAATAGCAAGCTCCGTCGGAAGCAGACCTTGGTTAAACGAAACGAGTGAAATATAAATAGCTGAAAAGAATAGGGTAATAAAAATAGACAAGTACCTTAGTAATCTTAGCAACGAACCAGCTATCCATCTTTCGTAATAATCGTCGGGTGATTTCATAATCATATCGAAAGTTGTAGGCACTAAAAGAGCAAAAGGAGAGCCATCTACTAAAATGGCTACTCGCCCTTCATTCACTGCAGCGAGAACACGATCCGGTCTTTCTGTATTTTGTACTTGAGGGAACGGTGAGTAAGGTGCTTCTTCTAAAAATTCTTCAATCATTCCTGAGTCTTGAATGTTATCTAAAGGAATGTCTAATAATTTCTCTCGGACTTGATTCACGATGTGAGTTTGACAGTGTTTATTATGAAAAACGATACTTGTTCGATGTTCCTTTGTATTTCCAATATAAATGTCTTCAATAACCATTTCTTCTTCGGTAGAACGCTGCCTTAAAAGACCAAGGTTTTCATCTAAGTTTTCGATAAGAGCAATTTTAGGGCCGCGCACTACTTTTTCTGTTGTAGGTTCACTTAAAGAGCGCTGTTTGGTCATAGACATATTCAGCGAGTATGCCGTGGTGCTTTCGCTAATGAACAGCAAGGGCTGACCTTTAAAAAAACACGAGATCGCTTGCTTGTATGTATAAACTTCTTTGTCTTTAATGACAGAAATAAACGAATCGATGTCATCGAGTGTTTGCGTTTCACTTTTTGCTTTTGTCTCAACAACATGCTGAGTAAGATTATCAAGTTTTTCTCCGTCTACTAATCCTTGGAGATAAATAATACATATATATTTTGTGGGAGACAGCCATAATTTTTTGGAACCAACGTCTGTATTTTGACCCACCAAATCTAGAAACGTTTGAACGGTGTAGTCTGCATTGGGCTGAAATTTTGAATCGAGCATAAATAAACTCACCGCCTGTTGTGTTAATGAGCTTAGTGTTTACGATGTAAAAACGAGTTATGCGAAAAATGTGGAAGAATAGAAAAGATATGTTATGGTAAAGAAAAGAGGTGATGGTATGCTACATTCATTTACGTTAAAAACGAATAAGCGTGACGAAATGATTGACGTGACGAGTCAGGTACAAGCATTAATAAGAACAGAAGGATTAAAAGAAGGGGCTGTAGTTGTTTACTGTCCTCATACAACCGCTGGTATAACAATTAATGAAAATGCGGATCCGGATGTAAAAACCGATATGATCCGACGCTTCGATGAAGTATATCCTTGGGAACATAAGTTAGATCTTCATATGGAAGGAAATACGGCGGCGCATCTCAAAGCGAGCACGGTCGGCTCCTCTCAGCATATAATCGTTCACGATGGGCAGCTGCTGTTAGGAACGTGGCAAGGAATTTATTTTTGTGAGTTTGATGGACCGAGGACTCGTACGTATTATGTAAAAATTTTATCGGCACAATAACTTTTTTTCATACGTCATTGTCCAACTTTTTTCTGAAAATTGTTATAAAACAAAGTTAATTTAATATAAATGTTATATAACAGTTAAAGGGAGAGATTGAACAATGGAAAAGATAAGTGCAGAACAAGAAGCAGTAAAAAAAGAAAATGAAAAAACAAATTTTACATGGGTGGAAGAATACCCAACCATTTTAGACATTGTCAATGAGTATTACAGTACGTGTCGATAAATAAAGTGAAGAGACAAAATTATTTTAATTGAAAGAAGATCCGAATGAGTTTGATTCTTGCTTGAGAATTTAACGCGTTCGGATTTTTTCATTGGTAGGGTGGACGTAGGTTTCGTATATGTAGACGAGGAGGCTCATCGGACGCTGACGGAAAACGAAGTCTTACACGGAAATCAACAGCGATGCAACAAGCGGTCGAGATCATTTATCTCACTTGTTCGTCTTTAGGTTGGATTGATTTAGTTATGTCTTTATATCTTTTTTTATAAAAAAAGATATAATAGTAGCAATTTTCCTAAAAGGTTTAATATAATAAATATTAGGGTACTGAATTGTATGAAATAAAGATAAGACGCATCGTTTCATACTATTTCCTTTTTTACCGCTAGTATAGCCTTGAAGAAAAAGTTTCATTTGATATACTAACTATACGCTTAGTCTTTAAGAGAAAGATGAAGATTCATTGTCATTGTTACACGCAGTGAATGAGCTGCCTTTGCTTGGCGAAAACGTCGTACAAACAAAGACAGATAGCGAATTGTTTTGGGTGCGTTCATTTAGTTCAAAACAGGGAGGCGATTAGTCTATGTTACTTGTACGTATGGCCATGATTGGTTTCTTTTCATTAACAGCCATATCATTGTTTTCTTTTCAGTCCGTTGAAATTATCCATGCCATTATGGACTTTTTCTCATCAGCTGATAAGTACTAAAAAACGATATCTTTTTTAAATAAAAAGCGGATAACCCTTAGGGGCTATCCGTCAAAAACCGCCCAAAAGGCGGTTTTTTTATGCTTATAGCTGTGCTAACAAACGCACTGCATTCATTCTCTGATGACAAAGTCCACGTGTTTTTTAGCTTAACATTCGTTAAAATAAGTATTTACGTACTGTTCAAACTGAAGCCAATCGTCCACGCGAGGGACATTTACTTCTTCGTTATAAGGGTAGCTCATGGCAACAGCATGGCGACCTGTAGCTTGAAAAGCCTTCAAATTATGCGGTGCATCATCAAATAGCAAGTCTCCGTATATTTTATCTTTTTGGTGTGTAAACACGATATTGTATTTTCCGATAAATGGAAGGTGTTTCTCAACCCACTGCTCTTTTTCTGTATAAGCATAGGTACGGCTGCTTGTAACAATTAAAATGGAAAACCTTTCATAAAGTCGTTTAAGAACCTCAACAGCATGAGGGAGAGGTTGTAAATGTAAAAAAAGCCCCGGCTGATCGAGGTAGTCATAAATTTTCGTGCCGCATTCCGGCTTTACATACTTTTCTGATTCCCAGCATTTTAACTTTTCAACCGATAAGCTGTCGCAATAATCTTTGTTATATTGGTTATGCCAATCCGTCATAAGATCACAAATGACAGAATCCATGTCAATTAAAAGGGTGTGCATTTATTCAACTTCCTTTACAGTATTCATCTACACGCTTGGTTTTGCAATGTAATGTGCTGCTTCTACTATACCAAATCTTTTACATGCAGAAAAAGAGCAAGCCGCATCAAAATCGCACAGCTTGCCCTTTTTATAGAAACTACATTCTTTTAGCACCTAAATAGCGTTTGCTCCAATAGCTCTCTTTTAGAGAAGAGATGCTCACACCTTTAGATGAAGAGCAGTGAAGAAACTGGTTATTTCCTAAATAAATTCCTGCATGAGAAGGCCCTTTTGTATAGGTTTGGAAGAACACAATATCTCCAGCTTTTGGACTTGAGACGCGCGTTCCTTTTTGATAAATTTGAGCTACTGTTCGAGGAAGCTGAACCCCGCCGCCATGTTTGAACGCATAGCCAATAAAACCGCTGCAGTCAAAGCCGCTTGGCGTTGTTCCGCCCCAGCGATATCGAACGCCCATATACTGTTTTCCTTTGTTAATCACTGCGTTAGGGTTATAGCGCGCTGAGCTAGAAGGCGATTTGCCCTTTGCTGAAACGCCTAGTTTAGCATACGTTCCTTTTCCGACAATACCATCTGCTGCTAGTCCATTTTTGCGCTGAAATGATTTTACAGCAGAAGTTGTAACAGTCCCAAAGTATGTAGTCGTATTCCCTTTAAAATAACCTTTATTTTTCAACGTTTGTTGTAGTTGTTTAACATCTTGGTGATTCATGCCTTGGCGAAGCGTTTGGTCGCCTAGAGCCGCTTGGCTGACAATCGGGCTAGTAGAAACAATAACGCCAGCAAGCGTAAGAGCTGCTATTACTTTTTTCATAAAACTAGTACCCCCTGAAAATTTTTCCTGATTTGAGTAAATTCATCATATCATCTTTCGACAGTGTTCTACGTTACAATTTCATTACATATATGAAAAAAATGAAATATAAAGGTGAATATAGTCTTATAAAAGCTGTAACTAAAAGGGTTCTTTAGATGTGCAATATTGCTAGAAAAACTTTGAATATTTGACGGTAAATAACTAAAAGATATGAAAAAGTATGTACATTTAAAATTTAACAAAGAAATATGTTGTGAATTACTACACAAAAAGTTCGAACTCGGGTAAAATGTAGAACTATAATATAGTAGTCATGTATGTGACTTTGATGAGGTGAAAGTAATGAAAAGAATAGGTGTATTAACAAGCGGCGGAGATTCTCCAGGTATGAATCCTGCGGTTCGTGCTGTTGTGCGTAAAGCAATTCATGAAGGTATGGAAGTTTACGGTATCTATCAAGGGTATCAAGGATTAATAGAAGGAAATATTAAAAAGCTAGAAGTTGGAGATGTCGGTGACATCATTCAACGCGGCGGAACTATGCTTTATTCTGCAAGATGTCCAGAATTCAAAACAGAAGAAGGGCGTTTAAAAGGTATTGAAAACCTTAAGAAGCACGGTATTGAAGGCTTAGTAGTTATTGGTGGAGACGGATCATATATGGGAGCTGTAAAACTAACAGAGCTTGGTTTCCCTTGTATCGGTATCCCAGGAACAATTGATAACGACATTCCAGGAACAGATTTTACATTAGGGTTTGATACGGCTCTTCATACGGTTATCGATGCTATTGATAAAATCCGTGATACGGCGACTTCTCATGAACGTACGTTTATTATTGAAGTTATGGGTCGTAATGCAGGAGACATTGCTCTTTGGTCAGGTCTTGCTGGCGGTGCGGAAACAATCCTTATTCCAGAAGCAAAAGATGAGTTCCAAGAAATGGTTGACCGTTTGAGAAAAGGACAAGAGCGCGGTAAAAAGCACAGCATTATCGTAGTAGCTGAAGGCGTAGCCAATGGTAATGAAGTAGCGAAGCAGCTGCATGAAGCTGCAGGTATTGAAACGCGTGTAACAGTATTAGGACACATTCAGCGCGGTGGTTCCCCAACTGCTCAAGATCGTGTGCTAGGAAGCCGTTTCGGCGGTCGTGCAGTCGAGCTTCTGCTAGAAGGTAAAGGCGGCCGTGCAATCGGTATCCGTAAAAATGAAATTGTAGATTATGATATTATGGAAATTTTAGGTGAACCTCACCATATCAATGCTGATATGTACCGTTTATCTAAAGAGCTTTCAATCTAATCACAGTATGGCTGAGGCGAAACTTCTTATATGGAAGGAGTTTCGTCTTTTTTTGATTGCATCCCTGTTCCTTCGCAGTGTTTGCATGTTTTCATGTAACTGATACCAGGAATAACGGCTAGCTTTCCGAGTCCTTTGCAAAAGGTGCAAATTAATTCAAAACCAAACATCGTTCCATCCCCTCTGTACAAGTTTTCTTTCAGTTTATCATAAAAGTAGACAAATAATTTTAAAAATTATAGAAATAATCAAAAAAATGATTACATTTGAACAGCGAGTGATATAGTAAAGAGAGAAGACCATTTTACAAAAGAGGAGAGGAAGCGTGATGTTTAAACGAATTTTACTTGCCTCAGATGGCTCAGAGCATGCAGCTAAAGCAACAGAAAAAGCCGTTCAGCTGGCTCAGCTGACGGAAAACAGTTTTATTCAGGTCATTTATGCAGTAGAGGGTGATTCAAGATTAAAATCACTTAGCCGCGATGAGGAACGGGAAAGCCGGATACATACAACAGATGAAATTTTAAAGCAAGGAAACGTGGAGTATGAGATTACGTTTATGCACGGAGACGCGGCTAAAACAGTGATTCAATTTGCTAATCAAAATTCATTTGACCTTGTAGTAATAGGAAGCAGAGGGTTAAATCCTGTAAAAGGCATGCTGCTTGGAAGCGTGAGTTCTAAGATTGCACAGCAAGTAACGATTCCTGTGCTAATTGTTAAATAGGAGAGAAATGCAATGGTAAAACAGTACAAAGAATTAAAACAGCTCATTGATGATGCTAAACACATTTGTTTTTTTACAGGAGCAGGAATGAGCACAGAGTCGGGCATACCGGACTTTCGCTCTCAAAATGGCTTATATCGCCAAAATAAAAGCTTTGTGGACATAGTAGCTGCTGACTTCTATGAGCAATATCCTCATGAATTTTGGCCGCTGTTTAAAGAAATTTTTCATATTAAAATGCTGCATCAGTATAAAGCAAATACGGGCCATCGCTTTATTGCTGAACTAGAAGAAGCCAAAACCGTGCATGTAATTACGCAAAATATTGATGGCTTGCACCAAGATGCAGGAAGCACGAACGTTTTTGAAATTCATGGGTCCATTAAGAGAGCTCATTGTCCGAGCTGTAAAGAAGAGTATGACTTAGCGTATTTAAATCAGTCAGCTCTCCCACAATGTACAGCGTGTGAGCGCCTTTTAAAGCCAAATGTTGTTCTTTTTGGAGATGCCATTCATCAGTTCGATGAAGCAGTTACAGCAGCGCTGTCATCTGATTTATTCATCGTGCTTGGTTCATCGCTTGAAGTAGCACCGATTAATCAGATTCCGCTGCTTGTGAGCCGGTACAATCGTACAAACATGGTGATGATTAATAAAGAACCTACGCATTACGATTATTTGTTTGATTTGGTTATCTATGATTCCATTGGACAAGTGGTCGCAAATTTATAAGCGTCTATGCATGGACATAGCGCTTTTTTAGCATTTAGTGATAAAGTGTAGGGATGTATCATATGGTGTAGTACATCATCCATTCGCTAATGGATAGAAGGGATGTTTGCGCATATGAGTGGAGGCTTGAGAGTTTGTCTCTTCATTGTTGGTATTGCACTCAAAGTGACAGCTGTTTTGATTTTGATTTTTGAAATGAATCTTGTCCCTATTCACGGAAGGAGTCTCACTTATTATGCTGAAGCAATAGGTATGAAACTCCCCATTATCTGTTTTGTCCTTGGGTTTTTTTGTGTAGCAGCAAGCTTTTATTTACCTGCTAAAAATCGCCGTACCAGTAAATAGCAAGGGCAGGAGACTAACTAAAACGTTTGACTGCAAAGTTTTTAACATTTAAAATAAAGTCAATAAGTTTAAAAAGAAATAGGATAATTATTCCTTATTCTTTTTAGATATACGGAAATAGAGGTGATTGGATGGGGCAGTGTACCACGTTGGCGAAGTAGCATTATATGCACCAGTGTCAAAGCGTACAATACAGTATTATATAAACCTACATTTGCTTCACGCATATCGCTCTTTATCACATAATCGCTCTTTTAAGACGTTAACAGACTTTAACTTTATAAAGATTGTAAACTACTAAATTTTTTATAAATGAATGGAAGAGAGAATCAGCGCTGAAGCAACATCATGAAATGAAGCGATGTGAGCCATTGCTTCACATCTAGAACAGCTGAATAAAGAATGACCTGCTACATTAACGAGTGAAACGTGAGATAAGGAAGAAAGACTGGCAGTTTTGCTCCATATAAAAATGTTTATACATTTATCATTTGATTCCTCCTTATATGCACTTTTCCAAGTGATCAGTACAGGGATAGAGTTCTTTATCCAAATTTTTTATTTTTTAGGAGGTGAGTCCTTACTCGTTTTTAAACGAGCTAAGGAACTTGATTGGACATATTTAACTTGATTTTACTAGCGGTACTGATTGCATTAACTGCTTTTTTCGTTGCTACCGAGTTTGCGATTATTCGCGTGAGGAGTTCCAAAGTGGATCAGCTTATAGCAGAAGGGAGCAGCAATGCAAAAGCTGCGAAGCAAGTTATTTCAAACTTAGATGAATACTTATCTGCGTGTCAGCTTGGTATTACGATTACTGCGCTGGGAATTGGTTGGTTAGGAGAGCCTACACTTTCGCATCTCCTGTCCCCATTACTTGATCAACTAGGGATAAGCGGAGCTTTAACAAAAGTACTATCTGTTGCGATTTCTTTTGCGGTTGTTACATTTATAAACGTTGTGGTCGGAGAGCTTGCTCCGAAAACATTTGCAATTCAAAAAGCAGAGAAAGTCACTTTATTATTTGTTCGTCCGCTTATACTCTTTTATAAAGTAACCTATCCTTTCATTTGGCTATTAAACAGTTCTTCTCGTTTAATAACAGGGTTATTTGGTCTAAAGCCTGCTTCAGAAAATGAGCTTGCACACAGTGAAGAAGAGCTTCGCATCTTGTTATCAGAAAGCTATAAAAGCGGTGAAATCAATCAATCGGAGTTTAAATATGTAAGTAAGATTTTTGACTTTGATGATCGCGTTGCCAAGGAGATTATGGTGCCGCGTACGGAAGTCGTTTCGATTGACCAGGAAGATACGGTCGAATACATCCTTGAGATGGTCCAAGAAGAGCGGTTTACCCGCTATCCGGTCATCGATGGAGATAAAGACCATATTATTGGAATGGTCAATATGAAAGAGATTTTAACCGAGATTGTCATGAACAACAGCAAGGAAAAAATAAATTTAAAACAGTATATCCGTCCTGTTATTGAAGTAATTGAATCGATTCCTATTCATGATTTATTGCTTAAGATGCAGCGTGAACGCATCCATATGGCTATTTTAATTGATGAATACGGAGGAACAGCAGGGATTGTAACAGTAGAGGATATTTTAGAGGAAATTGTCGGTGAAATTCGTGATGAATTTGATGCGGATGAACTTCCATTAATTCAGAAAGTCAAACCCGATCATTATATTGTAGATGGAAAATTATTAGTAAGTGAGCTTAACGAGTTGCTTGGCACAACAATTGATGATACGGATGTTGATACAATTGGAGGCTGGGTCTTGACGGAAAAATATGACGTCAAGCAAGGAGAAAGCCTTAGCTTTGATCAGTATGACTTTACCGTTACGAAAATGGAAGGCCATCATATTCAATATATTGATGTGATCAAAAAACGTCAGGTGCATCAAAGCACGGATGAAGGGGTTAATGTTTCAGACATGAATCAGTCACAGGCTTTATCTTCGTAACAAAAAGGCGCATTGCAAAAGAGCAATGCGCCTTTCTTATGGAAAAAGCGTGCTGGGAAGATGATAAAGTAATATGATGGAACTAAGGGATAATATTACCGCTATGAATCTTAAAATCAATTTGCTTTAATAAAAGTATGAAAACTCTATCAAAACTTTTATTAGTAACACTGTTGTCTGTCACTCTAGCTTTTGGTCTTAATAACACTGCGCAAGCAGCAACCGTACATACCGTTCAATCGGGAGATACGATGTGGAAAATAGCAGTAAAATATCAGGTTGGCGTTTCCGAGCTGATTGAAGCGAATTCTGCTATTAAAAATCCTAATTCGATCTATCCGGGACAGAAAATTACTATTCCAACCGATAAAGCAGGAAGTTCATACGAAGAGCAAGTAGTTCAGCTAGTGAATCAAGAACGTGCTAAAGTAGGACTTAAGCCTTTAAAGTCTAATTGGGAAGTAGCTCGCGTTGCTCGCTATAAATCGCAGGATATGATTGATAAAAATTATTTCAGTCATACATCGCCTACATATGGAAGTCCGTTCGACATGATGAAAAACTTTGGTATTACATACAGTACAGCAGGTGAAAATATCGCTGCTGGACAAGCAACTCCAAAAGAAGTGGTTAACGCATGGATGAATAGCGAAGGTCACCGTAAAAACATACTATCGAGTCAATTTACCGAAATTGGAGTAGGTTACGCTAAAGGTGGAAGCTACGGTCATTACTGGACTCAAATGTTCATTTCAAACTAAAAAAGAAAGGAAAAAAAGCTGACTTAGTAGTCAGCTTTTTTTAGCTTCGAGCACTTTCTAGAAATTCTTTTGGATTGCCAGAAAGCTTTCCGTCCTGCTCAACGATGAGTGTGCGCGTAGGGAAAGCAAATTCTACGCCTTCTTCTTCAAGAATGTCCATAATTTCGAAGTTTATATTTTCTTTTACATCTAAATAATCAGCAAAAACGGTTGTATTTGTAAAGAAATACAGATAGATATTTAGACTGGATTCATAAAAGCCGTCAAAATTTACAAGAATCGTTTCATTGTGAATTTCTTCGTGCTCCGTCAGCATCTTTTTAATTCTTGTCACTACGGTTTCTAACTTTTCTTTTGGTGTATTATAATTCAAGTTTAAATGAAAGGCAATTTGACGTTTTCCCATCTTAGCCCAGTTAATAATAGGTTCATTAGAAAGAGTAGCATTTGGAACCGTTACGACTGCTTGAGCGAACGTTCGAATTTTGGTGCTTCGAAACGTAATATCTTCTACAACGCCTTCAACACTCGGTGTTTTAATCCAATCTCCAATGGTAAAAGGCTTTTCGGTAATAATCACAATTCCGCCGAATAAATTACTAACGGTGTCTTTAGCGGCTAGGGCAAAAGCAAGGCCACCTAAACCAAGACCCGCTACAAAGCCGTTTACGTTAAAACCCCACTCTTCTGCGATGATGGAGATAGAAAGCATAACAACAACGATGCGGATGAACTTTTCAATAAAAGGAATAATGATTCGATCCACTTGGATATCGAAATTTTTGGCAAACGTTGCAAAAAATAAATTGGTAGAAGCAGCTAAATTATACAAGCCCCATCCTGCAAGGCCAACAGAAGCTGAACGAACTAAATGTCTTTCCGTGTCGGCTGTTAAAACATCAAAGGGAAGATAGGGAAGAGCAAGCTTGAAACCAATAATTACAAAAATCCAGCGCAGCGGCTTTTCAAAAGCTTCCAAAACGCTCGTAATTAAATTGATTTTTTTATTTTTGACAAAACCAATAATAAACTTAAACAAATAAGTCGTGAAAAGCTTGCGAAGAATTAAAAAGATCAAAAAGATCCCAATCGCAATCACGATTTTTTTCCAATCATCTAACGATGATAGAGACTTCAAAAAATCCATACAATCCTCCTAATTACCAAAACTGTGCTACAGTCCATTTATATCCGTCGATCGAAAGCATTTCTATGTAGAGTGTTCTTTACCCTAAATTCATGCTTTTTAAAAGCTTCTTCCCTATTAAAATAGCACAAAAATACCTTTAAATCTATTTAAGTGATAATTATGAATATATCTCTTTTTAGTAAAAGAGACAGACAACAGTCTGAAAATAAGTTGTATAATAAATAGGTGATATTATAAACGTTAATGTATCTTCTTATTTATTGAAAACGTTCGTTGGAGGGAGAAGTTTTGTTAAGTCAATTGAATAGAATGCTAGAAAAATTGATGCCGTTTATTACGCCGGTCAGCTTGCTCATAGGAGTTCTTATCGGTTCGTCATTAAGTCAGTATGCCTTCTTAATTCCATGGCTTTTTGCATTAATGACGTTTGCCGGAAGTTTGAATTCAAATTTTCACCAGTTAAATGCCACGATACACCGTCCATTTCCAATCATTATGGCCCTGTTTGTTTTACATATTTTTATGCCAGCGTGGGCTTGGAGCGTTGGCCAAGTGATTTTTCCACATGATGTATTTACAAGCACAGGTCTTTTGCTAGCAGCGATCATTCCAACAGGAGTGACTAGTTTTATATGGGTCTCGATTTACAAAGGAAGCATTCCTCTTGCGCTATCCATTATTTTAATTGATACTCTTTTGGCGCCGCTTATCGTTCCTTATACACTTTTATTGGTAGTTGGAGACACCGTGCATTTGGAAGCGCTAAAGTTAGTCAAAGATTTGTGTTTTATGATTGTCCTTCCATCTTTGTTAGGCATGTGCTTAAATCAATATACAAAAGGAACAATTAAGCAGACATTAGGACCAAAGCTGGCACCTGTTTCGAAAATAGGGCTAAGTGTGATGGTTATGATAAACGGGGGAGTAATTGCACCTTATTTAAAACATATTGATAAAAAACTGCTGTTTATTATCGTGATCGTCTTTTTAATGAGTTCAGCTGGTTATTTCTTCAGCTGGATGATTGGCAAATGGCTAAGATGGGACCGAGCAAAAGTTGTGACGCTTACGTTTTGCGGAGGCATGAGAAATATTAGCGCCGGAGCCGTGTTAGCCGTATCTTATTTTCCAGCTCCCGTTGCTGTACCCGTCGTACTGGGGATGTTATTTCAGCAGGTATTAGCTGCTTTATCAGGGCGTTTAGTTCAAAACTATTACGAGAAAAAAGACGCTGAATTTGTTTCATTAAAATAAATGGAAGAAGTAAGGGAGGAACCATAGTAATCATAAAGTAAGCACTCTGTTTTAATGACGAGGGATAAGGTGCTTTTACGCTTGCTGCGTTCAAGATAACGAGATGATTAGAAAAAGAAACGGTGTGGCATACTAGAAAGAAAAAGGTCGGATATTTTTGCTTATCAATATAGCGCTGGCGTTTGTTTTACCTTGGATTTTTGGAACGTTCTATTTACATCCTAAAAATCGTCGTTTACTGCCTTTAGTAGGAACTGCTTTTTGCATTTTAGCAATCGTTATCAATGAATTAGGGAGCTATTATGGTTTTTGGAAACTCCGGACTTCTTTAGAAAATGAAGCATTAGAAGCGCTGCCTTTTAATTTAGGCGTCTATCCTGTATTGGCTAGCTATATGATTTTTTTAATCCAGCGAATTGGAAAGCCTCATTTTTTTATTTTTCTTATTGCGCTGTTTACAACATGTTTAGAAGGAACGTATGTGCATATGGAAAGAGTTACATACGGAAACGGATGGAATCTCGGCTGGACATTTTTTTCCTACTGGATTCCGTACGACGTGATTTATTTATACTATAGGTATTTGGTTAGTCTTAGACTGCTTCACTAGAAGAAAGAAAAAGAAGTAAATTTGCACAATAAAAAAAGCCGTGAATATTCACGGCTTTTTTTATTAGATCGCTTCTTTCGAGCTAGATTTATCTTTTGAATGATCCCATGCATCAATATTATCAAGTCCAGAAATGCTGTCTTGGTAGAAGACAGGGTCTTTTCCAGCTTTCTTTTGAGCAAGATAATCTTTCAGTGCTGCAAAAGAAATTTTCGAGAGCAAGAGAATCGCGATTAAGTTGACTACTACCATCAAGCCCATAAACAGGTCTGCTAAATCCCATACAAGCTGAATTTGAGAAATAGAACCGAACACAATCATTGCAAGTACAGCAACACGGTAAGTTACTAGCCAAGCTTTATTTGTGTTCAAGAACTCAATATTTGTTTCTCCGTAGTAGTAGTTACCGATTAATGTACTAAAAGCAAATAGGAAAATCATAATTGCAAGAGCACCTGTTGCCCAAGAGCCAATGTGAGTGCTTAAAGCAGCTTGTGTTAACTCAATACCGCTTAAATTTTTATTTGTATAAGTACCTGAAAGCAAAATGATAAAGGCAGTACTACTACAAATAATAAGCGTATCTGTTAATACACCAAATGCTTGAATCAATCCTTGCTTTACCGGGTGGCTTGTTGTTGCAGCTGCGGCTGCATTTGGAGCACTACCCATACCAGCTTCGTTTGAGAATAATCCGCGTTTAATTCCTTGCATAAGAGCTGCTCCAAGAGAACCGCCGGCAATTTGATCGAAACCAAATGCATTTTTAACGATTAACGCAATAAGAGAAGGCATCTCTTGAATGTTCATGATAATAATGAAAAGTGCTACTGCAATATAGGCAACAGCTAGTACCACAACAATGTATTCTGACATTTTTGCAATACGCTTAACTCCGCCAAAAATAATGGCAGCGAAAGCCACTGTCATAATAATTCCTAACACTAAACGATTTGTTCCGAACGCATTTTCAAACGCAAGAGTAATCGTGTTCGATTGTACAGCATTAAAAATTAAGCCGAATGATAAAGTGATTAAGACAGCAAACAGTCCGCCCATCCAGCGCTTCTTTAACCCTTTTTCCATATAGTAAGCCGGTCCGCCTCGAAAGCCGCCGTCTTTGTCTTTTACTTTGTATATTTGTGCTAATGTACTTTCGATAAATGCTGAAGCTGAGCCAATAACGGCAAGCACCCACATCCAAAATACAGCACCAGGTCCCCCTAAAGCGATCGCAATCGCAATACCTGTAATGTTCCCCGTACCAACGCGGGCTGCCATACTGATACAAAACGCTTGGAATGGCGAAATTCCGTCTTTAGAAGAGCTATCCGCACCTTCTTTTAACACACGAATCATTTCTTTTAATAACCGAATTTGTAAAAATTTTGACCTGAATGTAAAAAACAAACCAAATGCAATCAGCATCGCAATCAGTAAGTAGGACCAAAGAAATTCGTTGATTGAACTAACAAAACCTTGAACTACTTCTTGCATAGTTTCACCTCTTCATGAATTATAGTAGAATAATAATAAAAAACGTGAATTTATAGAATTTTCCCTCTATTTAGATAGATCTCCCTATTTCCCCGCTGTTTTTCTTCATTATCCTTGTCGAATCTTGTTGCTAAATCTGAACCTTATATATATATAAAATAATAATTTTGGTCTTTTGTCAACTAACCTCACATGGAAAAATAGGGTGATATGACAAATGAAGCGGGTATGAAAAGGCGATAACAGCAGGGGTGAAAGAAATTTCAGTTTGTTTTACTTAATTGTTGCTAGAAAATAAAAGTTTTAGGCCAAGTACGCCAAAAACCGTTCCTTTTACATATTTTAATGTGTGCTGAAAGATACGGCTTTTTTTGACTTTTTTCCCAAGGCCAGAAGCAAATAGCGCAATAAGTGAAAAGATGATGAGCGTTTCGGCGATAAAGATGATACCAAACAAAATCATTTGCAAACTTACATGTCCAAGAGACGAATTAACAAACTGCGGTAAGAACGTAATGAAGAAAATAGCTACTTTTGGATTGGTTAAGTTGCTAACAAATCCTTTTCTAAAGTGATGGTGCTGCTGAACGTTTTCTGTTAATTCCAACGAACCGCTTTTCTCGCGAAACGATTGGTAGGCTAAAAACAGCAGGTACAGAACACCTATAACCTTTAGAATCGTAAAGGCAATAATTGATTTTTGAAAGATAATAGATAGCCCCACTGCGGCTAAAAGAGTATGTACAAATGTTCCCGTAATAGATCCTAATACGGTTTTGATGCCTGCTTTGACGCCTGAAGCAATACTTTGTGTCATTACGAAAATCATGTCTTGTCCTGGTATTAAGACAATGATAAGTGACACGGCTATGTAAGGTATAAGCCAAGAAAATGTCATGATGATTCCCTCCCAACAGAATTTTAACCATTTCGACAAAAAGTTCTCAAGAGTGTGTGCTAATGAATTAATAGATTAATGGAGTAAAGTTAAGAAGGTGTAAAAGCGTAAAAAGAGGTTATTCTCCTTAATAAAAATCAATAAAAGTGTAGGAAAAAAATAGGTGGTGTTGTATAATAATTCGATATACTTAATTTTTATAGAAAGAGGGTGAAAATTTATGAAGTACTGTTTAGCACAGCCGGAGGACGCTGCTACAGTTCATGATCTTATGCTGCAAGCCTTCTCCGTCTATCGCGATTCTGTCCCACCGTCCAGTGCTCTTGATGAAACAATAGAATCTATTATGCAATCGTTAAAGCACGGAAAAAAAGCTGTCATGTTATACGTCGAAAATAAGCCGGTAGCGATGGCGCGTTTTACGCTAGAAGAAACAAGCTTATATTTTTATCGCCTGTCTGTTATTCCTGCTTTTCAAGGAAAAGGAATGGCTAAACAGCTTATTCAATGGTTAGAAACATACGCCAAAGAGTGTGGCAAGGAAAGTTTATTATGCAAGGTGAGAATGAGTGTTTTTCGTAATATAGCTTTGTATGAATCAATCGGCTTTTACATAGAGCAAAAAGAAATCGTACATAGAGACGGAGTGGATATTCCCGTAGTAAATATGAAAAAAGAGATTCTAAAAGGAGTAATGGCATGAATAAATCAACTCTTCCTTTACCGCCTCCTGTCTTTCTTTTAATCGGTGTATTAGCCGTTTCTTTTTCTTCTATTTTAATTAAATGGTCGGACGCGCCTGCTTCTATTTTAGGAATGTATAGACTGCTGTTTACGGTCCTTTTATTTTTACCGTTTTTACCATGGAGGCAAATGAAAATTCTTTTTAAAAACAGCACGGTAAAAGAATGGCTAATGCTAGCTGTATCAGGCGTGTTTTTAGGGCTTCACTTTCTGTTTTGGATGGAGTCTTTTTCACATACAACAGTTGCTAGCGCTATGATTTTGACTGCGCTTGAGCCGGTCTTCGTAGTGATAGGAGCTTATTTTTTATTTAAAGAAAAAACAAGCAAAGTAGGAATCATCAGCATTTTAATTGCTGTTAGCGGCTCGGTAATTATTGCATCGGGAGATATCGGAGTAACCAAAACGGCTCTTTACGGAGACTTACTTTCTATTTTAGGTACAGTAGCTGTTTCTGTTCATATGCTCGCGGGGCAAGAATTATGCAGGAAAATGCCTTCAATCATCTATAGCTTCGCCGTTTTTTTTATCGGTGGCCTGGTTCTATTTGTCTACAATATTTGTACAAATGTATCGCTGACTCAATATGACATAAAAGATTGGTGGATCTTTTTGCTTTTAGCGCTTATTCCTAATATTTTTGGTCATGCCTTATTTAACTGGCTGTTAAAGTACGTAGGTGCTACGACAATTTCAATGGCTATTTTAGGCGAGCCAATTGGTGCCATCATTCTCGCTTATTTCTTGCTTGGAGAAATGACAACTGTTTCTCAGCTAGTGGGAGGAATGATTGTGATGATTAGTGTGATGATCTTCTTAAAGTACAAAGCAGCAGAGCCGGAAAAAGTCATGGCTCTTCAAGAAAAGTCCAATATCAGCTAATTGGATAGGCAAGCAGCACCGAGTATGATACAGTTTATTTATCATTATTTACCATTTGGTAAAGAGGCTTTTATTAAACTACATAAAGCGGGTGTAAATATGCTGAAAAAACTAACGGACCATGTTTATTACTTTCCTCATTCTGAAGAAACGGATCGGCCGGTGCTCGGGCTTATCTGCGGGGAGAAGTATAGTTTCATCGTAGATGCCGGGAATTCTCCTGCGCATGCATCATCATTTTTAGAAGAAGTGGAAAAAATGGGCGTCCCTCCAATCAAAGGAGTAGCTATTACGCATTGGCACTGGGATCATACATTTGGTATTCATGCAATGAATAAGTATACAATCAGCCATCATTTAACAAAGAAAAAGCTGGCCTATTTAAAGACACTGCGCTGGGACGATGATTCCTTGGATAAACGCGTCCAGGAGGGGGAGGAAATCGAGTTTTGCCGGGATATGATCAAGAAAGAAATGCCGAGTCGAGAGACGTTAATTTTACAGGAGCCGGACGTAACGTTTCATCATCATATGGAAGTTGACCTAGGTGGAATCACTTGTTGCATTCAGCATATTGGCGGAGTACACGCGCAGGACTCGTCCATTGTCTACATACCTCAAGAAAAAGTCCTGTTTTTAGGTGATTGTCTATGTCCAGATTTTTATAGCGGTGACTGGAGTTATGATAAAGAAGACTTTGAGCGGATTCAGAGAGAGCTTAAAAAATATGATGCGCAGTATTATCTCTCATCTCATTTTGACCCTGAAACTCCTGAGGAACTTTGGCAAGATTTAAACCAATTGAGTGCGATTGGAGAAATTGTAGGAAATGAAGTCGATTTAGAAAAAGCATGTTTTCAGTTTGAATGTGAAACGTATAAAAAACCAACAAATGAGCAAAAAGAGAGAATACAGTATTTTGTTAATGGAAATGTCAAACGCAAAAGCAGAGAACTGTTTTGATAGTTTATGCCTAATGATAAATAAGCCCGCCTGTTCATACTATGTTATGAGCAGGCGGGCTTATTCAATTGGTTGTGCAGTGATATAAGTTTTAAGTTATGATAGTAAAATAAATAACTTGACGAAATAAAGTTATAAAAATATAATAAGTTACATAAAGTAAGTTGATTAAAAAATGATACATTCAAAAGGAGAAATAATCATGAACTTTCACCGTGCACCTCATGTATTTGTTGGGAAAGTAAATTTAAAAGTAGAAAATTTAGAGCGTTCACTTGCTTTTTATCAGCAAATAATCGGGTTTAAACTTTTAGGGAGAAAAGAGAACAAAGCTCTGTTAACAGCTGATGGACGCACGGCGCTGTTATCGATTGAACAGCCGGAAAACGTTACAGCAAAACAGCCTCGTACAACAGGCTTATATCATTTTGCTCTATTGTTGCCGACTCGTTCTGATTTAGGAAGTATACTGCAGCATTTGTTAAATAGCGGTTATCCGCTTCAAGGGGCGTCTGATCATCTAGTGAGCGAAGCGCTGTACTTGGCAGATCCAGATGGAAACGGCATAGAGATTTATCGAGATCGTCCGTCAAGTACATGGGAATGGAATGACAGTGAAGTAGTAATGGCTACAAAACCTTTAGATGCAGAAGCGATATTAGCTGAAGGAAACGGTAAACCATGGACAGGATTACCTTCTGCTACCTTAATGGGACATATTCATCTTCACGTTTCTGAATTAGAGCAAACGGAAAACTTTTATCGAAATGGATTAGGTTTTGAGGTTGTGAGCAATTACCATAATCAAGCATTGTTTATTTCAACTGGGCGCTATCATCATCACATCGGACTAAACGTTTGGAATGGAATTGGAGCGCCTAGTCCTCTTGAAAGCAGCGTTGGTTTAGAGTCATTTACACTTGTTTTTCCAGCTGAAGAAGAAAGGGAGCAGGCAATAAATAAGCTTCGTGAAATCGGAGCAGCTGTGTCTAAAGAAAACCAAGATTTCATCACAAAAGATCCATCAGGCAATATAATTAGATTAGTCCTTTAACATAAAAGCTGCCGCAATTGGCAGCTTTTATTTATCGCAATGTTCGTCAAAATAGGAAAGAAATGTACACTTTTTTCTCAAATAGTAAGATGATAATGGCGAAAACGGTGTTATTTTCAGGGAAATAAACGAAGAGTCTTACGTTTAAAAAAGTTTGTAAACAAGCGGGCGTGGGAATAAAATACATATCAAGCATCATTTCTTATCGTTATTGAATTTTTATATAAAGTCTTTTCATATAAAACCTTGAAAGAAGGGAGCGGAAACCTGTGAGATATAAAGTGAAACATTGGCTTAGATTAACTTCAGACGAGCGCTATCTTGTATTGTTTGCTACTGCTGCTTTGCAAAAAGAAAAGCGATAAAAGAGTTGTTAATAGTAAGGAAAGTAGCTTTATATGCTAACGAAAAGGTAATAAAAGGCCTGAAAATAATATATTTATTTTCAGGCCTTTTATTGTTTTCAAACCTTTTTTAAGTCAACTGTTGAGAGATAGCTTCAGCCGTTTGTTTGCCGTTTGTTATACACGCTGCAATGCCTACTCCATAGTAAGAACAGCCAGCTAATGTAATAGCGGGGTGCTTGTCATGGAATTTTTGAGTCAAGCTGCGTACAAGTTCACCGTGTTTAAGGTGATAGGTAGGCATCAATTTATCCCAATTGGTTACGTCGCTTTCAATAGGCTCCTCTTTGATTCCTAAGCTGTTTTCAATGTCCTTTTGTGCCACTGCTAGCAGCTCTTCTTTTGACATCGTCCGCAGGCTGTCAAAGTGGTGACTCGTACTTTTATAAAACAGGCGAACTAACAAATTCCCTCGCTTAGAAGTGTGAGCCCATTTTTTGCTCGTCCACGTGCAGGCATTGGCGATTAAGTTGCTTGATTGAGAGGCAATAAATCCAGTGCCTTCAGCGGGAAGGTATTCGTCTGGAACGTCATAGCCGATGTATACGCTAATGAGAGAAGAATCTTTTAACTGCTCAAAGTCTTCGTTTAATTCGGGATCGTTCAACAGGTGCTGAGCAGCCGTGTGCGGTGTAGCTAACACCACATAATCTGCTGAATAGGCTTGCCCCGGCGTGCTGATTTGGTAGCGTTCACCGTCCCGTTTTATGCTGGTAGTTGGCGTATCTTTTAAAATCGTTACATCAGAAAGCTCTTCTTCTAAGCGGTGAATAATCGTTGATAAACCTTGTTTAAACGAAATGAATTTTTTATTTCCTACCGTTTTGAATTTTTTTTCATTGGCTCCCATTCCTTTGATGATGCTGCCGTACGTGTTTTTGTAGTCGAGCAGATACGGGAGAGTCGAAGAAATCGTAAGTTTGTCTAAATCGCCAGAGTAGACGCCGGATAAAATAGGTGCAATTTGCTTTTCTACTAGCTCTTCTCCTAAAAAATGTTTTAAAAAGAGTCCGATTGAGCTGTCTTTCGTAAACGTTGTATTTTTAGTGATTAAGTCTTTTAAAGCTGTAATTTTAGCTTTTGAAGAAATCAGCTCGCTTTTAAAAAGAGATTCCACGCTTGTTGGAATACCGAACATGGTATCTTCAGGAATTGGAAGCAGCTCATTAGCAGAGTAAATAAACGATTTGCCCGTTTCGTTATATACTAAATCGTTTGTTAAGTACAGCTCTTCTAGCAGAGGCATAACGTTTTCTTTTCGAGCTACAATAGAATCCGCCCCTGTTTCCATGATAAATTCCCCAGCTTCACGCGTATTGATTTTCCCTCCTAAATGGGCATGTTTCTCTAGTAATAATAATTTAACCGGGAGATTACGTTCTCGTTTTAGTTTCTGCAAATAGTACAGAGTGGTTAAGCCCGTAATTCCTCCTCCAATAACAGCGACCGTTTTCAAAATATTCACTCCTACATTTTCAACAATTAGTCTGTAATATACGAAAATCATACCACTATGACTAGGAAAAGTGTAATGAATTGATTGTGAACATAGTGTGTGCAAACACGAAAAGAAATATTGAAACTATACGATTAGATATTTTGAAATTACATAAAATAAAAGCTCATACACGTAGAGAAAATGACTGAGACGCAGCAGTGAAGAAAGGAGGAAGCATCATGCTCGGCGGTTTTATGGAAACGCTGAAAAAAGACTGGCTCGCTTTAGTATTAATAAGTGTTCTTATATGCGGTATTACCTTAAACGTACGAGCCGAAGAGAAGAGCGGACGAAGCGGATACATCGAACCAAAGCTAGTTTTTCCTGTGATCAGTGATGTTCATATTAAGGAAACAGGAACGCTTGATTTGCGTACTTTTCAACATGCATTAACGCAATTAAATGAACAGGCACCGAAACAAGATGCATTTGTAGTAGTAGGAGATTTGGCTGATACCGGCGCGTTAAAAGAATACGACCGCTTTTTTTCTATTTATAATCAAAATAAACAGCCGCAGGCCGTATCTCTTTTTACGATTGGTAATCATGAATACAGGGACAGCGTAACTAATCAGCAAGCGCAGCAGCGTTTTTTATCTAAAACTAAAATGAAAGCTCTTTATTTTCATCAAGTGATAAAAGGATATCATTTTATCATGCTTGGAACAGAAAGCCGTCTGACCGCGGGTGATTATTCAGTCAAACAAATTAACTGGCTTGCTGAACAGTTGAAGATAGCAAAGCGAGACGATCCTAAAAAACCGATTTTTGTCTTTATTCATCAGCCTATTAACAATACACTGTACGGGAAAAACAGATGGGGGATAGAAGTGAATGAACAGCTTCTTTACAATACGTTAAAACCTTATCCGCAAGTCATTACATTTTCTGGTCATACCCACCATCCGCTGGACGATCCTCGTACTATTTTTCAAAGAGATTTTACATCTCTTGCAACGTCTTCTGTTCGGTATATATGGCCTGGTGCCGGATATTTACAAGGTGAACTTCCTCCTGGCTACCGAGATGTGAGTCAAGGTCTTCTTGTAGAGGTTTATAATCGAAAAGTAGTCGTTAAAAGGCGAGATTTTCACGCAAATAAGTGGACAGGAGAAGCGTGGGAAATTAACATACCTGCAGATGCAAAAAAGTTTCACTACACGAATGAACGAGATTTAGTAAAACCGATTTTTCTCCCAAGCTCTACTATTTCTGTTATACAAGAAAAAGCTTCATCGAATCAGCTGTATATCCAGTTTACGCAAGCGGTGGATAATCTGATGGTTCATTCTTATCGCATTACCGTCAAAAATAAACAAACTGGAGAAGTGGTCAAAACATATAATGCATTTTCTCAATACTACAGCGATCCCGTTCCGGATGTTCTAAGTCTTCCGTTATCAGGTTTACAGCCTCATACTGCGTATCAAATAGAAGTAGCGGCAGTGGATGCGTTTGACAATCAAAGCGACCAAAAATTAATCATTGAAGGCTCTACTAAATAGCTAAAAGAATCCTGATTTTTATTGATTCTTTTAGCTTTTTTTCATCTGTTTTTAATGTTATTTTCATTAGATTTTTAAGTGGAGTTGCTACACTGAAACTGTATTTAAAGTCATAATATGTAATTTTAATGAAAGTATCAAAAATCAAAAGGAGTTTGTATGAAAGGATCTTTTGTACGTTTTTTAGTAGTGGGACTGGTCAATACAGCAGTAGGTCTTTCCATTATGTATGTGCTGCTTCATATTTTTCATCATTACTGGGCAGCAACGTTTATCGGAAACGCAGCAGGAGCAGTCGTCAGCTACGTGTTAAATCGAATATTTACGTTTAAAAGCGGAGTTCATTTATCTACAAGCATACTGCGTTTTATTTTGGTTATCGGCGTTTGCTACGGCTTGTCTTACTATATTGGACTGCAGTTCTCCAGCTGGTTATTGCATCAACTTCCTGCTGCTGTGCGTCCGTTCAAAAAAGACGTCGGTATATTAATCGGAACAGGTCTGTATACGCTTTTAAATTATACGGGTCAAAAATACTTTGTATTCAATACAAAAAAAGAAGCAGTCGTCGTACACGATTAGCTTCTAGCAATTATGAAATGGAAATAGGTGTTAACAGATGAAGAAAGAAACAGCTATGAATAAAGAAAAAACATTGCTTATTATCGCTTTCCTTTTGCTGCTTGCGTATGTATCCCCTATGTTTTTGCTCGGGGAAAATTCACATATACGCGTGCACGATAATTTAGACTCAAATATTACGTGGTATAAAGTTCTGCATCGAAGCGGAGAGCTGTTTGGCTCCAGTCATGCCGTATTACCTCAAATTATTAATGGATTGCCGAGGAATACGTTTGGAACAGAATTTAGCGGTATTCAGTGGCTGTATGGTTTATTTCCGACCATGCTTGCGTACAGTCTCAGCCAAACGATCACGCGCGTATTTGCTTTAATTGGAATGTACTTATTATTAAAAAAGCATTTTATTAAAAGTGAGGATGCTTATGCGATTCGAGTGCTTGTATCACTTGCTTTTGCACTTACGCCATTTTGGCCTTCGGGCATGCTGAGTACATTAGGACAGCCGCTGGCGCTGTGGGCGTTTTTAACCATTCGAAACCGCGAAGGAACGTGGAAGGAATGGCTTACTCTTTTATTACTTCCGTTTTACGCGAGCTTTGTTCTAGGATTTTTCTTCTTTTTAACGGCGATGGGAATGCTGTGGCTAAGAGATGCAGTTAAAAAACGAGTTTGGAATATTCCTTTTTTAAGCAGTATTGCAGCGATGACCGCTGTCTTTCTGCTCATTGAATACCGTCTTGTTGATTCTCTTTTATTTCCCGAGGCCCCGACGAGTCGAAATGAATTTTTAAGCTCTACTCTAAGTTTCGGACATTCCGTTCGCCTTGCTTTTAAGAACTATACGCTTGGGCATACGCATGTAATGACGCTTCATACCTTTGTGATTTTACCGCTTTCTTTTATCGTACTTTGGATCGTTGCTCGGAATCAGAAGGGGAAGCTTGAAAAAACGTTTTTGCAGTTATTTATCCTTAATCTACTACTGTCGATTTGGTATGCGTTTTGGTTTTATAAAGGATGGGAGCCGTTAAAAGAAAAATATCAGCTTTTTAATACGTTTAACTTTGCTAGATTTCATTTTTTACGCCCGCTCATTATTTATTTGATGTTTGCAGTTGGCAGCTATGTTTTATGGAAACGGAGCAAGGCGTGGAAAAAGTTTGTGTGGGTGTGTTTGATTTTACAGCTGCTTGTGTTATTTATAGCGAACCCTGAGCTTTATTATCGCTACAATCACGAGCCGTCAGTCAAAGAATTTTATGCTGTCCATCAATTCGATGAAATCAGCAGATATATAGGGAAACCTAAATCATCTTATCGGGTAGCAAGCATTGGGCTTCATCCATCAATTGCTCAGTATAACGGCTTTTATACGCTCGATACGTATAACAACTTCTATCCGTTAACGTATAAACATGAGTTTCGCAAAATCATTGCCAAAGAGCTTGATAAAAATAAAAAGTTAGAAAGTTACTATGATCACTGGGGCAACCGCTGCTATGTGTTTGTTAGCGAGCTAGGGAAAAAATATGATTACCGAAAAGACTCAACGAAAAAAATCCGTCATTTGCAGCTTAATATCAGCCAATTTAAAAAAATGGGCGGTCGCTATATCTTTTCAGCTGTGCCAATCGAAAATGCTGAAAGTGACGGTTTGCACTTTTTAAAAGCGTTTAACGATAAACAGTCCGCTTGGAAAGTGTATGTATATGAAGCAAAGTAAGGGGGCAATAACATGAACAGACCTATTTTAACGATTGTTGTTCCATGTTACAACGAAGAAGAAGTATTCACAGAAACATCTTTTCAATTAACTACTGTAGTAAAAGAACTGATAAATGAACGTCTTGTATCAAGTGAAAGTACCATTTTATTTGTAGACGATGGAAGCAAAGACAGCACGTGGTCGCTTATTGAAAAAGAAAGCTGCAGCAATTTGTTTGTAAAAGGGTTGAAGCTAGCGCGGAATGTAGGACATCAAAATGCTTTGCTCGCAGGACTAGAAGCAGCCCATAAGCAATCTGACTGCGTCATTTCCATTGACGCAGATTTACAAGATGATATCAGCGTTATTCGTACTTTTATAGAGAAATATTGGCTCGGGTATGAAGTCGTATATGGTGTTCGAGACAGCAGAGAAACTGATACATTTTTTAAACGAACCACGGCAGTAGGGTTTTACCGTTTTATGAATAAGCTAGGAATTCAGCTCGTTCAAAATCACGCCGATTTTCGTCTCATGAGCAAACGTGCTCTTGGTGAACTTATGAAATATAAAGAAGGCAACGTCTTTTTACGAGGCCTTGTACCATTAGTAGGATTTCGCTCCACGGAAGTCACATATGACCGCAAAGAACGGACAGCGGGCGAATCAAAATATCCGTTAAAGAAAATGCTTGCTTTTGCATTTGATGGAATTACATCTTTTAGCGTAGCGCCGATACGCTTATTGACGCTGCTTGGAGGAGCTTCTTTTCTCTTTAGTATTGCGTTTGGTATTTATGCGCTGATTCAAAAATATTTAGATCATACGCAAATCGGCTGGACGTCTCTTATTTTATCAATTTGGCTTGTAGGCGGCTTGCAGCTAATGGGAATGGGTCTTGTCGGAGAATACATTGGCAAGATTTTTAACGAAGTGAAACAGCGTCCTAAATATGCGATTGAAAGAGATTTATATACAAAACACTCATTAGACAAACAAAAAGATTTGCTTATGCATTAATTTAAGAAGCTTCTCCTAAATGGAGAGGCTTTTTTTGTTAAAGCGTTTATCATAATTTTTGAGTGAACAGGAAATGCTACTACTAAAATTTCTAAGGAGATCAAAATCTATGAAAAGACTATTTTATACAGTCAGCACTTTTTGTTTTGTTTGGCTTGCTTTTGCAGCCATTCATGTCAGCGCTCTTTCGATTGAGAAGCTTCCAATGAAGAAATCATCTGAACAATGGTCGGTTGAACTGACAAAAGCGAGCATGACGGGAGATAATCAGCTAAAGTGGAAAAATAATGTCTATCATACATATGGATTAACCGTTGAAAACATTGGAAAAGACGTAGAGCGCGTGCAGGTCCAAGCTTTTCGGCACGAAGGAAAAAATAAGGCGAAATACAGCTTGTTTTCTCCTATTGAAAGGTCTAACTTAAGCAAAAGCGGTCAGCGTTTTCGCTACGCGAATTTTGCTGTTCCTGGAAAAGCGGCAAGTTTAGACATTATGATTAACTGGACGGACGAACGAGGCAATCATCAAGAACATTTTGAATTTAAATAAAAGTCTTCGCTTAGGCGAAGACTTTTTTTGCAGGAATTTATCCTCGCATGTGGAAAACGAACACGAAAGGAGAGATCCATAATGATTGCAAAAGCTACTGAAGAAGAATTACAGGAAATTCGGACGAAATCTGCTGATGCGCTGTTTGAAGGAACGATGAAGCAGTTTCATCCGTCAGCTGAACGCGTAAATGAACTAGTTGGTAGTGCCTTTGAAAAAGGCTGTTATTATTTAGTTTTAAGACAAGAAAATAAACTCGCAGGCTGGGTTCTTATCGGCCCATCTACCGACTTCTTTTCAAAAGAAGAAATTGGCTTTATCTACGAATTATATGTTGTACCCGAATACCGCGGGCAAGGTTTAGCCAAGCCGTTAATGCAAAAAGCAATTGATGAATTGTCTATCAAAGGATACCCTGAAATCAGACTCAGCGTTCATGCTGGGAATTTTGCACAGCATGTGTATCGTGAACTTGGCTTTGTAGATAAACAAATATCAATGAGCTTCCAAGTGGCAAAACGTCCGTAACGTTGATGAATGTCAGCGAGTCCATAAAACATAAGATGTTATACATGCGATGAGGTTCGGTAATGAAAGTAAAAGTAAATAAGTAGCCCAAACAGCGCCTTTATCTAGTACTTCAAGGGCTCCTCCAGCTGTATTGTCTGAGGAGGGGGGGGCTTCAAGCGCGTTCATAATCAAAGCCGCTGCTGCTAAAATAATCCCTCCAATACTTCCGGTTGTTTTGACAATTGCAATATGGAAAGTAGATGAAAAGGCAATGCTGAGAAGCAGCAGCAAGCTTCCCAAAAAAGCAGATAACATATATCGTTTCATGTGCTCACCATCCTTTATGAAAGCATACCATATTTTACTTCTTTTTTCTTTTTATTGAAAAGCTATTGACGTAACCTATAAAACATATTAGAATAGTCAGAAATAATTTAAAAACGAAATATTCTTATCTAGAGAGGTGGAGGGACTGGCCCTTTGAAACCTCAGCAACCACAATTATTGAATGGTGCTAATTCCAGCATAGCCTAGCTCTGACAGATAAGAAGAGGAATCTTTTTCTATGATGAAATCCTCTTCTTAGGAAGAAACATTTCGTATAGAAAAGGTGATGACATTGAATAATACACAAACGAATTTATGCATTAATGATTATTTAGATCTATACTTATTAGCAAAAGAAATAAAAGACGAAACGTGGCAGCAGGAAATTTTAGCGGCGCTAAAAACGCATCAAAATCGTTCATTTGAAGAAAAACAATCCGCTCTAGTTCAAGAGATATGGGAAGATTTTAAACAGTTAAATGAAGATATTTCTTTTACGTATCGCTTAATTCAAGAAGAGCCAACTAACGAACAATTTCAGGCTAACTTAAGGCACTTGAGAGAACGGCGGATCACGCTGAGCCGTGAGTTATATTTAGCTAAAAAACAGTATGTTGAACACACGCAATAAAAAGATCCGCTTGAGAAACAAGCGGTTTTTTTGCGTGAAAATGTTAGAATCGTTATATTTCGGGTAGTAAATAGATAAGACAAGCAAAGGAGGGATAACAGTGGCTCAAGGTGTATTGTGTGAAGTGAATGAGTGCATGTATTGGAAATCCGGAAATAAATGCAGTGCAGAGTCCATTTACGTTGTGAGTCCTGAAAGTAGTCACCATGTTTCTGAAACGGAAGAACCTGGCTGTAAAACTTTTGAACCCGCGAGATAAATGCTAGTTTTTA
Organism: Priestia sp. YIM B13486; assembly: GCF_042787865.1. Taxonomy (NCBI): domain Bacteria; kingdom Bacillati; phylum Bacillota; class Bacilli; order Caryophanales; family Bacillaceae; genus Priestia; species Priestia sp. YIM B13486. Next base: position 22,243 of record NZ_JBHZOZ010000015.1, on the reverse strand, counting down.
TAAAAAAGCATAAAATGAACGATGCGCTGACGGAGTTGAGTCGGCGTTTTTCTATTTTTAAAAAATACTATTACTTAAGTGCAATAATAAATACATAGTAAAAAAGTAGTGCCTATGTCTAATTGTGCGTTTAAACAAAATGATAAGATAATTTTTTTGTTTTTCGACAAAAGAAAAGTGAGGGAAAGGTGATAGAATACAAATATACAGCCTAGCTGTCTTTTAGCACAAATTTATATGAAAGCGCTAACAAAAAAGGCTGTGTTCATCTCGTTTTGACAGATTGGAAAAAGGGGAGACGTTTATGCAGGGGAAAACTCAGGGGAAAGAATTGAAACGCGGGTTAGAAGAAAGACATGTGACGCTGATGTCCTTAGGAGCAGCCATAGGGGTAGGACTGTTTCTTGGATCTGCATCTGCTATTAAATTAGCAGGGCCAGGAATATTATTGGCGTACGGATTTAGCGGAATGATTATGTTTTTTATTATGAGAGCACTTGGAGAAATGGCGATTCAAAAACCTGTTGCAGGTTCATTCAGCAAGTACGCACGCGACTACTTAGGGCCGCTTGCTGGTTATTTAACAGGTTGGAACTACTGGTTTTTATGGGTTGTAACATGTATGGCTGAAATTACAGCCGTTGGTATTTATATGGGGTATTGGTATCCGGATGTACCAAACTGGATTTGGGCGTTATCGGCGCTTGTCATCATGACAACGGTTAACTTCTTAGCTGTTAAGGCATATGGTGAACTGGAATTTTGGTTTGCACTTATTAAAATTTTAGCGATTGTATTAATGATTGCCGTTGGATTATTAATGATCGTGTTCGGAATCGGCAACGGCGGCGTTGCGACTGGTATCAAAAACTTGTGGGACAACGGCGGACTGTTCCCGAACGGATTCAAAGGTATTTTGCTGTCGCTGCAAATGGTCATGTTTGCGTATTTAGGAATTGAAATGATCGGCGTTACCGCGGGAGAAGTGAAAAATCCCGAAAAATCTCTAGCAAGAGCGATTGATTCTGTCTTTTGGCGTATTCTGATTTTCTACGTCGGTGCGTTATTTGTCATTATGTCGATTTATCCGTGGCAAGAGATTGGTTCACAGGGAAGCCCGTTTGTATTAACATTTGAAAAAATCGGCATTCCAGCGGCGGCTGGTATCATTAACTTTGTTGTACTAACAGCAGCTCTTTCTTCTTGTAACAGCGGTATTTTTAGTACAGGCCGTATGCTGTTTAACTTAGCAGAACACGGAGAAGCACCAAAAGGATACGGTCAGCTTACAAAGGGCGGCGTACCGGGAAAAGCTGTTTTGGCATCAGCAGGTGCGCTATTAGTCGGAGTAGCGTTAAACTACATTGTGCCTGCCAAAGTATTTACGTGGGTAACAAGTATTGCAACATTCGGTGCGATTTGGACATGGGGAATTATTTTGCTTTCTCAAATTAAATATCGCAAAACGTTAAAAACAGGTGAAGAGGCAAAGCTGAAATACAAAATGCCTTTATTTCCGTTAACATCTTATGTGTCACTTGCGTTCCTAGCGCTGGTAGTGGTTCTCATGGCATATAATCCAGATACAAGAATTGCAGTTGTCATCGGACCATTATGGTTTATCGGTCTTATTATCGCGTACTACGCAAAAGGATTTCATAAACGAAGTCAAAGTTCAGCTGCAGCTGAGCAAAAGCTAGTGAAATAACAGAAAAGACCTCTTTCTTGGAAAGAGGTCTTTTTTCATTAGTTTATGTGTGAATGATTAGTTTATTTTAAGGGATCATTGGTACGGATAAATAATGTAGAAAATATTCTATTTATTCTGTACTATTTAGTTAGAGAATTCGTTAATGATTAAACGGTAATTGAAAGTGGATGAGTATGTTAGTTTTATGCTTTTTAACGCCACACAGTGCATCGAAAAGTTGGGAGGACATATGCAGAAATGATTGAAACATTTAGTGAAAAAGACATAAAAGGTTTGCTGCTGTTATCGCAGCTGGAAAAATGGGATTATAGTGAAGCAGATTTACATACGATTTTTTCATCTGGAGACGTATTTGGTCATAGAAATGAGAACGGAGACATCGTATCAAGTGTGGCCGTAATTTCGTACAAAAATCAGTCAGCTTTTATAGGAATGGTGATTGTGAGAAAAGATTACCGAAAACAAGGGTTAGCCGGGCAGCTCATGAAGCACTGTCTGCAAGTTCTTTCCCCTGAGATGAATGCCTACTTAATTGCGACAAAAGAAGGTGAGCACTTATATCAAACAACAGGGTTTAAAACCGTGGACTATGTAAGTAAATACATAATCAGTGAATACACACCAAGAGCATTTAAAGTTTCAGGATTTTATACACGACCCCTAAAGAGAAGTGACTTCAAAGGGATTGTAAAGCTTGATGAAGCAGCATTTGGAGATAATAGAAAGCTATTTTTAAAAAGTAGAATTCAGCAAGCTGAAAAAGCAGTTGTCTTACAAAACGAACAAAATAAAATGACGGGCTATGGTTTAGCGGTTCGTACGCCGAGCAATATCGTGATTGGTCCCGTAGTTGCTCCAAACGCTGAAGCAGCGATGCTAGTCATTGATGAACTAGCGAAGAATTACAAAGAAAAGCTGAGAATTGACCTGTCTTCTCATGAGGAAACGTTAAAGAAACTTGTGGAAAATCACGGATTTCAGCTTCAAAATGAGCCTCCTGTTATGGCGTATGGTGTCAATCCTCTCCCTGCTAGACAGGGCAATCTTTTTGCTATAGCAGCTCAGGCGTTTGGATAAAAAGAAAGGAGAAGCTCCTTTCTTCGCGTCTACCGAATTCTATCAATTTTAAATCCATTATCAATTTGATGAAAGCCGGCTTTTGGATAGTAGTTCATAGCAGAAGGAGCGGAAAGTAAAATCAGCGCGGTTTCTTCGCCGATTTCTGATTGAACGTGTTTGATGAGCTGTGTACCGATTCCTTGCTTTTGATAGTCTTTTACAACAGCTAAATCCGATAAATAGCAGCAGTAGCTAAAATCTGTTAACGCTCTGGCTATGCCAATGAGTTCGCTGCCGTTCCAAGCGGTAATAGTAAGAGAAGCGTGATCAAGCATTCTTTGAATTCGATCAAGGTCTTGTGCAGGACGTTTAATACCTGAATGTACAAACACTTCAGCGGCTTGTTCTGCACGGATTGAGACATTGGTTTTATAAATAATGGTCATTGTGTCATCTCCTTGAAGGATAAGATATAGTCCAGTTTATAAAGAAACTGAATGGAGAGTAAGTGTCAGAAACGGTAATTTTAATAGTATCAGTTAGAAAGGAACGAACACCATGTTAGAGTTAATGCCTTTGCTTGATAAAAGAAAAACAGATCCCTTGTACATGCAGCTTTATATCTACATAAAAAAACAAATTCAAAAAGGTACCATTCCGCCTCATGAAAAACTGCCTTCCAAACGAAAGCTAGCTCTTCATTTAAGCATTAGCCAAAATACGGTTGAAGCAGCTTATGTACAGTTAGAAGCTGAAGGCTATATCGAGATACTAGCCAGGAAAGGAGCATTTGTAAAAGAGATAAAAAATGAAGTCGTGCTTCAAAAACAGCCTCCCGCCTATGTCTCTTTCCCGCAAGAAGAACGGAAATCGACTGCTATTGATTTTAGCCACGGAAAGATAGATGTGGAGAAATTTCCGTATAATACGTGGAAAAAACTAACGGTGCAAGCTATTTATCATGGTGAAAGCCAGCTTTTTTACAGCGGACATCCAGAGGGAGAACTGCTTCTTCGCCAAGAAATTGCAGCATACCTTTACCACTCAAGAGGAGTGCGCTGCACAGCGGAGCAAATTGTGATAGGTGCAGGTACGCAGTATCTTATGTGGCTGCTTTCTGTCACGTTGGGGAAAGAAAAAATAATTGGGTTTGAAAATCCGGGTTTTCACCGGACGAGGCACGTTTTTCAAAAGCAAGGTATGTCAGTGATCCCTGTTTCTCTTGATGATTCTGGCTTGAAAGTGAAGGAACTGAAAGAAAGCGGAGCGGATGCCGTATACATTACGCCGTCTCATCAATTTCCCATTGGTATGGTCATGCCGATAGCAAGAAGACTTGAACTACTAGAGTGGGCGGCAGAAACGAATGGCTATATTATAGAAGATGACTATGACGGGGAATTTCGCTATAAAGGAAAACCCATTCCCGCACTTCAAGGATTAGATCAAGACGATCGCGTTATTTATACGGGAACGTTTTCAAAGTCTTTGATGCCTTCTCTTCGAATAAGCTATGCCGTGCTGCCACACCGGCTTCGTCCAAGCTATGTAAAGCACTGTGAACTTTTTAAACAGCCTGTTTCAAGACTTCATCAGCATACGCTTTTTCTGTTTATGAAAGAAGGGCACTGGGAACGTCACTTGAATAAAATGAGAACAGCATACCGCAAGAAACAAGCCCTGCTGCTAGATTGCTTGACTACTACTATGGGAGAACGTGTAGATGTTATTGGAGAACATTCTGGGTTGCATATTCTTCTTAAGGTGAAAAACGGAATGAATGAACAGAAACTAATTGAAGCAGCTGCCAAGCAAGGGGTATCAATTTATCCAACGTCTATTTATTATCATAGTGCCGGTGACAACAACACGCCTTATGTATTGCTTGGATTTGCCGGACTATCTGACGAAGAGATAAAAACGGGCATAGATTCGCTGTTTAAAGCTTGGTTCGTCCAATAAGAAGTGAAATTAAAGAGTTCTTTAAACAAAAAGACTTTAAACGGTCTATTTTAGCGAGAGAAATAGATAAGAACCAGCGCGTTTGATTATACAGACTGCGCTGGCTTTTTTGTTTGGAAATCAAGGAACAGGCAAGAGTTGATAAGTTAGTGAACTTGAAAGTAAAGGAAAGTTTGATAGGAAGAAGATGCTTCTTGTAAGGAAGATACAAATGTATGGAAAAGCGGCGTTACATTCATGCGGTTGTTTCTCGACCAGTCGTGGTTTGCGAAAAATGATTTTCTTAGTTCGGCCGTCAGTTCAAGCTGTACTCCAGCTTTTAACAGATTATCGTTCACAATATTTTGCTCGCTTGTTCCGGTTATATCAGAAGGGGCGTCACGGACTGTAAAGCCGTGTTTGCGCAGCGATTGCTTTACCAGCTCTTTATAAAGCTGATTTTTTCCGCCTACATATACGATAGGCTGACTACCGCTATAGCCGTGAATCGTCATGCCGGACATACTTTGCTGAGCCATTCCTCTAGCAATCGGTTCGTCAAAGTTTTCTGAGGTTATGTGCAGAACTCCGTTGTTAGTGGACTTGATGCCTTCGAATAAATAATAAGAAGCGGAAAAGCGATCGGCGAGTTCTTTGGCAACTTCTGATGTGCCCGGTTCAATTCCTCCGCCGTGAATGGCCATAATGGATAGGTAGCTAAAGCGCTGTTCGTAGCGAATATCATAGTCTTGATGGAGAATCTCGTGCTGCTGCAGTTCCGCATAGGAAGAGTAAGAGTCACCGCTTGCATAAGAGGGAAGGGGAATCAAAAAGAAGTACATCAAACATAGCAAAGTGCTCGTACTCCATGTGAATAAACGGTTCATCAATAATCACCTCTATTTATCCTATGATAGGTAGAGGTGATTATTAGTGTTTTCGTCTGTTTATAAAATGCAATTTTACTTGAAACTCAATAGGCTCGCGTTCTAATCTTCCCCCCTCATCAAATCTGCTGTAATAATCGATAACTTTACCCACTTTGATTAGCCTCCACTTCAAAAAATGGTTATAGTAAATTATAACAAAAATAGAAATAGTTAATAGGTGTGTTTATGAAAAAATGAAGAGGAAGAGAAAGGGGGAGGGAAAATGACCGCAGCTTTTATTAGTCGTCTAGCTCTATCCGGTCTGTTAGGAGCTTTGGTTGGATTAGAAAGAGAATTTAGAGCAAAAGAAGCGGGCTTTCGCACTCATTTTTTAGTTGCTGTCGGTAGCACGCTGATTATGTTAATTTCGAAATACGGCTTTTCAGATGTGCGTCATCAAGATCATATGGCCCTTGATCCGAGCCGGGTTGCAGCACAAGTAGTAAGCGGTATTGGTTTTTTAGGAGCAGGTATGATTATTATTCAGAAGCAGCATATTAGAGGGCTCACAACAGCCGCAGGCGTATGGGCAACGTCGGGAATTGGTTTAACCATTGGGGCGGGTATGTATACAGTCGGCATTAGTGCAACTATATTGGTGCTGATTGGCTTAGAAATATTGAACGTGATGTTTACATCTCTTTCTACTCATTCCCTTTTAATTAAGTTTCGTGCAGCGAATCAAGAGGATATTTATGAGCTTCTTGATAAGATTGAAAGGGAAAATATTATGATTTCATCCTATGAAATTCACCGAGACCATCATCAAGGTGAACTGTTTTATTTTGTTGAAATAAAAGGAAAAGCAAAAAAGAAAGGGAATAAAGTAGAATTGATTAAATCAATTCATTCTATGGCTCACGTGTTATTTATTGAAATTGAATAAGCACTTATTTATTTTTCGTCAAAGAGATTAAGGCATAACTAAATTAGTCTAAAGTCGAACAAACGGATAAAGGAACCAGTATGGATCGTTTATACACCGCGGGTGATTTCCGTGCAAGGCTTCGCTTTCCGCGGGCGGCAGGTGAGCCTCCTCGTCGCTTGCGCTCCTGCGGGGTCTCACCTGCTCCGCTTTTCCCGCAGGAGTCTTCGCCTTGTCCTTCAATCAACCGCTAGAAGTATCGACATATATATAACCTACGTTCGGATCTTCCTTCAACTAAAAAACTTTCGCTTCAGCCTCTTTATTCGTTCTCTATCTTGCTTAAATCGTTTCGCAGTGTTTTAGCATAGCAAAAAAAGGCTATTACCTAAATATAGAGAATTTTACTGGAGGTTATAAAATGAAAATTGGAGTCGTAGGTGCTACAGGAAAAGCAGGAAGTTTTATCGTAAAAGAGGCTTTAAATCGCGGGCATGATGTAACGGCAATCGTACGTGATGGGGGCAAAGTAGAAGAACGGGATGTTCGTACATTGGAAAAGGACATCTTTGATATTACGGCAAACGATATTGAAGGTTTCGACGCAGTAGTGAATGCGTTTGGAGCTCCTGAAGGAAAAGAACATCTGCATGTAGAAGCGGGGCAATCGTTAATCCATGTATTTAAACAAGCTCCGGACGTTCGTCTTCTTGTTGTAGGAGGAGCAGGCAGTTTGTTTGTTGATGAGGAGAAAACGACGCGTCTAGCGGATACGCCTGATTTTCCAAAAGAGTACAAAGCGACAGCTGACAATCAAGCTCAAAATTTAAAAGACTTAGAAAGTACAAGCGATATTAATTGGACGTTTATTAGCCCAGCAGCATTTTTTAATCCTTCAGGAAAACGAACAGATGCTTATAAAACAGGGAAAGATCATGTTATTTTAAACTCAGAAGGAAACAGCCATGTCAGCTATGCTGATTACGCCATTGCAGTCATTGATGAAATTGAGCGAGGAGAGCATATAAACGAACGCTTTACCGTTGTATCCGACGCTAGATAAAGGAAAAGCCGCTTTATGCGGCTTTTTTTGTGCATGTTATACTATGGAAAAAGGGGTAAGGTATAGAATGGATAATACAGTAAATGTAGCACTAGCGTTTTATAGTGAAGCCTACGAGTCATCTATACATAGCTATACGTTGCCTAAAGAGCAGCTCATTTATACGGCACTTCCCGCTGAAGCCTTAGCTAGGTGTAAGCAGGAAAAGGATAGAACGCCCGTTTTGATTTTGACAGAAAACAAAGTAGCCGGCTTTTTCGTGCTTGACGCAGGGAAAGCTGTTAAAGAATATACCGAGAGCTCCGGCGCGCTTTTAATACGGTCGTATTCCATTCATCCTGATTATCAAGGAAAGGGAGTTGGCAAAAAGTCATTGAAACTTCTTCCTTCTTTTATCAACCATCACTTTCCGACTAAAAATGAAGTGGTGCTAGGCGTGAACCATAAAAACACGGCGGCGCAGCATCTGTATAAACGAAGCGGCTTTGTTGATACAAACCGGCATATTTTTGGAAACCAAGGAAAGCAGTTTGTTTATCAGATGGACATAAAAAAAGCTTGAACAAGAGTTCAAGCTTTTTTCTTATATAACAAGTAGGAAACTAGAGAAAATAGGCAGCGCTACAAGGGACGTTTTTAATACGGGAGCAGGTACACGATTTGTAAACTTTGCTCCAATATAGGAACCGACCATTGTGCCGACCACTACTTGGATCAACAGTGGAATATCTAAAAAGCCCTGCTGATAATAGCCCATTCCCCCGCCGATGGCAATCGGAATAATAACGAGCATTGTCGTTCCGGCCGACTGACGAATAGACAAGCCTAATACCATCATAAGGCCAAGCTGGATAAATGGAGTTGATCCAATTCCAAACATTCCTGACAGAGCGCCTGTGATTAAGCCAATTAGTAAAGAATAGACGATAAATTTAGCTCCTGTTGGAATCGTACGTTCTTTTTGCTGACGGGAAAATAAAAACATACGCAGCCAAAGTAAAACGCCAGATAATAAAAGCATACCGGCTGTTAGCCACTTTAGCTCGCCTTCTGGGATAAAGGATGAAAGGTTAGACCCAATCCAAGCGCCTAATGCACCGAGGATACCAACAGAGATACCGGATTTTAAAGATACGTTACCTTCGCGGTAATGACTGACGGCGCCAGATAAAGAAGAGAAAATCATTGCGGTAAGAGCCGTTGCGAGAGCAACGTGTACAGATACGCCGTACAGCAGCGTTAAAATTGAAATAATAAAACCTGATCCGCCTGCTCCGACAAATCCTAAGATCAGTCCGACGGCTAACATTGTTAAAACAATTGAAACATCCATAAACTAATTCCTTCTTTCAACACTTATTCTATGCAGACACATAACATTTTTAGCAAGTGCTACGTTCTTCATTTAAACATGAATTTTTTATGACGTCCAATGTATAATTTATATGAAATTGATAGTATTATGTAATAAGTAAAGGATGTGAAAAAATGGAATGGCAGCAGCTCGAATATTTTAATGTTGTAGCTCAAACGGAACATTTCACAAAGGCCGCAGAAAAATTATCAATCGCCCAGCCTACGCTCAGCCGCTCAATTTCTAAATTAGAATCAGAGCTTGGCGTGCCGCTATTTGAACGAAAAGGAAGGCAAGTTATTTTAAATCGATACGGACGGCTTTTTTATGAACGAACGGCTAAAGTATTAAACGAAATGGAAGAAGCTAAACGTGAGCTTTCAGATTTGATTCATCCTCACCGCGGCAGTATTTCGTTTGCTTTTTTAAAATCATTAGGCGCTTCATCCGTCCCAAAACTAGTTCATGCTTTTTTACAAGAGTATCCGAACGTTCAATTTCAAATTTTTGAGAACGCCACGAACATCATGCTCGATCAGCTTCAAACAGGAGAAATTGATTTTTGTATGTCTTCCGTAACGGAATCCAGGGCAGGAATTCAGTGGGAATATTTATGGAAAGACGAGCTGTACGCGTATGTCCCTGATACGCATTCTTTTGCCTCAAAACAAGTGCTTTCGATTTCAGAGTTGGCTCATGAATCGTTTATCGCGTTAAAAAAAGGATACGGAAGCCGAACAATTTTTGATCAGCTGTTTGAAGAAGCGGAGATTGTCCCAAATATTACGTTTGAAGGAGAAGAATTTTTGACGGTGATTGGTTTTGTAGCGGCTCATTTAGGGGTTGCCTTGCTTCCTGAAATAAAGGGAGTGGACTTGCGAGGCATTAAAAAAATAAAGCTCAAAGAAGACTCAGCTTCAAGGGTAATTGGGATTGCGTGGAACAAGGATAAATATTTAACTCCTGTTGCGAAAAAGTTTCAGGAATTTTTAATTCAGTATTTCAAAGACCATCATACAGGAGGAAAACGATGAAGAAAATTGCTTGCCTGCACGCTCATCATTCGAACATCTCTTATATAGAAAAAACGCTGCCGTTTGCGAACTGTATGCATTTCGTAGACCCCGGCCTTGTACATCGGATAACAACCGACCCTAAGTTTGCAGCGGAGGCAGCAGCTGCAAAAGTAGAAAAGCAGTTAAAGTGGATGAAAGAATGTTCATCGGATGCCATTTTACTCACGTGTACGAACTACATTGCTCTTTTACCAGAAGCATTTACAAGCGATATTCCAATTATTAAAATCGATGAGCCTTATTTTCGCCGAATATGTGAAATAGAAGAACCGCAGCTTATCGTGTTTACAAATCCGGAGACCATAGAAGGAACAATGAAGCGTCTAGACGAATTTGCATTTTATCAAAATGTAAAGATAAAGGTTCGCCCTGTTGTGATAGAAGGTGCTTTTGAACTAGTAATGACTGGAAACCTAGAGAAGTATAAACAGAAGGTAAAACATGTCTTACATGAGCTAATAAAAGAGCATAACACTGTTGTTTCAGTGGCGCAGCTCTCGATGGTAGAAGCGGCGGCGGAGGTAAGCGACCGTATTATTACGCCTCTTCAACCGTTAGCGGAAGAAGTAAGAAAAACAATTATTAGGTCATAAGGAATGAAAGAAAGAAAAAACGAATGGTAAAATATTCACTTTATTTTGACAAAAATTTCATTTCCTTATATGATAAGTAGTGTTATAGAAACCACTTATTATATAGGGGAGGCATCGTTTTGTGAAGAAAGCAAATGCACGCGATAAGATTTTAGAAACAGCATCGCGGCTTTTTCAGCTGCAAGGCTATCATGCAACAGGATTAAATCAAATTATTAAAGAGAGCGGGTCGCCAAAAGGGTCTCTTTATTATTATTTTCCAAAAGGGAAAGAAGAACTGGCGATTCACGCTGTTCAATATACGAATAAATACGTCCAAGTTCAAATTAAAGAAAGTCTAAATAAATCTTCTGACGCATCGCAGGCTATTCAGTATTTTATTGAAGAATTGTCCAAGCAGTTTGAACACGAAGAAAGCATTGCTGGTATGCCTGTTGGGCTGCTGGCTGGAGAAACAGCGCTTATTAATGAACCGCTGCGCGAAGTCTGCTACGCAGCGTTTCAAGATTGGGAAAAACTTTTTAGAGAAAAAATGATAGAGAGCGGATTTCAAGAAAAGCAGGCAGGAGAGCTCGCAGTTGTGATTAACTGTATGATCGAAGGGGGGATCTTGCGTTCGTTAACAGAGAAAACAAGCGCTCCTTTGCAGCAGATTCAGCAGCAGATTCCAGTTCTTGTTCGTAAATAAAAAGTGAGGCTGGGACATAACGAAATGAATCTAATCTAAAGACTAACAATCGGAATACATGAGCTGGACTGCTTGTGACACCGCAGTTGATTTCCGTGCAAGGCTTCGCCTTGTCCTCCAATCAACAGCTAGAATTAGCTACCAACATAAAACCTACGTTCACTATAATCATAAAAAAACACGAACTATTCATCCTTTGTGATAGATAGTTCGTGTTTCACTTTAACTAGACTACTTTGTCCTCGACTCTTTTTTATAGATTGACGGAATTTGGCATATATTGATAAAATTTAAAGTGTATTTTCTGAAAATTCTATTTCTTGAAAAAGAGAAAGAAAGGAGTAGCTTGTGATTTTTACTATTATTCAAGCTGATGATACGTGGGCACTATGGGGAATTCTAGCGATTTGGGCTTCTGTTAGCATTTTTCTCGAACAAAAGTATAAGTGGGCTTCTTTTCTGTCAGGAGCTATTATTGCGCTAGCGGGAGCGCTTATCCTATCAAATTTAAAAATCATTCCAACAGAGTCTCCGGTTTATGATGCGGTTTGGGCGTATCTAGTACCGCTTGCCATTCCATTATTGTTATTTCAAGTCAACATGAAAGAATTATTTCAAGAAAGCCGGAAGCTGCTTTTTATTTTCTTAATCTGTGCAGTAGGAACGGTTATAGGGAGCACGGCAGGCTTCTTGTTATTAAAAGATTATATTCCTGAACTAGCAAAAATTGCAGCTGCTATCGGCGCTTCTTATGTAGGCGGAGGGGTTAATTTTGCTACCGTTACGGCTAAATTTGAACCATCAAGTCAAATGGTTTCCGCGACGGTGGTTGCTGATAATATGGTCATGGCTTTGCTGTTTGCCGTGTATATGTTTGTTCCTTCTATGAAGTTTTTTAGAAAACATTTTAAGACGCCTCATATTCAAGAAGTAGAGGCTGGGCAATATGGAGAAAATGATCGCCATACGCTTGCAGAAAAATATTGGGCAAAAAAAGAAATTTCGTTAAAAGACGTGGCGGCTTCAATTGGTACATCATTTTTTCTAGTGGTTGCATCGTTTAAATTAGCCGAATGGTTTGGAACAATCATTCCAACCGGTCCAAATGTTTCGGTAGTTCAAACATTATTACATACTATTTTGAGCGAAAAATACTTATTGCTTTCCACACTTACGTTTCTTGTCATTTATCTATTTCCTTCTTATTTTAAAAACATTAGCGGAAGCCAAGAAATCGGCACGTACTTCATTTATATTTTCTTTGTTGTCATTGGAGTGCCGGCGTCCATTCCGTTAATTGTTGAAAAAGCACCTCTTTTGATTCTATTTGTGCTCATTGTGGGACTAAGTAATTTAATAGTGGGGCTGCTTTTAGGAAAAGTATTTAAAATTGATTTAGAACATATTTTACTGGCGAGCAATGCAACGGTAGGGGGACCTACGACAGCAAGTGCAATGGCAATTGCTAAAGGATGGGGAAGTTTGGTTGGTCCTATCTTGGTAGTAGGAACGCTTGGCTATATTATTGGTAACTATATCGGCTTTGCACTTGGCTATTGGTACTTATCATTTTAAATAAAAAAACGCCTCCTCTGATGACTCAAAGGAGGCGTTTTTTTATTTAGCGTGCTTGACTGCCGATGATCGATAAAAGCGGCCTTTAAAGATATACGTAGCTGTAATAAATAAATAGATAGCTAGTGTAATAGCCGTAATAACAACGGAGGTTGTGCAGATAACACCAATTAAAATAGCGCTTAGTGCAATTAGGGCAGCCCACGTCGTATAAGGAAACCATTTAACAGAGTAGCTGCTCGATGCTTCTGGCTGAACTTTGCGGGACTTTAAGTGTGCGATCGCAATAATCAACCAAATAAACAACACGGTATATCCTAAGGATCCCATCAAATAATCAAATGTTTTACTTCCTGCAAATAAGGAAATCAACACGCCCACATAAAGAGATGATGTACACATTAAGATTGCATAGACAGGAACTCTGTTAACAGAAAGTTTCGAAAATATCTTCGGCACTCGACCGTCTACTGCTTGCGTATACAAAATACGTGATGAACCGTAAAGCCCTGAGTTCATTGAAGAAATAACGGCTAACAAGATCACGGCATTCATAATATGATCTGCTCCGGGAATTCCAAACATTTTAAATACCATTACAAAAGGGCTTTGAGAAACGCCGTTCACTTCATTCCAAGGAATCAAGCTCACGATGATAAAAAACGGGAACAGATAAAAAGCAATGATGCGCGTTAATGTGCTGCGCACGGCTTTTGGTACTACTTTTTCAGGGTTTTTTGTTTCAGCTAGCGTTACCCCGATGATTTCAGTTCCACCGTAAGAGTAGATGACAACTAGCATCGCTGTAATTAACCCAGTTGGTCCTTTAGGAAAGAAACCGCCGTGATCGCTCAAGTTCGAAAAGCCCGCTGCGGTATGGTGACCAAATGATACAAATAGTAACAGAAGTCCAGCGATGATAAAGATTACAATGACCGTAATTTTAATTAATGCTAACCAGTATTCCGTTTCAGCAAATGCTTTGACCGAAAGCAAGTTAATAACTGTGACAATAACGGATACGCCTAAAGCAAGCATCCAAATTGGATAATCAGGAAGCCAGTACTGAATAAAAATAGCTGCTACAACAGCTTCAGCTGCAATGTTTAACACCCACATTTTCCAGTAAATCCAGTCTAAAAAATAAGCGGGGTAGCTTCCTAAAATCGACTGAACTAAATCACGAAACGTTCGTGCGTCACTGTTTCGAACCGCCATTTCAGCAAGACCTTGCATAATGAATAGTAAAATAATTCCGCCAATTAAATAAGCAATGATAACTGATGGTCCTGCCATATCAATAGCTGAGCTGCTTCCTTTAAATAAACCAGCGCCAATTGCTCCACCTAGCGCCATCATCATAATGTGACGTGAAGTCATTGTTCGCTGCAAACCTTGGTTGTCCTTCTTCATGACTTTTCCCTCCACTTTTTTATAAAATAAAAAAAGCTTATCGTCTCCTACCTCATTATCAAATGAGAGAAGAGACGATAAGCTTTAGCTAACCGCGGTACCACTCTTGTTGGCTCTTAAAGAACCCTGCTTAAAACCTGATAACGAAGGTTAGACGTTAAAACTTAGAGAATACTTCTGCATTCTTTCTGAATTACCACTCCTGGGCGAGTTCAAAGTATTATTGGACTACGTTACACCAACCCGTAGCTCTCTTGACCGAATAATAAGCTTCTACTACTCCCAATCGCTGTGTTTTTGATTAAAATCTGAAAGTTCTTGATGAATAACCATTACTATACGTGCTTCTTTTTTCTTTGTCAACAGCTATTTTCTAAAAAATAAAATGATGGAACTTTGTTTTTTATAGAATTCAGGACTGGTTATTTTGGTAAAAAAACCAGTCGTTTCACCTAATTTTCACCAACTCTGCTTACATTAAGAAATATGAAAAAGAGGTTGTTTTGACAAATACATAGCTGAGGAGAATGAATAGAGTGAAAAAGATGATGTACGTCCGATTTGGACTGGATCTTTTAATGGCTGTTACGTTTGTTTTATTTTTTAACAAACAAGTATTGGGAGGGTTAACGTTTCATGAAATTGCGGGGCTAGCGATTGCCGTCGCCTTTTTTACCCACGTGCTGCTAAACTGGCAGTGGGTAAAGAAAGTTACGGTTAAATTATTTGACCGCAAGCTGCCGCGCAGAACAAAGTTTGGTTACTTTTTAAATATCATGCTGTTGATTACGATGTCATTTATTATGATTAGCGGTATTTTTATTTCAAGAGTAGTATTTCCAAATATTAATGTGGGCAATGAACAATGGTTTAAGGTTTCGCATATTTCGGTATCATTTTTAGTGTTAATTCTAGTAGCCGCTCACATAGGTCTTCATTGGCAATGGGTTATAAATGTATGTAAAAACATGACGAAATTCAAAAAGTCAAAGAAAAGCTTGAGCATAGCAGCTAAGCTCGCAACCGTTGCATTGTTAGTCGTTGGTATATACGAAATAAATGAGACGAGTTTTCTTGGAAAGCTTGGAGGAGTAGCGAAAGTACTGAATTTAAGTTCCTCAGATATGCCGCAAAAAGGCGGTGGGAAGCCGGATTTTGATCGCCATTCATTTGGCGAGAACAAATCTTCGGCGACGGCATCTGCTGGTCACGAACGTCCGAACTTTGATCACGATGGCGGAGGTCCGGAAAGAGGGATGAAAGGAAAAGAAGGCGGTTTTGAAAGTCCGAATCCTTTTGTTGTAATCGGTACTTATTTTGCTATTATGTCGGTTTTTATTATTGTTATTTATTATATTGAAAAAATATTGTCAGGAGTAAAAAGACGCAAAAAAATGGCGGGTCCGGCTGCGGAAATTTAAAATAAAAAAACTCTCTATTTCACTGTTTTTTCATCGTACAGAAGTAAAATCCTTTATGTAAAAGCGAATGCTTTGCAAAATTAAAATGAGATAAACTTAGGTGGTGGAAATGGTGAAACAACACACACAGCCTGAAACGGAACATAAGAGAAATTGGTTTATTAATGCGCTATTGAATTTTGGTATTTATAAAAAAGGAAATCGGCACCTATACGAACTGACACTTCAAGAGTTAGAAGCTCAATATGTAAAAGTAAAAGCATTCATGTATAATCAGGGACCTCTTTCGCAATGATAAAAAAGCACTCAGTATATGAGTGCTTTTTTATATGAGAAAGTCTTATTCTTTGACAGGCGAAACTGTACAGATTAAAATAACAGTATATTTTAAAGTTACAGTTTTAAATGACACATATTATAGGAAGGAAAAACAGTTTCTACCTATAATATGCCAATATTTTTGACCGTATCATTTTTGGAGGGAAACAAAATGACAAATAAAAAGTATGAGCCGCTTTTACAGCCGTTTACTTTTTCAAATGGCATCAAATTAGATAACCGCGTTATTCTTGCGCCTATGACAAATTTTTCATCAAATGAAGATGGAACAGTATCAAATGCAGAAGTAGACTACTATGTACGACGTTCAAACGGTGTTAGCATGGTCATTACAGCATGTACATACGGAACGCCGAACGGCAAAGGATTTCACGGAGAGTTTGCTGCAGACAGCGATGAAATGATTCCTAGTCTGCGCCGTTTAGCAACGTCCATTAAAGATCAAGGAGCAAAAGCAGTTCTTCAAATTTTTCACGGAGGCCGCATGTGTCCGCCTGAGCTTGTTCCAAATGGAGAGGTTGTTAGCGCAAGTGCTGTTGCTGCAGAACAAGAAGGAGCACCGGTGCCTCGAGAGTTAACAAATGAAGAAATCGACGGCATTATTCATGATTTTGGTGAGATGACGCGCCGTGCTATTGAAGCAGGATTTGACGGAGTTGAAATCCACGGAGCAAATAACTATTTAATTCAGCAGTTCTTTTCTCCGCATTCTAATCGCCGCCAAGATAAATGGGGCGGTAGCGTAGAAAAACGCTTAACATTCCCGCTGGCAATTGTAGACGAAGTAAAGCAAGCCGTTTCTAAACATGCAAAAGAGCCATTTTTAGTAGGCTATCGCTTCTCGCCAGAAGAGCCTGAAACGCCTGGAATTACAATGGCTGATACGTTGAAGTTAGTTGATGCACTAGCAGAAAAAGACCTTGATTACCTTCACGTATCGCTAATGGAATTCTGGTCAAAACCTCGCCGAGGCGTGGAAGATACTCGTTCACGTATTGAGATTATTCAAGAGCGCGTAGGAAGCCGCGTACCTGTGATGGGCGTAGGTTCTATTCATACAGCAGACGAAGCAGCAGCAGCTCTTGAAACCGGCATTCCACTGCTTGCGATTGGCCGTGAATTAATTATGGATCCAGACTGGGTTCAAAAAGTCAAAGAAGGCCGTGAAAATGAAATTGTGACAACATTAAGCAAAAAAGATCAGGAAAAGCTTGTGATTCCTGACCCGCTGTGGCAAGCCGTTATTAACACACCAGGCTGGTTCCCGGTTGAAGATTAAAAGAAAGACAGAAAAGCGCAAAGACGATGGGACTGACCCCGTGTCTTTGCGCTTTTTGCTTTTTCATGGAACAGAGCTTATGAACCATTAATTTACAAATAGACTTCTTTATGTTTGAATAATAATAGTTTTCTGAAAGTGAGGTGGAAAAATGAAAGCTGGCCCAATGGTAAAAATGATGGTTTCAATGAGTATTTTTGGTTCAATTGGCTTTTTCTCCACACAAACTGGACTTCCTTCTTTTGATTTAGTATTTGTTCGCTGTATTTGTGCAACGCTTTTTCTAGGAATGTGCTGGTTTGTAACCGGTGAATATAAAAGGGAGAAATGGAATGCCAAAGAAATAAAGCAGATTTTACTGTGCGGCATATTCCTTGTGTTTAACTGGGTGTTTCTATTTAAAGCATTTGAAATGATGTCCGTTACGGTAGCTATTTCTATTTATCATCTTGCACCCGTCTTAGTATTGCTTCTGGGAAGCTTTATCTTTAAGGAGAAATTAACGGTTCTTGGCGTTATGTCTATTTTCACTTGTTTTGTGGGAACACTTCTGATTATTGGGGTGAAGGAACTTACGATTGATGGCTTCATGTCTTCAGGAATACTGTGGGCGCTTTTAGCCGCTTTGTTTTATGCATGCACAACGCTGCTTGGCAAAGGAATTATTCATACGAGTGCTTACGCTGTTACATTTATTCAGACTTTTTTAGGGATTTTTTTATTATTGCCGTTTGTTCATTTTAGTGATTTTCATTTCTTAACAGCGGCCAATTGGACAGCTATTTTGGTAACGGGCTTTGTACATACTGGTTTAGTGTATTATTTGTTTTTCGACAGCCTGCGCTACTTAAAAACTCAGGTGATTTCGGTTCTAGTGTTTTTAGATCCAGCCGTTGCTATTTTATTAGATACAGCATTCACGGGATTTCGCCCGACGCTTTTTCAGCTGGCAGGCATTGTTTTGATCTTTTTAGGAATGCTTTTTACTTTGAAGCCAAAACCTTCATCTAAAAAAAGTATTTCCAATAGCAAGATTAAAAAGATCACATAGAATTTCTATTTCATCTGCAGGTCTTCATTTATTAGAAAAAGGGGAGCTAGTCATGAAAGTCAGTAAGCAAAACGCAGAACACTACGTGTGGGGAGGAAAATGCGATGGGTGGCACCTAGTGAAAAATAAAGACGTAAGTATTATTCATGAGCGCATGCCTCCTCATACGAAAGAGGTAAGGCATTATCACACGAGAGCACAGCAATTTTTCTTTGTGCTAAAAGGAACAGCTGCTCTAGAAGTAGACGGAATTATTTATGATGTAAAAGCACATGAAGGAATAGAAGTGCTTCCGTCCATTCTTCATCAAATGATGAATCGTTCGAGCGAAGAGATTGAGTTTCTAGTTATTTCACAGCCCTTTGCACACGGAGACCGCATAGCTGTTGATGAAGATAAAGACTAAGCATAGATCAGTCTATTTTTACTAGTCCTAACAGCAAGCGAAGAATAACGTCCAGTACAATAGTACCTTTTCATTCAGTATGTGAAATATTATGCCTAATAAAATAAAAATACTTTTATTGCAGAGCAGAAATGTGGTAAATTAATATGTATGCAATATAGGGAGAACAAAATTTACAAATTAACAATTGTGTAATATTAACATCACGATAAAAAATAAGAGATTACAAGTTGAAATGTAAATTTTGTAGATGACTAAAAAAAGAGATGAAGATGATATTGTTTGACAAATTGAATCATTTTCAGGTAATCTTTTGCAGGACGTAACCGTTACGATTTAATGTAGGGGACTTTCCTGAGGTTAGCTGAACATGAAATCTCTACTTTTTAGTGAAAGGAATTTGAAAATGAAAAAACTATTTTCAAAGCCGTTGTTTTACTTTTTTATAGCGGTTTTATTCATGTGGATCAAGTCTTACATGTCTTACAAAGTGGAGTTCAACTTAGATATAAGTGACTCAATGCAAAAAACGTTATTGTTTATTAATCCAATTAGTTCAACTTTGATCTTTTTAGGGTTAGCATTGTTTGCAAAAGGGAAAAGAGCCATCGTTTGGACGCTTATCCTTAGTACAATCATGACGGTCATTTTGTACAGCAATATTTTATATTATCGATTCTTCAATGACTTTGTGACATTGCCTACTTTAACGCAAACAAGCAATGCGGGTCATTTAGGAGGCAGTATCGCTGATTTAGTAAAAGCTCACGATATTTTTTACTTTGTAGATATCGTTTTACTGATTGCGCTATTGTTTGTTAGAAAAATCGAATGGCCAAAAGCACGCCTTAAATTCCGCTATACGTTCATGGTACTAGCGGCAGGAGCTATCGCTTTTGCAATTAACTTGCACTATGCTGAAAAAGATCGCCCTGAATTACTAACAAGAACATTTGATCGCAACTACCTAGTGAAATATTTAGGAGCATACAACTACACGGTGTATGATGCAGTTCAAACGTTTAAAAACTCAAAGCAGCGAGCATTCGCAAGCAGTGATGACTTAACAACAGTGAAAAACTTCAGTACAAGTCACTATGCAGCTCCAAATATTGAGTATGCCGGTAAAGCAAAAGGAAAAAACATTATTAAAATTCATCTAGAATCATTTCAGTCGTTCCTGATTAACTACAAGTTAAACGGGCAAGAAGTAACGCCGTTTTTAAACTCATTAGCAAATGGAAATGAATTTATGTATTTTGATAACTTCTTCCATCAAACAGGACAAGGTAAAACAGCTGATGCAGAGCTTATGATGGATACATCATTATACGGCTTGCCTCAAGGATCAGCATTTAGCTTAAAAGGCCGCAACACGTACCAAGCAGCACCAGCGATCTTAGATCAAGAGGGCGGCTATACAAGTGCCGTTTTACACGGAGACTATAAAACGTTCTGGAACCGTAATGAAATTTATAAACAGTTCGGTGTGGATAAATTCTTTGACGCAAGTTATTACAATATGACTGGTGATAACAAAGTAAACTATGGATTAAAAGATAAGCCATTCTTCAAAGAATCTATGCCAATGCTACAGTCATTGAAGCAGCCTTTCTATGCGCATATGATTACATTAACAAACCATTTCCCATTTGTCCTTGATAAAGGCGATGCTAGCATTGAGCCGGCAAACACAGGAGATGGAACGGTAGACCGTTATTTCCAAACGGCTCGTTATTTGGATGAATCACTGCAAGAATTCTTTACAGAGCTAAAAGCTTCAGGCTTATATGACAACTCAGTTATTATGATTTACGGTGACCACTACGGTATTTCTGAAAATCATAACAAAGCAATGGAAAAAGTTCTTGGCGAGAAAATTACGCCATATAAAAACGCTCAGCTTCAACGCGTACCGTTCTTCCTTCACGTACCAGGCGTAAAAGGTGGAGTGAACCATACGTACGGCGGTGAAATTGACGTAGTACCTACGCTTCTTCACTTAGTGGGAATTGATAGTAAAGAGTATGTTCAATTCGGTACAGATTTATTATCAAAAGACCATGATCAGGTAGTAGCATTTAGAAACGGTGATTATGTTTCTCCGAAATACACGTCAATTGACGGCAAGTATTACGATACAAACACGGGAGAAAGAATCACAGCAACAGACGAAGCGAAAGCTTATAAAAAGAAAGTTGGAAGAGAGCTAGAACTTTCTGATAAAGTGTTATACGGTGATTTATTACGATTTAATAAATTAGATGACTTTAAACCGGTCGATCCATCAAAATACATGTATGGAAAAGACCAAGAAACAGAAAAGTAATGTAAGCTTTCACACCATACAATCCAAACAAGCAAGTAGAGGAGCTTTTTAAAAGCTTAGCTACTTGCTTGTTTTATGAGAACTTCATTGAAAAAGAAAGCTGGTGACAGAAACGTGGAGCGAACAAGACGCAAAAGAAGAAGAAGAGTTCGATGGGGCAGAGTGTTCTTTGCTTTGTTGTTTCTTTTTATTATCGTTGGAGGCATATACAGCTATTTCCAATATAAGCAAGGGCTATCGATGGCAAGCGATGGTAAATTTGCGGATGACGGCACGACATTTGAACAGTTTCAAGGCAGTCTCCCAAATAACGGAGAAGTAAATATGCTGCTGTTAGGAAGTGACTCGCGCGGGG
The DNA here is from genome assembly GCF_042787865.1 of Priestia sp. YIM B13486. Classification (NCBI taxonomy): domain Bacteria; kingdom Bacillati; phylum Bacillota; class Bacilli; order Caryophanales; family Bacillaceae; genus Priestia; species Priestia sp. YIM B13486. The sequence continues at coordinate 796 of NZ_JBHZOZ010000015.1, read as the reverse complement.
AAAAGCATTCTCGTACAGACTCTATTTTAATTGCTCACTACGATTCTAAAAGCAAACATCCGAAAATTGTTTCCCTTATGAGGGATATGTATGTGGATATTCCAGGACACGGCAAGCAAAAGCTGAATGCTGCTTACGCGTTCGGAGGTCCTGAGCTGCTGCGTAAAACGATCAAACAAAATTTTGATATCGATATTAACTATTATGCAGTTGTGGACTTCGAAGGGTTTTCAAAAATTGTAGATACGATTGCACCTGATGGCATTAAAGTAACCGTGCCTCACGACATGTCTTCGGGAATTGGTATGACGCTTCACAAAGGTACCCAAGTTTTACACGGTGAACAACTGCTTGGCTATGTACGTTTTCGTCATGATAACATGAGTGATTTTGGACGCGTTCAACGCCAGCAAGAAGTCGTTTTAAAGCTTAAAGATGAAGTAGCAAGCCTAAACAGCGTGTTTAAAATACCGAAGCTTCTCGGCGTAATGGATCCTTATATCGATACAAATTTAGATACAAAAAGTATGATGCTTCTCGCTAAAGATGTGGTAACAGGAAACATGAAAGATGTTCAAAGTCTGCGACTGCCGTTAGACGGATCGTTTGAAAACAAAACGTATAGCGGTGTTGGTATGGTGCTTGCTATTGATTTAGATAAAAATAAAGAAGCGCTGCAAGAATTTTTAAATGACAAATAAAGAAAAGCCTCGAGATGAATGGGACTGACCCCTGATTTCGAGACAGGGATCAAAACACCTTTTAAACAGCCAGTTGTCGGTATTGTACCGGTGAC
>NZ_JBHZOZ010000014.1:0-109561 GCF_042787865.1 Priestia sp. YIM B13486 | reverse complement strand
TATTGTTAGGTACTACATACCCGTTTTTTACTTAAAGGTGTTTTTTTATTTGTCTCACTCTATGGGGTCAGTCCCGATGCCTCTATGGACTTTTTGCTATTTGAAATTCCGACTAGTTTAACATAATCTTGTAAGCTCATATGAAACGGAGTGATAGTGGATTACTTGTTTAATATAAAGGAAAGCACGGTGCCCCATATAAAGATTACTAAATAGAATAACCTTTGCAGCAGACCGGTAGGCATAGGAACGAAAAATACAAGCATAATGAGTATGAGAATGATTAGTAGGGAGATTAAGCAGCCATAAGTCCAATACTTGCCGCTGGTTAAAGAGGATGCATACATCCAAAGACCAGCTAAAACAGTAACCATGCCAAGCTGAGCGAATATGGAATGCCAAAATAAATGTATATCAGCCGGTATAAAGCCTGAAACAATATTACCTAAAGCTAATATAAGAATAAAAGCTGTTGCGAGTTGGGTTATTTTTGTTTTCTTTAGGTTTTGTGAAATGTACAGAACACCAATTGAAAGTGTTAATCCGTTTATAATAAACAATACGTTCATCCAGAAATGGTGAGGAGAGCAAATTTCATGAGGTGCAATTAAATAGGTGTAGTTTCCACAAGAAGTTACGCCAAGATCACTCATTGCGTGATGTAAAAAACTGTAGGGAGCAGTTGAAGTCAAAATAAAAAAAGGTTCAACTAAAAAATACAAGCAAGTAGCAAACCAGCTTAAAATGCCAAGCTTTTTCGATATATACAGAATCATCACCTCTTAAAAAGTGTTATATACGAATTATATATCCAAATAATGTTAAACAGAATGGTCTTGAAGCCTATTTTTAATTAGGGCTTGAGGTTGATACGAGGAAGGAGGACAAAGTGTTTAAACTTGAAGGTGCTTAGGAAAAGACCTCTTTACTAATGTTTTGTAGCGGTAAAGAGGTCCAAAAGCTGCTTAATTAGAAATGAATAACGGCTGATTATGCACCCCCATACGTAAAGTTAATGTATTCCAAACGCGGTGACATTCAAGACATTTTTTCTAGAATTTTATAATCTGATGTTTTTTGAATATCTACATCATATTCATGTGCAAATGTTTCTAATTCCTTAAAAACATTTGGTGGATTAAATAATGCTATTCGCATATTCCACCCGTTTTCTACTTTTACTACTGCCAATTTTGTTTTCCAACTTAACCGTTTAAATACAATTCTTTTAATGTCCATTGGTTTAACGGTTTTTGCATATACTTTAAACCATAATATATATGTTCTATAGGTTAAAGTATCTTTTTCTATTTGAAATTCATATCTGAGGCACAGGGAAAGAAACGAACAAAGGATAGCAAAAAGAAGTGAAAAATCAAATGCTTTATATTGAACTGCTTGAATGCATAATAAAGCATTTAAAGGTAATAGAGTGAAAATAATAGTTTTTTGAGCAGTAGCTTTAAATAACATAGAATCTCCTTTCTTTAGTAAATAAGCCAACTGGTTTTTTCTATGATATTATTTAAGTGTTAATTTAGATTAGATTTATATTGGGAGGTCTTTTACATGTATAATACCATTTCAGATTTTATCAAAGAATGGAACAACGAAGCTATGCTAACTCAAAAAGTTTTGGATAGCTTAACAGATGATTCATTAAAACAACAAGTTTACCCTGAAGGACGTACGTTAGGAAGAATTGCTTGGCATTTTACAACCAATATTCCAGATTATCTAACTGAATTTGGACTGAGCATAGACAGAATAGAAAGTACAGCAAGCGTTCCATCTTCTGCCCAGGAAATCGCTATAACCTTTAAAAATGTAAGTTCTCACGCTGCTAAAATCATTGAACAGCAATGGACAGATGAATCTTTAGAACATACGCAAGAAGCATTCGGAAGAACCCAATCAAATGCCACAATCTTAATGGGACTAATCAAGCATATTGTTCATCACCGGGGGCAAATCACAGTTCTTATGCGTCAAGCAGGACTAAAACCCCCTGGAGTTTATGGGCCTCCAAAAGAAGATTGGGTTCATTTAGGTGTGGAAAACCCACCGCTTTAATAATATCAGGTAAATAAAAAAGAGGCTGTCCATAGAAAATACTATAAAATTTTTTTCTAGGCAGCCTTTAAGTAAAACCTAATTAATCAGTTAGTACTTACTCTGAAAAAGCTTTTGAGCACTACACAACACCTTGCATATTTGTTAATAATCCCTCTGTTAACTCTAAGGTCATAAAGAACTCTTCAGGAAAGTTAAAATGTTCTTTCTTATCGCTGTATTCTTCATTTAAAAAAGCGCTTTTCACAACTTCTTCAGTTTTATTATATTCTTCAGTGAGTTCTTGTTTAATTAAGATATCCATAATTAGTATGTATATATTTTATAGTGTTATATTTTATGAGTCCACCTTTAATACATAATATTTGTAAATTTTTATGGTAAAATATACTATATATGTTAAATTAGAGTGTGTGAAGAAGGGGTAATATCTGATGTTGAACGTATTATTTATATGTTTAGTAAGCTGCTTCATTATTTATATTGGGAAACGTGTATGGAAAAAAGGTAATACTAGTTTCATTGCTGGGTATGGAAAGATATTTACACCTAAGGATGAAAAACAGCTCGCTAAAGGAATTGGCCTTATTATTATGTTATTTGGCTTTGAATCTATAATATTCCCCATTCTCTCTTTGTTTTTTGAAGGGAGTGGCTTTTATTATGGATTGTTGGTTGTATTAAACTTCTTCGCTATATTTGGACTTATGATAAAGGATCAGGTGCAGGGAAAAGTCTAAGGGGGAGAAAACAATCAATAAAAATATTCGGCTTATGATTGGTTTAATCAGCACTATTATCCTGTGTTTTTATGGAGTAAGAGGTTTATTCATACATGAAACAATACCGTTTTCTTCTTACCTCTTTGCGGTAGGTGGAGCTATTTCTACCATTGCTCTTATCTGGGAATTAAAAAAGAAAAATGCAGCTTAAATTGAAAGGAGTGATGGTGTGAAAAGACGATGGATTTCCTGGTGGATAGCTAATATAATTTGGATCATACTTTTCGTCGTAGGTACAGCTGTTGTCTGGACAAGAGAAGTGGATGGAGCGGGTGTTACCCAAACACCGGAGCTAAAATTGTTCGCATTTATAGTGTTGCTAATTGCATTTATTTTCCCTTTGATTATTCAAGTTATATGGCTAATTATTAATTTTAAAACTAGCAAGCATGTACTATAGAAACTAGAAATGATGTTATGGAATAGAGAGGGATGATGTGTATGCAAAGCAAAAAGTGCTCTAAATGTGATTCAACTCTAATCAAAGCTCGTATTCAATCATCACCTGGTACAGTAGGTGTAAATAAAACACCGAGCAGCGTATTAAATAACAATCACAATTACAGTGAGTTAATACCTTATGTTTGTTCAAGCTGCGGTTATGTGGATTTTTATGTGGAGGAGCCTAAAAAGTTTGTTTAATAGAACTTTTAGGATTATTCGTTTTCGAATACATTATGATACGGCACTGAACTTGGTATATCGCCTAATATCAATTTTAATCAAAGGGCAAGGAAAATGATTTCCGGAGGCTATTATGAAGAGAACACTTAGTTTTCTGTCAGTAGTTTATTTAACCGTTCTAACTGCATGTAATCAAGAAAGTACAGGGGAAAATATAGAGAGTTCTGCTATCATTGTGGTAGTTGAAAACAAGGAATATAACAGAACAGAAGATAAATTAGATCAAACACAAGAAATAGGAGACCAAATAGGAACCCTAAAAAAGAAAACTAAAGCAACTACGATGCCCGAAGGTAATAATCAATCAAACTATTTTACAGTTGGTTCAGAAATCTATTCAGTAAAAGGAACAGAAGATTATATTATAGTTAAAGATAAAGATCATAAAAGTCAGTTAATGAAAAAGGTAGCCCCCAAAAGGTGAGTATTATTTAAGTTGACTACTTTTTCTTTGAGAAAATACGTTCTATGTGAGCGTATTACATATATCAAAACCTAATTATAGTAAAACAAAAAAATTTAAGAGGTCGAAAGTGAATAAAAAAATTCGATGTGGCTTAGCTAGTTGTATACCAATTCTAGGGGCGTTAAGTATATATTTTTTGTTCTTTTCTTATGATAAGTTTTATGTAACGAAAGACGATAATATGTTTAACACAAAGCTTTTAAGTGATACATATGGAAATTATGAGTGCGTGGAGATGGCTGATCAAACAAAGTATGACTCTAAGAAATATTTTAGAGCCTTTGGCAAAACACAAAATGGGGGTTTTGTTTATGCTATTAAAGGTGATCCTAAGCATAAACAAGTGCTGCTAATTGAAAACACGGAGATGCCTGCGTGGTTTTTGTATTCTCGTCAATAAAGGTGCTAAAGTGTCTGTAAAACCAATTATGTTAAATAAAGATGTTGTATTATTTTTCTTTTGAAATATATTTCGAACAAAGAAGGGGCTGCGTTATGAAAAAGTGGTTATACTTACCTTTTATTCTATCTTTGGTTATTCTATGTGCAGCATGTTCAAGTTTAACTTGGAAAAAACAATACGCGGATTCTCCACCTAAGGAGTTGTTGTCAGATGGAGAAGAATATTCTATTTTGGCAGTAGGTGAAGACATCGATCATCCAGAGGAAATAATGGGTTTAAAACAAGTTCGATATTTTTCCTCGTTGGAAGAAGTAAAGAATCAATATCCAGACTTAAAGGTAGAGGGCAGCCCTTTCTTTATTATTTTTAATGATAAAGAAGTCGTTTTAAGAACTTCAGAATTAAACAAAGCGATACGTTTTGTAGAAGAAAATTACTAGATACAAAAACAAATAAATTTTGTATCATCTTTTCCTCCTACAAAAAATGTATAATAAGCTTCATTACGTTCATCTTCCACATTCATCTCCAAATCTAATTTTTTAACTAAACGCTTAAAAACTAATAAAAAACACCAAGGAAACATAAAGCACCTTGGTGTTTTTACGTTTAATAATATCTCATATGACAATTACAAAATACAAAATATAGAAAATATGATAACATATGTTTATTGTTGTGGGATAAAAAATGTTTGGAGGAGAAATATGAAAAAGTTCTATCTTGGTTTGTTTGTTATTTGTTTAGTGTTTATCATTTCCGCTTGTTCGAAAACGGAATATGTAAACAATGTTGAGTACTTAAAATTACAAAAAGCAGAGGTAACGTTAACAGATGATAAAAAAATCGTTGGGGAAATGATAGTACCTGATAAAAAGAGTAAAAGTAAACGTATCGTTCCAACGGAGTTACGCTATACATTTACGATGGAAAATACGTCTAACAATATTATGGCTCTCTCTGATTTTGCTAAAACAAACATTCGCATAGAACCAGATAAGGAGTTAGTATCAGCTGTAAAAGAAGCAATTGGTTCAAATATTTATAATATGGATAACAACAAGTTAGGTATTGGTATGAGTATAGGAGAAATTCCATCTAAAGGAACAAGTAAATTTACTCTTAGTTATACCTTAGGAGCAAAGGAAAAAAATAATGAATTACCTCTTTTGCCAACTGAAGAAAAACTAAAAAAGCTACATGCTAATGCGTTAAAGGGTACACTCATTATCTCCCAAGATGACAAGGATATTGCAAAGTTTAGGTTAGATTCAAGCCAATAAACATGATTACAAGTTTAAATAATAGATTAATAGCTCGCTAATTCTGTATATTGTCAGCGTTAGCGAGCTATTATTTTTATATTTATACGCTTGTATGTGGATCTACTTTTCCAAAAAATAAAATTGATTAGCCTTCCTTATTTGGTTACGATAAGCGCTCGAATAATTTCATTCCAATAGCATTTGAAGGTTTTGTCACTTGTATTTTTTTGCATTAGAACGGTTTGTTCCTTTGTATTCTCTTTTTTTATAGACATTATGATTTCCCCTTATCTCTTTATATTTAGTATGTTGTGGTTTGATTTACCATATTTTATAATGAAATTAGTAATCGTTACAGATGAACATTACGATTGAATCAATCGAAATATCCGATTATAAAGAGGTGAGGAAAATCGAAATAAAACAACTGATTACATTTAAAACAGCTGCAGAAAATTTAAATTTTACATATACAGCTAAAATTTTGAACTTTGCTCAATCAAGCGTTACCGCTCAAATAAAAGCTCTTGAAAATGAACTTGAAACTCCTTTATTTGAACGTCTCGGAAAGCGCTTGGTTTTAACAGAGGCAGGTCGAGAATTTAAAAGGTACGCCGATAAAATGATTCAATTGACTAAGGAAGCAAAAAACGCTGTAAGTGGAGTGGAAGAGCCTGCGGGTACACTTATTATTGGATCTTCTGAAAGCCAGTGCACGTATAGATTGCCTCCAATATTAAAAGAGTTCAAGGATCAATTTCCAAAGGTCAAAATGATCTTTAAGCCCACTTACTCTCAAGCACAAACAAGAGCGCAGCTACTAGACGGCACTCTTGATATCGCCTTTACGATGGAGCCTATCCAGCATCATGATGCAAATCTACATACACAATGTCTTGTTGCAGAAGACTTGAAAATTATTGCTGCTCCTCAGCATCCTTTAGCTGATAAAACGGATATCTACTTAGAAGAGCTTGAAAATGAGACTCTTTTGTATACTGAGTCGGGGTGTTCATACCGGGTAGTATCGGAAAATTTGTTTCGCGAGGCGGGTATTTGTACATCAACTAAATTTGAATTTGCAAGCGTGGAAGCTATTAAGCAATGCGTCATGCTAGATTTAGGTATTGCGATATTGCCCGAAGTAGTAGTAAAAGGAGAGCTTGAGAAAGGCGTGTTAAAAGAATTGGCTTGTACTAAAATTGATACGCCTCTTTATACACAAATGTTTTGGCATAAAGATAAATTTATGTCTCTTCCTTTACAATCTTTTATTCAATTGGCTTACAGTACTTTTGGTTTAAATTATATAGGTATCGAAAGTGAAAAACTCTAGGTGCATTATGCTGACTAAAGAATTACACTGGATACATAAAATAATCTAATATCTTTCCTAATAAGATAAGAGGTGAAGGAAATCTTCATTCCTTCGCTAATATATAGATGAACCTTAATAAACTAGATTTTAATTGGTGAAATCTGAGTTAGGAGTTGATCTAATTTGAAAATGCGAGTAAATCAAATTGAACTAAATGGTTTAACATTTCAATATCGAGAGGCAGGCGAAGCTTCGGCACCCGCTATTATTGCACTTCACGCTTTGGGAATGAGTGCAGAGTCTTGGGATGAAGTAGCAGCTGTATTAGGAGAGGAATATCGATTTTTAGCTTTAGATCAGCGAGGACACGGTGGAAGTGAAAGAACCGGTACCTATACGTTTGAACTTATGTGTGATGAATTTGGAGCGATTTACGTTGATTGGGCATTCTATGGGGGGGACGGTGTCCTATCTTTTTTCTGAAACATTTCCAGAAAGGGTAGATCAATTGATTGTTGAAGACACTCCTCCACCTTTTACAGGAGAAAAGTTCGAAATTCCTGCCAAACCGCCTGGTCCTTTACCGTTTGACTGGGAGGTTGTACCTTCAATTCTTCAACAGTTAAACAACCCCAATCCTAAATGGTGGGAAAGTCTTACAGAGATAATTGCACCTACTCTCATCATAGGAGGAGGATCCAGCCATATTCCTCAAGATAAATTGCAAGAAGTTTCTAAGCGCATTCCAAATTGTAAATTAGTAATGATAGAAGGGACTGGACATGAGGTGCATGCAGGAAACTTATCCGCTTTTTTAACTGCTGTGAAAAGCTTCCTTGATTCGTGACTTTCTGGAGCGTTTATTTAATTCTAAAGTTTGGTTAAGTAAATAATATGGTAAAAGTTATTAAATTTTTATAGAAAGGGAGACTATACGTTAGTCTCCCTTTTAATCTGCGGATATGTTAATATATAGATTATATGTAATAAAATTCATAATCGAATAACTTTTATGGAAGATAAATAAACGCCTTTTAATAGTAATAGGGAATGCTATAGCTCATTAAATGAGCATGTTTGAAAGGGGGAGAGTTTCTTGTTGAAATTTATAGAAAAGGGTTTTTTCTATGGCCTTATTTTAGGAGGATCATTAGGTTTCTTTGTGATTCCATATAAAGAAGTTGAATCAGTCGGTGATGGTGTAACAGAAACAACCTATTTAAACCTTATTGATTTTATTATTCATCTAATTCGTTTTAGTGTAGTTATAGCTGTACTGGGAGCAGGAATTGGATTCTTTCTTTATAGAAAAAAGAGTTTGGAGTGATTCACCCAAGCTTTTTTCTACTGGTGATTAAGTACATTATGGTAGCTGCTAGTTAAATGGTGTCATATAAGCATATATCTATTTTGCGGAGGACCAAATTGAAAAACGTTTTAGTCAATATTCACTGTGGTTATCGTTGCTTGGGATGGTTGTTGGCGTTGGACAATATTTTACATCCATACATAGCCCTAACATTTTGTATGTATGTGTCACTGTTTACTTGATAGGATTCTCATGTGGAATAATAGCTTTTGTAAAACAAGAAAAAGGGCTGATGAAATATTTTAGTTAATCTCTTTTGCAGTAATCCCAATATTTATTATGGCGAGCTTCTTATTTTTTGCAATGAATTTTGGTGAAAAATAAAAGAAGGTAGTTATAATAAATATTTTTATGTTAAAATTTGTATGTGAGATGTAAAAACACAATTCGGTTGGTAGTCCGGATGCATTGATATGTATTAATGTCAGTAACCTTCCCCTCCTCGGGATGTCCATCATTTCATAGTATGTTTAGAGGAGGGAATCGTTATGTCACTAACGATTTACCATGATGGTCAGTTTTGGGTAGGAATTATTGAAGTTGTAGAAGGCGGTAAGTTAAAAGCATTTCGTTATGTATTTGGACCAGAACCAAAAGATACAGAAGTATTAGACTTTATTTATGATAGATTGCTAGAGGTGATTAATCAATCAGCTCATGCAGGTATTGATGTGAAAATAAAATCTAATAAAAAGGTAAATCCAAAACGTTTACAACGCCAAGTAGCAAAAGAAAGAAATAAAGTTGGTATTTCGACTAAAGCTCAAGAAGCCATGAAGCAAGCTTACGAAGAAAAGAAAAAAAGTAGAAAAAAGAAAGCTAAACGATATCGTGAAGAGCTAAAGGAACAAAAGTATTCCATAAAGAAACAAAAGGCAAAAGCCAAGCACAAAGGCAAATAGAAAACAAATAAAGAGCCTTATTTAAGGCTCTTTATTTGTTCTTATTCTTTTACGATAGGAACATTCTTAAAAAATTGTTCTCGAATAGTTGCCGATTTAACTGCTTTATTAATCTTCTCTTTATTATTATCTATAAATTGCTGTGCGTTTTCTTTATCAAATAACTCATTGCTACTTGGTAAAGTTTGAATGTTTTTGGAAATGAATTGTTTCATTTCTTCTCTAGACGCTGAAAGTTTTTGATTGTCTACTCTAAAGCTATAACCTTCAGCATTAGGTACTAATATTGTTAAATAAATAGCATTGTAAAGAAAATTTTTCTCTAATGTATTCTTACCGTCAAACCAATATTTTAACATTTCATCTTTTGATAAAGAGCCCTCTTTAGTACCATACATTATTTTTGGTGTTTTATTATGTAAATCAATTTCTTTAAATGTTTCCCCTCCAGGCAATGCTCTTACGATAGCTACTACGTTAGAATTATCTCCAACATAAGTTCCACTGTGGTCTTTAAGATCTTTTACATCAACAGTGTTAATGCTTGTGACTTCTTCTTTTGAAGCACAGCCGGTTATACCTACAAGGATTAATAAGATTAAACAAAAAAGTACCTTAAAATAGTTCATAAAAACCTCCATTTTCTTACTTTAATACCCTTATGTGGATATTTTGCGAATTATCAGTGTATCGTAAATATGATGTTTTGAAAAGATGTAGGTACTTTTGTACAAAACACCCTTTGCTATAGGAAACGTTTTGTCTACTGTAAGTAGAAGGAAGGAACTTTGAAACATGAAAAGACCCCAAAGCTTTCTTAAAAAAGCGCTTTGAAGTCTGCATATCTCATGTTTTGATTTTAGGAGCTAATCCTTACGATTGATTTAATGATTTGTTCCCAGTCTTCACTATGGACTTCATGTCCTGTACGATCAAGAGCTATTAAATTAGCATAAGCAATAGCTTTTGCAAGAGCAAGTCCATGTTCGTATGGGAGTGCCGGATCTTCTGTTCCATGAATAATCAGTGTAGGTATAGTAATTTCACTCAATCTGTCATAATATTGGCCTCCTCCTTGAAGCAAAGCATGGTTAAATCTACTCGGCAGCTGTTTGGCGCGGGCAGCTTCTCTTTCTGCTAGCTTATACATTCTTTTCTCTTCATAAGGTTTTGTTCCACTTAAAATTTTCCATCCACCTGCAAGGTAGGGAACAGTCTCCTCTTGATTTGACCAGTCTATGGAAGCGCTCTTCGTGTGGTAATCAAGTATCCGCTGATCCATTGGGGGCAATTTTTCCGCCTCCGTTCCAAATACGCTTGATGCAATTAAAGTAAGGGAGTCTATGCGATCCGGATATCTAAGAGCAAGGATTTGTCCTATCATCCCGCCCAAAGACATTCCCACAATATGAGCTTTGTCTATAGAGTAAGCATCTAAAACACCAATTGCATCGTCAGCCATATCCGTTATTGTATAGTTAGACGTACCGGGTGGATAAGTGGTAGATCGCCCTAAATCACGATGGTCGTAACGAATAACAAATCTCTCATGTTCAGCGAGGCGAAGACAGAAGTCTTCATCCCACCAATCTAATGAAGACATTGCTCCCATTATTAAAAGTACAGCAGGATTCTTGGGGTTTCCAAAACTTTCTGTACAAATCTCAATGTTATCAATTTTTATTATCTCTTCATTCATTCGTGTACCTCCTTTTAAGTGTTAGAGAAATGAAAAGCAGTCCTTTATTCAGTTCTCTAACATAGGGATATTTCCTTTTAGAATTTTATTTAGGAAATCCATTATTCTACCTATCTCTTTACCTTTTTACTAAAAAGTAAAATATAACGTTCTTGAAAATGTAACTAAGGAAAGAGCCTAAACTTGTTGGAGACTAGGGGGATTCAGCTTTTGCTGTCTGAAACATGTTGATAAGGCAGGAAAGTTGAATGCATATATGGAAAAATACTTATGTGAGGTGAAATAAAAATGAATGATTACTATGGAGAAAATACCTTTTAAACTTTAATTACATTTTTTCATTTATTACAACTTGATAGATTAATATACATATACAGGATTGCTGAGTTCGTGTGCTATTGGTGAGCATATGAATTCAACGTTCTGATGAGGAGATGTTTTATGAAGCGGTTAATAAATAAAATTGCGATTGTTACTGGTGCTAGTCGGGCAAAAGGTATTGGTACTGAAATATGCAGGGAATTAGCTAGAGAAGGCGCAGATGTTTTTTTCACTCATTGGTCAAAGTATGATCGTTTAATGGATTATTGCAATGAGGATGATTTTAAATGGTCGAAACATCTTATGGAAGAGATTCGCAGTCTGGGAGTGCGATGTGAATCAATGGAATTGGATTTATCGCAACCCGATGCACCAAGAAAGCTGCTTGATGAAGTTCAAAACAAACTAGGTTCTCCATCAATCCTTGTAAATAATGCAACACATTCCGTGGACGTAGATTTTCGTTCTATAGATGCTGATATGCTTGATGCTCATTATAACGTGAATGTTAGAGGGACGTGTCTTTTGACTGTTGAGTTTGCACGTCTAATCGAAGGTAAGCATGGCGGTCGAATTATTAATATGGTTTCAGGTCAAGATAAGTCACCTGAGCCTGGGAATTTGGCTTATGTTGCAACAAAAGGGGCTGTTTCTACGTTTACTAAATCAGTTGCTATTGAATTAGCACCTCTTAAAATTACTGTTAATGCTGTAGATCCTGGACCAACTAACACTGGCTGGATGAGCAGTCAGTTAAAGGAAGAGCTACTGCCAAAGTTCCCAATGGGTCGACTTGGTGAGCCCCGCGATGCCGCAAAATTAGTTATCTTTTTAGCAAGTGAAGAATCAGAATGGATTACTGGACAAATTATTCACTCAGATGGAGGCTTTTGGTGATTTAACATAGTAGCGGTCTTCCACTTTTTAGCGGATTTTTGTATGAAACAAGCAGTTAAAAGGATCTTCGAATGAAGATTCTTTTTTATAATGTAACGTAATATGACGATAACCGATTTTCTCCACTTTATTAGTCAGTCCCAAAGGATTGTTGATGGGCTACAAAAGAAAAAGTACAGGCTTTTCTAAATCAGTAGTAAAATGAGATATTTCATTTATGACGAATGCTTTATCATTTTCACTTATTGACGACAAATAGGATATATTCAGGGGGAATGTTTATATGTCAAGCTTTGAGGACGAAGAAGTGCTAACAGGAGGGAATGTCTCTAACGTTTATCGCTTGGGAGATACTGTACGACGAGAATTAAAATCAGATAGTCATAAATTTCATAAACTATTAAAGCATTTAGAGAACAAAGGTTTTAGTTATGCGCCAAAATTTTTAGGCATTGATGAAAAAGGAAGAGAGGTCTTATCATTTATTGAAGGTGAAGCTGGTAATTATCCCTTGAAGAAATATATGTGGTCTGATGATGTTTTAATAGAAATAGGGAAAATGCTCCGTCTTTATCATGATTCAGTGAGCGATTTTTCATTTGATGACAGCTGGAAATCAATAGATAACACTCCTAAACCATTTGAGGTACTATGTCATAATGATTTTGCCATATACAACATCATTTTTAAGCACAAAAGACCAGTAGGCGTCATTGATTTTGATGTTGCTGGGCCTGGTCCAAGAATTTGGGACATTGCTTATACTCTTTATACGTGCGTCCCCTTAAGTAGATTTTATCTTTCTGACACAGGTGAGAGGATTTATTATAATTCATTGCAGCACGCTCAACATATAAACCAAAGAGTGAAATTATTTTTTGAATCTTACGGCGAAGAAGTACAAGAAGGTTATTTGGAATTGGTATTGCTGAGATTAGAGGGTTTATGTAAAACAATTACAAGAAAAGCCAGCGAAGGCGACAGTGCGTTCCAGAAAATGATACACCAAGGGCATCTTGAACATTATCAAAATGATATTAAATTTATTCGTGAACATAGGAAAGAATGGGTTTAAGGATAAGTTTTAATTGAAGAAGCAACACACTTTTATTAAAAAGCATGTCTATAACATCCTTTATGTAAATGATGGCTGTTATTCCTGGTAGAGGAGCACTTGTTATGCGAATTATTAATATTAGAGAACAGGTATAGTACAAAGATAAAGCTATTGAATATATTCAGAGATTGTATTTAATAGATTAACTATTAATTTTTATTTGAAATGTTTTTTACTGTTTCAATCAGTGAATAGCGGGTATAAATTGATTATACAAGCGTAGTGCCCCCCAGGAACATGCATGTATATTTCTTTTTCTTACTTACCCTGTTTGAATCCTCTTTTTATGGAGGGTTCTTTTTTTTTGCGTCTAAGAGATATAACTTTTTTAATTATATATATCAAACTCTTTAACATATATGTATTTTATACTCAATAAATCAATGCAACAACAGCAATATAAGATGAAAGAGATTCAGGGTGTTTGTAAGTTGCAGCAACAAAAACAATCGTTATGCACTAAGAGCTAGCTTTTTATATGTGCCCTCGAAAGAGCATCATGTTGACTAGGGGTGAATGTAAGAAGTATTACAGAAATACTATGGACAGGGATGGCCAAATTTTCAATTTGTAAAATATTTTTTTGCTTTTACGCGTTTTGCTTATGCCAATTTTTGTTTTTTTTATAGTATGTACTATAAATGTATAAGGAGGTGAAGTTATGCCAGGACGTCGTAGTGGAGATCGCCGTACATCTCAATCTCAATCTCGTTCTATAGTAGATAATTTTCGAAGAGGAGATAAAATTCAAGTTTTTTCTGCTGGAAGACAGCTTGATGGAAATGGTACGTTTATTCGAGCAGAAGGCGGATTTTTAGTATGGGAAGATAATTCAGGTAATAGAAATACGACTAGTTTAGAAAGCATCAGCGTTCGCAGATTAAGAAAACGTAGTTGCTAATAATTTGGACAGGCTCTGATTTTATATAAATAAAAAACACCTTCAAGCTGATAACAGGGTATGGAGTACCGAGCAATCACTTGGAGGTGTTTTTTCTGATGAAAAAATGGTGATTCTGTTTTGAATGTATCCATTAGGTAGCATTTTTAGAAATTAAATATTGATAGTTGCTTCCTCACTAGTGGTACATGAGCTAATTTATATAAAAGCGACTTACTCAGTTTGTAAGGGGAAAAGTAACTTTAATCTCTGTTCCAGCATGTTCTTTGCTTTGTATATCAATTTCTCCTTTATGGAGGTTCACAATATTTTTAGCAATAGCTAATCCGAGTCCACTTCCTCCTGAATCCCGTTTGCGGGCTTTGTCTACTCGATAAAACCTTTCAAAAACATGAGATTGTTCGTCTTCTGGTATGCCAATGCCATAATCTTTTATTCGGAGAATCGCTTTATGCTGATTACTTTCCAAAAAGACCTCAATTACATCGGTACTATACTTTATAGCATTATCTAAAAAGATAATGATCACTTGTTTCAGCTTCAATTCATCTCCCTTGATGAAAATGGAGGAGGAATTTTTATGCAGAATAATAGGTCGATCATAAACTTGCATGAACTGAGTTACAAGGGCTGTGCTGAGAGAGACAAGGTCAACTGATTTTATATCAACAGGTTCGGAGTCCTCTAATTCAGCTAAACTTAATAGTGTTTTAGTCAAATTTTTCATTCTATTTGTTTCTGAATAAATAGCCTCAATTGCTTCTTTTGCTATTGTTTCGTCTTGTGTTCCATGCCTTCTAAGAATCGTAATAAAACTGCTAATAACAGTCACAGGTGTTTTTAACTCATGAGAGGCATCGGAAATAAATTGCCTTTGTTTATCTGAGTTTTCCTTCAGTTTACTAATCATACGGTTAAATGTAGCTGCCATTTTGTACACTTCATCTTTTGTTTCAGTTTGTATACCAATCTTTTTCAGCGTTCCACTTTGTTCAATATCTTCCATTGTAGAGATCATTGATACAATAGGCTTCATAATGATAGCTGATAGCCATCTGCCAGCTAGAAAAGAGAGAAGAACAGAAACCATGGTAACAGTCCCCATTATGGATAAAATAATATCTTTGCGGCTTTCTAGTCCTGATAACCGCTCACTTATTTCTAACGTGCCGATTACTTTGTGATTCTGATGAATCGGTACGTGAACTACTAAATTTTGATGTTCTTGAAAAGGTCTAAGTTCAAAGTTCTTTTCTGTTGAAAAAGTAGGGGGGATTTTTTGAACAAGGACTTTGTCGTTAGTGACTTGATTAATAGTTGTAGAGTTCGGCCCAACGATTCGAATAAAAGAGTGACTAGGCATGTAAGAGTTTAAAAGGTTTTTGTCTAGTGTTAAGGATTTGGAAATGTGGTATTTTTTCAACATTTCACTCGCATTTTTAAAGACTAAGTGTGCTTCCATATTAACGGTCGTTTTCATAAATAAGAAAAATACAATCGTATTTACAATGAGCAAGCTGACTAACAGAGAAACTGTAATAAACAAGTTAACCTTGGTAGTAATTTTCATATGGTTCCTTTCTTATCACATATCCTACTCCTCTGACGGTGCGAATCAAGGGAGAGTTAATCTCTTCTTCTATTTTCTTTCTCAAATGTCCAATATACACATCTACTACGTTTGTTTCTCCTTCATAATCGTAGCCCCAAACGGTCAAGAGGATATTTTCTCTGCTCAGTACGATATTTTGATTTTTTAGTAAATAAACAAGCAAATCATATTCTTTCGGGGTTAGTATAATCGTTTTGTTTTTTCTTATCACTTCTCTGGTCTCTAAATTCACAGATAAATCTTCTATTGATAAATGAACATCTTTTTCTTCAGTAACTTCTTGAATGATAGCTCCATGGCGAAGACTATTGCGTACCCTAGCTAATACTTCTTCTATTTCGAAGGGCTTGGTGATGTAATCATTTGCTCCATGATCTAGTCCCATCACTTTATCTAGCGTAGTGTCACGGGCTGTCAAAAGAATAACAGGGAGGCAGGCGTTCTTTTTTCTAATTCTTCGAAGGACTTCGATACCGCTAAGTTCTGGAAGCATAACGTCTAATAAAACTAGATCAATGCTATTATGTAAAGCAGCTTCAAGGCCGCTTTTTCCTTCATGCTCTACGAATACTTTGTATCCTTCATGTTCAAGCTCAATTTGAAGAGCTCGTGCAATCATTTCTTCATCTTCAACGATTAAAATACGGTTTTGCATGCAGCTTCTCCTTTCCCGTCGTTCAAAATATAATAAATGCCATTTGGACAAGATAAGTTCCTGTTTAGTTTGACTTTCTTTTTAGTGAACCGCTATAGACTAATACCTTTCATAAGGCGGAAGGTTTCAAGAAGTAAAACGTTTAACCCTAGCCATACTCCTCCAAATACATATCCTGCTGCAATATCGCTGGGATATTGTATGCTCAGGTACAAACGACTAATCGCAATAAGCAATAAAATAAGAATGGCTGCTATTGGTGCTAATGTAGGAGTCCATAATCTTTTAGAGTTTCGAACCAGCATAAATACAGCAAACCCATAAATAACAAAAGCCATCAAAGACTGCTCGCTTGGAAAGGTGTATGAAAGCTGTTCTATCAACGATTTTCTAATAGGAGAGAAATGGTGGAAAATTCGTCTTAGGCTTTCTTCGTATAGCTCTCCGCCGCCTGCAACAGCTACCAAAGATAATAATTCGATTTTTTTATCTCTGCCTTTCCATAAAATCCACACAAGTGTAAAGGAAATTAATGCCACCAGAACTTGCCTGGATCCCAGCATGAAAAATATCCGCATTGGTACATTCCAATCTTTATTAAAAAGGGCTGTTATTAATAGACTCGTTATTTTGTTAAAATCTCCAAACTCGTTTGCGATAAAGTCTTGCGTCATTCCAATCATAAGCAGAATAAACCCTAATGTTACTAATGCTGTAAATATAAAAACAAGCCCTGCCCGTTTCCGCGTATGAAACACATTTACTATCCACTTGAGACAATTAATTGCTATCTTTTTAATCCTTACTTTGAACTTTTTATAAATGTAAATAGCAACGAACAAACTTACAGCTACAATCATCCCAATGATAAAGTACTTCTTGATAGAATTATGAAACTGTTCCCACTGAGGTCCTAATAACTTTCCTAGAGTAATAAATGTGGTGACCCAAAGAAATGATCCGCTATAGGCGTACAGTGCATACGTACGAAAAGGAAGCCGAGTAATTCCTGAAAAATATCCTGTAATATGTCTAATAACAGGGAGGAAATAAGCAATAATCAACAGTTTGTTTCCATGCACACTAAACCATTTTGACATTCTTTCAATTCGCTCTGGCCCCATATGAAGGGTTTTTCCGTATTTATCAAAAAAAGGAGTCCCTAACTTATAACCAACTCCGTAGGCTATGGTCATTCCAACCATACTCCCCATACCAGCGACCAAGATACTTCCCATCCAGCTCAAATGTCCTTGAAAGGCAAGAACCCCAGCGTAGCCCATGAGCAGCTCCCCTGGAAGAGGAAGAGCGAGCAGTTCCAGCATCAATGCTAGAAACAGCACGATATATCCGTATTGATTTATATAAGATGTGATAAAATCCATGGTTTGTCCTTCTTTCATAATATGTATTTGCCTAAAGCACAGTGAATAACTCAAATATGCTTGAATTTGATTGAAAATAAGCTAAGGGAAAAGGTTAATTTCACCTTTGCTTTTCTTTTAATGTAGCACTATTTATAAAAAAAACTTTCTTTTTCATTGATTTTTAATGTTATTTTTAGCCTATTTTTAACTACAAACCGTAGACTGAAAATGTGCTATTTGAAAGCTCAACTTAAGACTGTATGTGTTTCTAATAAATAGTGTAAGAAATTCCCAAACAATCTATGTAACGAAAAAGAAGAAAAGATACACCTCACAAATTGATTAAAAAGGCTAAATACCCGGTATTAATTTTTTTATCATGTTTACTCTTTTATCAGTAGAGTAAATCTTTACTTGCATAAACAAAAGAACAAAAAGATGTGGTGAATATTTCAGGTTCCATCATATGACGAAAGAATAAAAACTATAAGGAGGGAAAGTCATGAATAATCGTGAGAAGGATAAATACCTCATTCTTTCCGCTACATTTGGAGAGGGACATAAACAAGTGGCTAATGCGATAAGCGAGGCAGTAAATGAGATCGCTGCTGATGCTGAGCCCATTACCATGGATATCATGGAGTGGATTCATCCCACCCTCTATCCAATCAGCCACTATATTTATAAAAAAAGCATTAAGAAGTTTCCTCAAGTGTATAGCTTTTTGTATAAAAAAACTCGTGTAAAAAATTCATTTTCCATTAAGCTAAATTCGATCTTTTTGTCGGGCATGCAAACCGTGCTTAAAATCATACAGGAAATAAAACCGAAAGTAGTGGTTAGTACCTATCCATTTGCCGCCGGGATTATATCAAGATTAAAAGAGCAAGGGTTAATTGATATTCCAGCGGTAACCATCATCACAGATTATACGGATCATTCTTATTGGATTCATCCCTCTACAGACCAATATGTGGTAGGGTCTGCTCGATTGCGTGATCAATTAATTGCGTTAGGGGTAGAGGCAGACAAAATTAAAAACACTGGAATACCTGTACGGAAAAGATTTATGGATGTTCTTCCAAAAGACCTTCTCCTAGATAAATATATGATTAATCCAAATATGTTCACCCTGCTCATCATGGGAGGGGGAGACGGATTTTTTGGAAAAGGGATTTCAACCTTTAAGGCATTAGAAACCATTTCCACACCGATTCAACTTTTTATAGTATGTGGTAAAAATAAGAAATTAAAAACACAATTAGAGTGGGAATTAAAAGACTCGAAGCATGACGTGAGAATTTTTGGATACTGTGAAAAGGTTGAAGAATTAATGTCTATTGCAGATTTAATGATCAGCAAGCCGGGGGGAGTAACAACCTCTGAGGCACTGGCGATGGATCTACCAATACTGCTTTATCATTCGTTACCAGGACAAGAAGAAGACAATGCAGAGTATTTATGCCGTTCGGGATTCGCACTGTCTGCACAGTCAGAAAAAGAGTTAATTGCGCAAATTGAAAATCTTGTCCACGATTCAGCACCTTTAAGATGGATGAAACAAAGAATGAAAAAATATCAAACCAAAACATCATCCATAGACGCTCTCCATGTCATTATTGAAGCAGCAAGACGCGGTCCATTACGTAACGTAACAGATAATAGAACGATACAAAAGCAAAAGGAGATAGAGGTGAGCATATAATATGGAGTTCATGATTTCTGCTATTATTTTTTTTATTTTATTATACACCGTTATTCCGTATTTCTTATCACGTGGTCTAGGAGTGAACGTAGTTAAAAGAGGAAGGGATTTATCTAAAATTGCTTTTACGTTTGATGATGGTCCGAACCCTGTTTATACGCCGATACTTCTTGATTTATTGAAGAAAAATGAGGTGAAGGCAACCTTTTTTGTGGTCGGTACTAAAGCAGAAAAGTACCCTGAACTCATTCAGCGTATGCATAATGAAGGCCACTTAATCGGAATTCATAACTATGTACATCACTCCAACTGGTTTATGTCGCCTTGGAAAGTTAGAAATGGACTTAAGAATACAGCCAAGGTGATTAAATCTATCGCTGGAGTCACACCTATTTATTATCGCCCGCCTTGGGGAATGCTCAACCTTTTCGATTTTATGAGAAGAGGTAAATATAAGATTATTCTATGGTCAATCATGGCGGAAGATTGGCGCACCGCTGGCGGAAGTGAAAAGATCAAAAAACGCCTGGCAAACATAAAAGGCGGGGACGTCATTTTGCTGCACGACTGCGGAGATACGCTCGGGGCGGAATCCGACGCTCCAAGAAACACAATTAATGCGTTAAGAGATGTATTAAAAACAGTGAAAACAAAAGGATTCACTTGTGTCCGTGTTGATGAAGTTGATGAATTGGTAGAAAAGCTATAGGTAGTAAGAAGATTATCTTTATTAAAGCTTGCGAATGAAATTTTAATTCTTGTTATTACCGTAACTAAATATCTTGTCTGTTATAAAAAAAGAACCTCTATTTTAAAGAGGTTCTTTTTTATGTCCAGCAAAATATATGGTAATATAATCATATATTGGTTATATTTTCAATTTCGTGATTTTTAAAATCTGTGCTGAATCAGCAGTCAATCTAAACGAAATCTATGAAAGTATGGTAGTTCTTGAAAAAAGTTATTTTGAAATTCTTTGTATATTTTTTAATCTTCTTTGGAGGAAACTTAATGATTAATATTCTGTTTACCTCTAATTTTGATCTTTTAACAGCATTTTCAACCGCTTTTGGAGTTTCCTTTGGGATTGCTATCTTTGAGTATTATACACATAAAAAAGGCAAGGTAGCATAAGGTGCAGTGTTTTTCACCCAATACATAAAAGATTTTATTAGAAACTTAAATATCATAGTATTAAATTATAAAAATTTTGAGGTTTGAGATGGGAAATTCGTTAAATTACATTTATTTTTTTGTTGCTATTTTAGTTGGCTTGTACTATTTCTTAAGAGTCTATAAAAATAGAATCGTGCATTAGAATGAACAAAGTTCCTTGGAGATCAATGTCCACAATTCTTGTTGCGTTAAATTTTTATAACAGATTGCTTTGCAGAAAATCAATTATTTTTCATCATTTAATAAATATTATTAAATCTCATGGACGTCTTGTATATTTTTATATTATTTACCGCAATTTAAAAGAAAAAGGTGAGGCTGATATAATGGCTAAAATAATTCCATCCTTATGCATTTTGCTCGGGGCTTATGTTCTTATTGTATTCATCGACGTTTTTCAGGGAAACTATATGTTTCAATCGTTTTATAACCTAAAACAATATTTTGTAATTGCCCGTGGGGAAGATTATTTTTTGGTTATTTTATTTGCTTTAATATTCCTTGCTGTTAGCATTTTTCCTGCTTTAAAAAAACAATAGCCTCCCTTCTCATGAAAGGGTAGGCTTTATTTTTTGTTTTATATATGCTGTAATCAGCAATAGGATGGGAATTGCTATATGAAAAGGGAGGTGCAATAAATAAGGAACAATTTTGAGTCCTTCATTTATATGAGCTTGGTAACTAGGAGCAATCATCAGTGAGGAGAAAAAAATAACACCGCCAATTAAATAAATGTTTGTAACAGAAGGTTTCATTCGAAACAAATCAGCCGCGCCAATCACTGCACAAAAGAAATAGATGGTTATTTTAACAAAACCTAAAATGACCATGAGAATGAGAATAAAGGTATCCAGTCTTTGAATAAAACTAGCTATGTTAATGTAACTCACAGCTGTAAGAGCCGGAAAAGAGGATCTTAAAACAGTCTCTGGTCCGAGTACACACAAAAGAATAATTGAATTGATGGTTAAGACAATTCCTCCTATTATAATGGCGGACAAACCAATTGTTGCGGCCTGACTTTTTTTATTTAAATAAGGAAGAATCATAGTAAAGGTAATCAATTCCCCGAAAGGTACAGTAATGCCAAGAGGGACTAACTCTTTCCCTATGTTTCCCCATCCATTCGCTAATACGGGTTGAAGGTTCTCCACCTTGATGTAGCCTCCTACTATATACAAAACATTTAATATAAAAAGAGTCAGTAAAATAACAACAAAACATAAGCATGTAACTCGTGCGAATGCTTCTATTCCTAAGTGAATACTATAAATTAACACAAAGGTCATGCATATGCCCAGCGTAATAATCGATGTAACATAGTAAGAAGAGCTAATTAGTAATTCTTCAAAATCTCGTAGTACTCTGGAAGCAATATAAACAAAATAGATAATATAACAAAAGCTGATAGCACCGCCTACGTATTTACCCCAGATTTTAATGAGGTAGCCAGTCAAAGGCATATTAGGGTATCTCTTATATAAGGAGATATAGACTAAATACAGTACACATCCAAAAAAAGTAGCCAGCAGGGGGACTATCCATGCATCTTGCCTAGCAGCCTTTCCGATATCTAAAAGTAACGTACTGCCTAATATAAAGATAAACATCATACAAAATAATTGAAACCCATCGATTTTTATTTTAGTCAATGCTTTTTCAGCTCCTCATCTAATTTACCTCATAAGGATTTGTCCGCATTCCGGTATTTACAATACTGACGTTCACATTCATCGATATTTTAGCGCTTGAAAATAGATTCTCCCAATTCTGTTTATGCTGACGCCAATAACTAGGGTTGGTTCGAGACAAGCTATCACCAAAGCCAAATATATCTGTCTTTTCTTTTTGTGCGATGCGAATAGTTTTTGTGATTTCCTTTTGCAATTCCTTTTGTACTTCTTTTTCCAATTCTTTTAATACCTTAGGGTTGCTTAAATCTTTTTGGCATGTTGTTTCCGTAATTTCTCCCATGACGTTCAAATCTGTATGAATGAAAGGTTGCCTATGGCGGATTGCTGTTTTCATTTGGCTTTTTATTCCGGTCGCTGTAACTGTGATATTCTCATTTATACTGCAAGGGAAAACGAGGGCTGTACTCTTTACTTCAGAAGTAACAAGCTGGACAGATCGAGCTTCATCGCCATCTAGCCATCGAACTAATTTTCCTTTTCTAAACATGGCTAATCCTTTTACCTGCATAGCACTTGGGCTGGTATTCTCTAAATTGCCTGCTTCTTCTGCCTTCTGAGAGGGCTTGTTAATGCTGATTCCAGGAAGAGATAAATCTTTTCCCTCACTCACAAGCATAGAAATAACTTCATATGCTTGTACGTTGCTAACTATTCCGTACACTTTTTGAGCATTTTGACTTGTGCTTATGATGCTTTTAACTGGAGTAACCTCAAAAGGTTCAATCACACCAAGCAATTTTTCCGCAGTCCCATCACGTGCAATAAAAACTGGAATACTGGTACGGGCTTGTTTGCCTCGATCCAAAGCATCAAATAATGAGCTAAGGTCACTTCTTGCTAACTTTTCACCTACAACGATAAGCGAAAGATGTGAAGTAATATGTTCTCTTGGAATGACGATGGAGGCTTTTTTTAATGCCTCTACTAGTGTTTTGGCAGTTACTGTGTAGTTAATGACAGGAAGACCCTGTCCTCCTGACGAACTGCCCTGTGATAAACCACTTGGATTAATGATCTGATAGGTTACTTTATAAGGTTGTTCCAAGTTTTCGTTCTCATCAATTCCCAATCCTATAATAACTCCTATTTGGTTTAATTCTCGGTAATTCGAACATCCTGAAGCGCATAAACAAATGGCAGCGATCCATAAAAGCGAAAGATAAGTTTTCATTTTCTATCCTCATTCATCTTTATACGACGTCTATTTATTTTGATGTTTTTTCAACAGAGATGGTAAAGAGAATCGAGCTAACGTATCCTTTTGCTCTTTAAAATCAAAGGGAGCAAAAGGAGAAAAATAGGGGATACCGAAAGATCTTAGACTACTTATATGAAGACATATACATAAGGTCATAAGCAAAATTCCATATAAGCCAATAAATGCTGAAACTATAATCAAGATAAATCGAAAACCACGGGCCGCATTGACAATGCTAGTAGATGGCAGTGTAAAATTGCTGATGGCAGAAATAGCAACAATAATTACAACAGCCGCTGATACAAAACCTGCTTCTACAGCTGCTTGTCCTAAAATCAGTGCTCCTACAATGGAGACTGCTGGTCCGATTGCTCTAGGCATTCGGATTCCGGCCTCTCGCAACATCTCAAAAGCTAGTTCCATCACTAACATTTCTACAATTGCTGGAAAAGGAACTCTTTCTCTTTGAGCCATTAAGCTGACCATTAATGTATTGGGAATGAGTCCCTGATGATGCGTAATTAATGCCAAATAGATAGCAGACGCATACATAGAAAGAAAAAAAGAACCAAATCTCAAGATCCTTAAAAAGGAAGAAATATAGTCATTTTGATAATAATCTTCGGAAGACTGGAAAAATTGAGAAAAAATAGCAGGCGCAATTAATACAAAAGGTGTTCCTTGTACAATAATAGCAATTCGACCTTCTAATAAATTTCCTACAACGGCATCAGGTCGTTCCGTATTTAATAGAAGTGGAAAAATAGTGGTCCTATCATCCCGGATAAATTCCTCAATATAGTTCGACTCAAGGACCCCATCTACCTTAATCTCTTTTAAACGTTCTTTGATTTCCTCTACAATACGTTCATCTGCATTTCCTTGAATATACATGATCCCTATATCTGTATGAGTTACGCTTCCAATTTTCATGCTGTCTAAACGTAAATTAGAATCCTGAATTCTAGCTCGTATTAAAGAAGTATTAGTCCTTAAATTCTCTGTGAAACTATCTTTAGGTCCTCTAACAACAGTTTGACTGGTTGGTTCTGTTACTGCGCGAGACTGAAGTTTTTTTGTATTGCCAATGAAAATTTTAGAACTCCCATTCAGTAGGATGACCGTATCACCGGTTAAAACGGCTGACATAAATTCATGCCAATTCTCTTTTATAGTCAATTGAGATACAGTTAATATCTGGGGTATTTGTTCTTCTATCTCTTTGACGGTTACTACTTGATTACTTTCTTTAAGCCACTGAATAAGAGGCGTCATGATATTCTCATTTATAATGTTTTCATCTGCTAATCCGTCAAGGTGAATAACGGCTGCTTTTAACGTTTTTTGATATGGAGACTCAACCATTCGAAACGATACATCAGAACTATTTCCTAATTCGTTTAACAGTCTCTCTATATTTTTATTTACATCATCATATAAGGGAGTTGCTGAACAATCTGTTGTCTTTTCCTTATTAGAGATTTTCAAAAGATATCTTTGTCGCACGTTTTACCACCTTTTATATGAGTGAATATTTGTTATACAACGAGTAACGTTATCATTCCTATAAAATGTAAAAAATATGTATGTGAGGAAAATACATAAAATAAAATGATAGGAAATGTATCTAACTTTGTTTTCTATTTTGTCGCATTAGTTGAACGTCAAAGTAAAACTGAGGATTCTTTAGAGTTTTTAGATGAAAATCAAAGCGGGTTAGCTAGTATTACTTTATATCCAGTGACAGATCAGAAGGTATTGTTTTAAGAGTTAAGTAATTGGAGAGAAAAGCACCTCACACTTCTCTGGATATCTGATGTTTTTATGGCCGATATCGTACATTATGATAATTAAAAATGAAGTGAATATTCACATTGATTGATTCCAAAATTCCCAATGCAAAAGAATAAAAAGCCCTCTCTTAAGTTTAATTGCTTAGAGATTGGGCTTTTGTATAGGAATATCTTCAGTATTATAAATGAATTTCTACGCTACTTTTCTCTTAAACAAATGGGAGTTCTCTTTTATGCTTTAACAGTCTGTTTTTTTACAGGAATGTAGATATCAATCTCTTTATTTTCTGAACCATAACATCTTTTATCATACAGTTCAAATTCCATTGATCCGTAGTGCTCATAACCCGATTCAGGGAACCATTCTGTAAAAACATAATTCCATGTGGACTGAATGGAAGAAGTAAAAGATTCTTCATTTGATTTTGGTGTAGTAAATACGGCATAGTCTAGTTCAGGGAAACTTCTGTAAACTGTTCCTTCAGGCGCTGAAGTGCCTTCCTTTACTTCCATGCCAATTACATAAACAAACTCACCCGTTTCAGGATTAAAATCCGTACAAATACCAAGCTCCGTGTTTTCTTTTAAGGGATTGGGGATTTTAGAGCCTAATCCATTTTGCATGTACTGTTGCCAAAATTCAGGAATGTCTTTGTTATTCTGGCCACCCTCGTTCTTCGTTTTTAGCTCATATCCAATGACATAAAAAGCAGATTTAGTGACTAGTTTTGGTTCCATCTTATTTCCTCCTGACAAAAGTGTGGTAGTTAGGTAGGCTTTTCCCCGCAGCGGTCCAGATATTCTCCTTGCGTTACGGTATTGCTTCGGTGAAACATCATAAAAGTTTTTGAACGCTCTGTTAAATGATTCTTGATATTGGAAACCAACATCAAGTGCGATATCAATGACTTTTTCATCTGTGAAAAATAAGCGTTCTGCTGCGCGTGTGAGTCTTCGTTTCCTCACATAATCCATCACCGATTCTCCAACCATGGCTTGGAAGACACGGTGATAATGAAAAGGAGAAAAGCAAGCAATTTCTGCTAACTTTTCTAAAGTAATTTGTGTCTCCAAATTCTCCTCAATGTAATCTAGCGTTCTTTGTATACAAGTTACATAATTCATTTACATTCACCTACCTTACGTTCACTATAACAGCAAACAAATCGTTGTTCTTAACATTTTTTGCTATATTCAATTAGATGAGGATAGTTTTGCAATATACGCCTCTAGATGTATAGTTTTAAAGGGATGCAGATAGTGAATTTTTTTATGTAAATTAATGATATTGATACATATTTAAAGGGAAAGTTTGAATTGATTTTATGAGGAAGTCCATTTAATTATTATGAAACTATAAATCAAAAGTTACCTAGTGAATTATCTTATCTAACCTTAAAAAAATGCTTAAGAACGCTGAATTTTAAATTTTATTGCCTTTTTCATCATAAGCTTATTATTTGAAAAAGGGGATTCTGGTACTAATTATGAATACAATTTATAATATGTTTTAAATATATTCTTCAAGAATTAAAAATTTCCCCACCTTAGGCTTGCTAAGTAGGGAGAATCCAGTATAAGAATATTTTTAAAAATCTAATAGAGGATTATTAATGCTCACTTTCGTCTATTTCGTCTTATTTTTACGTAAGTAGTCGATGATGTACCAATGACGTTCCCGCAGGAGTCTAATGCTTTTACTTGAAAATAGGGGCCAACTGCCTGAGCATGAATATCTGTTTCAAATCCAGTACAAGGGGTACTAAATACCACTACTGCTAATTTAAAAGGTGTTGGGCCTGCCAGTACCTGCCAAGCGACCGTTTCTGTTGAACCATTCCATGATGCGTAAACTGTAGCTTCACCGTCATGCAATAAGTCTACAGTTATGCTAGGCGGATAAAGTGGTAGACCTACCCACTTATTTTTAAACGCTCGATACGAAAGATTCTGATTTGGATACTGCATATCATATAACAAGTTAAATGAAGGGTTTCTCCTTGTATTGCCAGCGTTCCTAAATTCCGAAAGGTACGGTTCTTGCCCCCACCCAATGAGTTGATTTCCATTAGAAAGCTTTTGCGCATTTCCTTGACTTGGAACATATAAAGCTGGGTCATGATAATACGTTCGATCTACATTGGCGATCTTGTGTTTATAATCTAAGTGAAGAATTAAACCACGTGCTTGCTCTTGAGGTGGAGAATCAGGAGAAGCACAGCAGGCATTGTCAAACAAGCTTATCCTGTTTTCGGACCTGTATCGTGCATCATGCTGCCAAGAAAATGTAGCGTTCGGCCCAAGCTTAAAATCACTTTGCTTTCCACCAAGTTGCCAAATTACCTTTCCCGTATCTTTGTCAATGTTATAAATAGCCCACATACTACGCATGCTCACTAAAAGTGTGTTGTTTGGACCTTCTTCGACTGAATTTACGTGGTAACAATCCCATATATTATTAGAGCTTGTGGCGGATGAAGCAGGTACCATCGAATCAGCTGGATTAATATGTTTAAGTACATCCCAAAAGAAGAGAAGCTCTCCCGTCTCAATGTCTATTTCTTGAATAGAGTAATTACTAAAATACCCGTGTAATGGCCCTCCATACTTAGATAAATCTGCAGGTACTTGTTTTACCCCTGTAAACAAAGCCGTATTCCATTTGGTGATTGTAAACTCGTGCAAATCAGAGGTAAACCCTTTTTTAGCAAATAACTTTTTAATGACCTCATAATGCTGATTGATAATTTGAAAATGAGCACCAGGCTCAGGTTCACCTACTGGAAGGTTAGGGTTTGCAGTTTGAGTTCCTGAAATTGTTCCTTGCCACATCGTAAGAACAGGGTTTTCATGGTACATTTGTACTCGAAAGTCTGTGTTTTGGATATACCTACTAGAAAGCGGTCTAAACCACACTGGATTACCCGTCTGATCCATAATTGGTGCCCCAGTTTGCCCAATCATCGCTGCTTCATATACCGTATAGGGCGCAACAAATAATAGGCCGGGAGCTGTTCCAGGCTTATCAACATTAACGGTAACCTTCATGGGATGTAAATTAGGAGCTGAAACAAAATTCCATACTTGCGGGTTTGAATGACTAGTGAATGATTGTGAATTAAAATTATTCATTCCCACTCTCATCTCCTCTAACTTTTATTATTAAACACTGTCTCTTGAGCTATTAATATGTCATTTGCTTCAAGATATGTAGGTGCTGTTTAGGTTTAGTTGTGTCTTTTGTTTGCTCGTGATTAGCAGGTCAAGAGAAGTGTAAAACGAAAAGTAGCGGAGACTTTATAAATAAAAATAAAGCCGCAAACGGAAGGGAAGAGGAAAAGATAGAGAATTTTCTAGGTAAAAGAATATTAATACGGAAGGATCTTGGACGAAAAAGTTAAAAACAATTTAATAAATGGAAGAGTTTAGTATATTTTAAATACTTATATATAGATAAAACATACTTGAAAAACGAGCTCTTGTTTATGAAGGACTCGTTTATGCATCATTGGTGTAGAAAGACTTTGATTATGTTTAAAAATTTCTGCTTTGTTGCGAGAGTGATTCTATAAAAGGTAAAAACTAAAGCCTATCGCAATGTAGGTACCAACAAGTAAAACACCTTCGAACCAGTTGGAATCACCGTCATTCACAACGGTCACCGTCATGAGAGCGGCAAGGATCATCGCAATCATTTCCGCTGTATTAAATACAAGAGGCAAGAAATCATACAAGTATGAAAACAGAACGAGTATAGGAGCAACAAACATGGCCGTTTGGACGGTTGAACCAATGGAAATCTCCACCATTACGTCCATTCTGTTATTATAGGCCATTGCAATTGCTGACACGTACTCTGCAGCACTTCCGACTATGGCCACAACAATAATTCCAATAAAAACGTGACTCCAGCCTAAGGCAGCACCTACTGGCTCAATGGTGCCAACAAGTTTTTCACTAATATAAGCTAGTACAATTGTGGCCAGTCCAAGCACAACGATTGCTTTCTTTTTTCCCCATTCTGGTTCCTCTCCATTTTCTTCTGCGTTTCCAGTAAAAATCCCCTTATGCGTGACAAGTTTAAAAAGAAGAGCAAGCAGGTAAATGGTCAGCATCACAATAGCAAAAGAAGTTGATAGAACCTGCATATCTTTATCATCCAAGCGTTTTGCAAAGATAAATGGCAATACAAAAGTTACGATAATAGCAAACATTAAGAGAGAGGTATTATGTCGTGTTTTAAACACACTAAATTTTTGCTTTTTAAATCGAATTCCTCCAACAATCATTGATATTCCGCTCGCAAAAAGTAGATTAACGAGAACCGCTCCAGTAATAGAGGAAATGACGATTGTATTTAGTCCTTTACTTAATGCAAAAAACGAAATAATAATTTCTGCAGCGTTGCCAAACGTAGCATTAAGTAATCCCCCTGCTGTTGGACCTACTACAACGCTAAGGCTTTCAGTAGAACGTCTGATGTAATTAGCCAAACTAATTAATGTCACACAATAAATAAAAAACATTAAAATATAATTCCAATTAAAAATACTGCCAATAATTGAAAGAGGTACACCAATAATCATAAAAATGAAAAAGACTTTATTCATATTTTCCTCCATGGTCATTTATAGATCCTATAGCAAGAAGAGAAGCTCTATATTATCTTAGCGTTTTTATTAATATAACTCTTAAGACTTTTGTTATTCACATGGAGAGTGCAACTAGCAATCAACTCGACGCATAGAAAGAGAACATACTTAATAATAGCTGGTGTAAAGTTAAAAAAGAAAAGAATCGTACAAGATAAGGCGCTATGAACTCCTCAAGATAAGCTTCAAAGTATATTAGATAGTCTGCTCTGAATAACCAATATGTATCTTTTACGTGCTAAAAAGATATGGATTTTTCAAACGCCCATAATTAACGTTTGCGTTAACGTTAATTATGGGTAATGTAGTTTATAGATTTAAAAATAATTAGAATGAAGCACCATTTAAATATGATTCAAACTGGTCATTATCATTAAAGGAGAGAGCTATTATGTATACACTTGGAGAACTATTAGAGCAAAGGGCTACACAATCTGCTGAAAAGGAGGCTTTAATTTGGAGTACATCTTACCATACATTTAAAGAATATAATGAACGTGTCAATCAACTCGCTCATTACCTGTTAAGCCATAACATTAAAAAAGGGGATCGAATTGCAATTCTCTGTCAAAACAATCATCCGTTTCCTACGATTCTGCTAGCCGCATTAAGAATCGGAGCCGTAGCGGTTCCTATTAGCTGGCAGCTTACGAAGTATGAAATTATCGATATTTTAGATAGTGCACAACCTAAAATTATTTTCTACGACCAAAAATTTCATGAGGTTATTCCTTTTGATTCTGAAATATTAAATGACGTGATTACTTTACAAGTAGGAAGAAAAAATAGTGTGGAGACAGTTGAAGAATATAATGAAATTTTTTCTGCGTATTCTATACTAAATCCCAATATACAGGTCTCTCAAGATGACATAGCTATGCTTCTTTTTACTTCCGGAACAACTGGCAATGCAAAAGGCTGTATGATTGAGCATGGTCATGTGTATTCTTATATACAACCATCTAGTCAACGAATCGATTATGAAAAGGATGGTCGTTTTCTTGCCTCGCATCCTTTTTATCATATGAGTTCTATTAATAATATTTTGAAATCTGTTTCCAACGGGATGGGGTTATTTTTGTTGTCAGATCCTACACCGGAAATCATTTGGGAAACGATTGAAACTCATAAGATCACTATGATGTTAGCGTTTCCCTCTATGTACATGCAAATGCTCGAAGCGGTGAAAAATGAAGGGGCAAAGAAATCTTCACTAAAGGTTGCTATTGCTGGAGGGGCAAAAGTTCCTGCTTATCTTATTAAGGAATATGAAAAATTAGACATCAGCATGATACAAGGTTATGGAAGTACAGAAGCATGGACAGTCAGTGTATGGACACCAAATATGGGAAATGAAAAAATTGAATCAGCAGGTAAGCCTCTTTCTGGTGTAGAAGTAAAAATTATTGATCCCGAGTCAGGACAAGAAGTGAAAACAGGAGAAGTTGGAGAAATTATCATAAAAAGCCCCTATTGTTTTAAAGGCTATTGGCATAATCAAGAGGCGACTGACAAAGTCCTTAGAGATGGCTGGTTCTATATGGGGGACGCTGGAAAGGTAGATCAAGACGGCTTTTTATATATTATGGGACGCTTTAAAGATGTTATCGTATATGGCGGTGATAATATCTATCCTGATCAGGTAGAAGAAATAATTGAGCAAATAGATACGGTTATAGAAGCTGCTGTAGTAGGAGTAGAAGACCCAGTTTATGGAGAAAAACCTAGAGCGTATGTGGTAAAAGATCCTCATTCTTCTTTAACAAAAGAAGATATCTTAAAATATTGTAGAGATCGTCTAGCAAGCTACAAAATTCCCGAAGTTTATTTTATTGATCAACTTCCTAAAAATCAGCTCGGTAAAGTATTAAAAAGAGAACTGAAATGAAGATAGTTAAAGCGTGGACTGAATGCAGTCCACGCTTTTAAGATGGGGGAGATCCTACATAACAAAAGCTTCATTATTTTAACGCAAAAATGTTAAGTGGAAAGCTTCTTGATATCAGTGTAACAAATACGAAGGGTATTCTCATATTCAGATTCATAGCCTGTAAATAACACCTTTTTTTCTTTATTATCATAGTGAAATCCGAAGTTTTTTAAATCATTTCTCAATATATCTTCACTAATTTTAATGGA
Source organism: Priestia sp. YIM B13486 (assembly GCF_042787865.1). NCBI lineage: Bacteria > Bacillati > Bacillota > Bacilli > Caryophanales > Bacillaceae > Priestia > Priestia sp. YIM B13486. The sequence goes on along the minus strand of NZ_JBHZOZ010000014.1, from coordinate 77,373 downwards.
AGAAGCAATATCTTCATAAGTAGCACCATTATTTAGTTTTTGAACAATCTCACTGATTAACGAATTACGACCTCCAGTAGTATACGTGTCTGAAGTAATACTTTATCCTGAATAGCTGCTTTTATGAATTGCAAGTAAAGGTTAACAATTTAAATGAACTTGGTATTAAAAGAAGTGTAGAAAGCCACATGTTTCTGCTTAGGAATTGTTCTTCTTACCTTTGTATTTCTCACTAATAATAGTAAGAAGTATCACCCTATGTTATGACCTGGATTTGCTGAAAAAGCAAAGAGAATATTCTCTTTGCTTTTTTCTTGGTTTTAATATTTACTGCTCTTTTTCTGGTACCATTTCAACTTTACCTGGCCAAAAAGCAAATCTTCCTAAAACCGTAGTAATCGCAGGTACAAGGAACGGTCGCACAATAAATGTATCTAACAGAACACCTAAAGCCGTGATAATTCCAAACTGAACCAGAACTTGAATAGGCAGTGTTGCTAGAACCGCGAAGGTAGCAGCTAAGATGATTCCAGCTGATGTAATAACACCGCTTGTTTCGCTTACGCCTTCTTTAATTGCTTGCTTTAATGGCATATGCTTCTTTTTCTGCCAGATGCTTGAGATCATAAAGATATTATAATCCTCACCAAGCGCCACTAAAAATACAAATGCGTATAAAGGGATCGCTCCTTGGATAGCATCTGCCCCCATGATGTTGTGAATAATGAGCCAGCCTAATCCTAAGGCTGCACTGTAGGATAAGATAACCGTTCCAACCAAGTAAAGCATGGCTACAATGGAACGCAAGTAAGCTAATAGCAGGAGCGATATAAAAATAATAATTAATGGGACAATGATACTGTCGTCTTTATCACTCGTGGTCATTGTGTCATACTGTGTTGCTGTTTGACCGCCGATCCATACTTTGGATTTGACTGCAGAAACTCCGGACTGTGACAGCGCCTTTTCAGCTGCATCTCTCAAGTCTGGAATAGCTTTCATTGCTTCTATACTATATGGATTCACATTAAACGTAACGTCATATACTTTTAGATCCTCATTATTTGTACCACTTTGAGGTGCAGAAACAGTACTAATAAGGTCATTTTTCTTTAATGCTTTTTCAAGGTCAACCGATTTTCCTTCCGTATCAATGACTACTTGTGCTGGTGCTAGTTCACCAGGAGAGTAAGCATCAGAAATAATCGTAAATCCTTCACGAGAAGGCATATCTTCAGGGAAAGAAGACAATAAATCATATGTGTACTTGATTTGACTAGAGTAAATGGATAAAGCTCCAAAAAAGACTAGACAAGCTACAATGATTGTCCATGGTTTCGTCGTAACCACATTACCAATCCAATTCCCGAAACGGTTTTTCGCTTTTCGGTCACGCACCGGTTTTCCTTTCTTTTTCGCCAATTCTTCTTCCATTTCAGGAGTACGAGGGACGAAAGGATAAAAAGAACCTCTTCCCATAACCGAAAGCAGGGCGGGAATAAGTGTTAAACTTGCTAATCCCATAATTAGAATAGATAAGCTAAAAGGGATTGCAAAACGGTGGTAAGCACCGTATTTTGCTACAATCAAGGCCAGAAGAGAGATGACAACTGTAAATCCACTCATAGCTATAGCACCTGAAGCACCTTTAAAGGCATTGATAAGGGCTTGTCTCTTATCTTTTACTTTACGAAGCTCATCACGATAATGAGAAATTAAAAATAAACAATAGTCTGTTCCTGCTCCAAATAACAAGACCGTCATAATGGATATGGACTGCGAGTCAACCGTAATCCATTCTTTATCTGCCAAAATACCGAGAATCGGACTCAGAACCCCATAGGCAAAACCCACACCGATTAAAGGAATAATCGCTAAAATTGGGGAACGATAAATGACAAGAAGTAAAATTAAGACTAATAAAACTGTCGCGATTAGTAACGAAACGTCTGCTCCTTCAAATAAGCTCGTTGCATCTACTTGAATTCCTACAGGACCGGTAACGCGCGTGCTTAATTTATCTTTTTCATCTATATCCGTCGCAAAAGAATCGTATGAAACGTTTTCTTTTACTTGTTTTTTTATCGTATCTAGATTTTTTTCTAGTACATTCGTCTCAGCATTTTCTTTAAAGAAAATAGGCTGTACAAGCGTGGTACCATCTTTTGATATCATTTTTTGTAAAGCTGCTAACGGTAATTTATGCAAAGGCGGTGTAGACGTTTGTTCTTCTAATGGTTTTTTTTCTAAAGCTGCCGCCATTTGCTGAATAGACTTTAGATCATCGTTGTTCAAACCTGATTCTTTGTGCCATGTAAGTAAGGCAGGAACCCCTGATGAGTTAGGGAATTCTTTCTTTATGAGATTTTCAGCTTCTACGGAAGGTGAATTCTCACTTAAGTTTGGTGCATTGTTCACTTCCGTTTTATTAACGGCAGGCCAAGCAATTGTTAGAACTGCAGTTACCAGAATCCATACGGCAATAACAACCCAACGACTCACTTTTCCAGTCATCAATCGACTGAATGTTGCTAAAGGTGATTCTTTCATTAATTCTCCCTCATTTCCAAATCTGTTTGTTTCTATTACAATATATATAGAACCTTCAATAATTATATATACCAGAAGGTTAATTAATCAACTAGTTTAAATGTGCCAATTTCTTGAACTAGAAGGAGGGCCCTTATGAATACGAACCAGACACCGAAAAAAAAGCCTGGCAGACCTAAAATAACAACTGAAAATAATATAACAAGAGAGCAAATTTTAAAAACAGCTGCCCATCTCTTTATGGCATATGGATACGAAAAAGTTTCAATGGAGCAAGTGGCTGAAGCAAGCGATGTGACCAAGGCCAGCGTTTACTACTATTTTAAAAATAAGGCAACTTTGTTTACCGTTTCGGTATCAAGTATGTTCCAACGTATCACAAAACAGACAGAGAAATTATTACAAAACTCCAAAGGACTGAAACACAGGTTGTATGAGGTAACCTTGGATCATTTAAAAAGACCGCATATTGATTTTGAAACATTATTGCAAGAAGCGACTTCTTCGCTTACAGAAGGTCATATTCATGAAATTCGTGAAGCAGAGAAAGCGATACATGAGGCATTAGAGAACGTATTCAAGCAAGCTGCAAACAGCGGAGAAATCGTCGTAACAAGCCCTCGCTTGCTTGCGCATACATTTTCTATGGTCACAATGATTCGGAATAAAAAAGAATTAATAACTGAATTAGGAGGCCCTGAAAAAACGGCTCAGGCTCTAGTAGATCTTTTTTGGGTAGGGATTAGTCCTAATTGACCTTTTTTATTGCACGGTACAAAGAAGAAATAAAGAACGGCTAAAAAATATTGATGAATATTTTTTAGCCGTTCTTTTCATTAATCATGTGAAAAAGCGAAGTTATATGATAAAAAAACGTAAAATTTTAATAATTTGGTTTTTATTTGTATTTAAAGAAGTATTTGATAGAAGGTTAGTGTTAAAATAATGAAAATCCTATCTTTTAGGGTTGCCTTTAGCATATATGGTTATTCTATTGTAAACAAAACCTTTAGCATAGCAGCTTACATTTTGGAAAGGGGAGAAGCGGATGGAATCTATTTGGCTCGAATATGTATGGGCATTATTGATTCTAATTGGATTAGAAGGATTATTATCAGCTGACAACGCTCTTGTACTGGCAGTTATAGCCAAGCATTTACCCGAGGATCAGAAAAAAAGAGCGATTAATTACGGAATTCTTATGGCATTCATTTTTCGATTTGCAGCTCTTTTTGCTATTTCATTTATCGCCAACGTCTGGTGGATACAAGCGGTAGGAGCAGTTTATCTTCTTTATTTGGGATTGAAGCATATTATTCAGGCACGGTTTGGGAAGCATAATGAGAATATTCATAATGATGATGAGAAGGAATCTGCTGGAAAGGGGTTCTGGCCGACGGTGGGCAAAATTGCGTTAGCCGACCTAGCTTTTGCCATTGATTCTATTTTAGCTGCGGTTGCTATAGCACTTGGACTTCCGGATTCACAGTTTGGAGAAATCGGTGGTATGGACGGAGGGCAGTTTGCAGTTGTAGTTCTTGGAGGAATTGCAGGTCTTATTTTAATCAAGTTTGCAGCGACCTGGTTTGTAAAACTCCTTGAAAAGCGACCTGCCCTAGAAACGACAGCATACGCCATTGTTGCCTGGGTAGGGGTGAAACTTGCTGTTATTACTTTTGCACATAAAGATATTGGTGTCTTAGATCCCCATTTTCCTCATAGCACCATCTGGACTCTAATTTTCTATGGAGTATTAGTTGGTATTGCTCTATTAGGTTGGTTTGCACCGGGCAATAAGTCATCAGAAAAATCATCGGCCTAGAAGGTAATCGAGTGTGATAATCACCCTGAATTCATCAATTAACCGTACTCTTTCCTTCCAAACGGATCCTCGCTTTAATATTTAAAAGCATGTTTAGATTTTATAGAAAAGTGAGTTATGTTGATTCAAGTGTAACCATCAAGTGCGTTAATCCAAGCTGGGTTAACGCACTTTTTAATTGAAATGGCTGCGCAAATGAACTTGGTTATTTTATTTATGATTTTTGTGCCTTTTGATAATCAGTAAAGCAGGAAATTAAGAAAATCCCAATAAAAAAACCAATAAAAAGACCGATAAGACTTTCTATTTGAACATCTTTTTCTCCAATTATTTGACCGTAAATTACCCTGAATATAACACCAACGAAAGAGAGAACAACAGCCTTGATGGTAATATGTAAAAAATTAATAAAATCACACCTTTTCACAAAATATAGTACCCGATTTTAAACGATTAAAAAGTTCTAGAAAGAAAGACTTACAATTTAAGGTTCATTTAAGGGTTACATATTGCACCTAAAGGGATTTATTCTGCAATACAATAGAAGGTCAATTGCAAAAACAGGTGATTATTTTTGTTAGTTTTAGTATTCCTGTTTCTTTTTCTGGAATTTTTAAAAAATAACGAATACTTGTTTAAATGGAAATGATTTGGGAATATAATTCACAAGTCAAAAAAATGACAAGGAGGATGCAAACATGGCAAAGGGACTAGCTATGCACGAAACGCTAGAAGTTCATGAAATCTTAACGCTTAAAACATCATGTGTAACAAAAGGAACAGCGATGTTGGAATTGGTAGAGGATGAGGAATTAAAAAAGATTCTTGAAGAAGATGTTCAAACATCTACTGAAGCGATTAAAGAATTGAAAAAAATCTTAAAGAAAGCTCAATAAATAGGAGGGGTAGAAAAATGGCCACTAAAAGTACTCTTACTAAAACGTTAGATGATCTTGCTATTGCGACTGATTTATTATTATCAGCTAAGAATGGTGTACGAACATATGCGGTAGCGCTTACAGAAACGGCGACGCCCGAAGTTCGAAAGGTATTAAAAAAGCAATTAGATAAAGCCATCGAGCTTCATGAAAAGATTGCTCAATATATGATTGATAATGAAATGTATCACGCCTATGATGTAGAAGAACAAGTAAATCACGATTTAAAAAAGGCAGATAAAGCGTTAGATTTAGCGAAAGGTTAACTAAAATTCTCCCTCTGACAATAGAGGGGGAATTTTTTTAAGGTTACATAAAAAGTTCTCTTTTGATATTTCTACAAAGGAAAAGAAGTCTATATTTTATTCTCTTAGAAGTAGATAGTTTACCCCATTTTATACAATATTTAGATGATATTTTATAGTCTTTTATCCCATATCCGAATAAATTGGTTTTAATTGGCTGCTGAAGGATACACCTATTAGTAGAACGACATATTCTATAGGGATAGAGGAGGAGAAAATAGTGAAGGAAATTAAAGTAGCAGAAAATAGTGGTCAGGCAAATAAGTTTATTGAAGAGTTTTTTGCTAACGGGTTTCGTAAAAACGAAATTTATTTATTGACCTATAATAAAGAGCGCTCGGAATATTTAACAAATACAACAAATACAAAAGAATATCGAGCTTCTGAACAAGGAGTTTTTGAATCTGCAGTTAATAAGTTATTTTCTCGTGAAGATGAACTTCATTCTAAAATGGCCTCGTTAGGTTTAACCCAAGAAGAAGCTAAACAGTGTGTCGGTGAAATGAAACAAGAACGTATAATCATTATTGCAAAAAAAGATGTGTAATGGTTCTCCTTTGCAATAGCTTTCGAAGAAACTAAGTGATCGAGAAGTATTAGTAAATCATACTAGCATGTTGCTTTATATATAATATTTATTTTTCTGTACGAATGTTTTATAAATCGGAAAGATACTGAACGAAAAGTATATTACTTGAGTCGTTTACTACTCTCATATGGAGGTGAAAGGGTAATGATTCAATTTTTTGGTATCCACATAGGGACGTTATACTTTCCTACAAGTATCCTTCTAATTACTTTATTAGTTTTAGTAGGTTTTATTATCTATTTTCTTAGTAGAAGAAAAAGAAATAGAGATCAAACGATTCATTCAAATGAGAATAGGGTAAAGGGCAAAAGAGGAAAAGATAAAACTCTGTAAATGATCTAAAAGAAGAATTAATATATTTCGTCATCAAAAAGAATTCTCGTTTGAAATGAAAAAAAATCATCCTAATCCTACAGTTCCTGATACAGCCTTACTCCATGATTTAACTCCTGAGAAAGTATGGTTTAAATAAATGCAGAGAGGGCCCTTGAATTCATTTCTAAGGGCTGTTTTTATTTTTGTTCTGTAAAGGACAGACGACCTTTTAATCTTCTATTTTCTTATTATTTCTTATTTATAACTTCAAAAAAAACTTTATTATCATTTTTTAAGATCTTAAACAAGCAATTGAACCCTTGATAAATTTGAAATAGTAGTCTAACCTTCATATTAAGGAGTGAAAATTATGAATGAAAACATTTCGGGTATTGATTATCAGGAAGTCATTGAATATGCGTTAGATCCACTCATTATTCATTCAAATCATAAGATTATATATGTTAACCACGCAGCTGAACATTTTTTTAGAGGAAAAAGGGAAGATATCATAGGTGCCAGTCCTTTAGATATATTTCAAGAAACATCTAAAGCAGCAATAAGGAAAAGAATCCAATCTGCTTATGAACGTCCAGCAGAGCTTATTGAGGAAACCATATTTAGATTGGACGGGACAACTGTTAATGTTGAATTATATTGTCATCCCTTGCTGCTGGGAGATAAAAAAGTAATCCAAACCTATGTGAGAGATATTACGGTAAAAAAAGAGAGTGAAACAAGACAAAAAGAAATAATAAAGCAAATAAATGAACTGTCTACAACCCTCGTTCCTCTTTTAGAGGGAATCGCTGTACTTCCCTTAGTAGGATCCATAGATGAGGAAAGAGCAAACCAACTTTTAATGGCTGTTCCAGTAAAAGTGCAGACACAAAATATAAATTGTTTAATTATAGATTTTTCCGGTATTTATACATTGAATTCAATTGTAACGGAGCATCTTTTTAAAATTAATAGCGTTATGTCACTACTTGGAGTGCAATGTATCTTAACAGGGTTAAGACCCGAATTATCTCGCTCTGCCGTACAGCTAGGCATTAATTTAGATTCTACCCCGACAATGGCTACTGTAAAAAATGCACTTCATTTTTTAGGAATTACTTTTAGTAAATAATCTGTAAAATGAAAATAACTAAAGCAATTTCTACGTTTTTAAAGATACATATGATATGAATCTTTAGATGGTACTACTTTCAGAGAAAGTTTCTAATTAAAGAAATAGTGGCATCGTCTTTACGATTTCGTGCTGTTTTAAATATTTTTAGATGGTTTTTTAAAATTAGATTTGTATCTTGTATACATTAGAAAAACAAAAGAAACTCCTGAACATATATCAGGAGTTTCTTTTGTTTAAAATAACATATTGTGCAATCGCACGTTTGTTAAATAAAAGATAGAAGAATCATTGAATCGCTTTCTTCAGTTTAAGATCTTGTATAAAGCTTCAGAAGCGTTATCTATATCATAATCGTTATAATTTAAGGTTTTTTGATCCGTAAGTGTAGTGATTTGAAAAATCTTAGATGTTTTACAATACGACAGTTCCAGTACTTGAGGAATGGTATGAGTAATAGCACTATCCTCATATTGAATAAGAGTATAAAGCGTTTTTTTTATTTCAAGTATATTCATAAAAGTACCTCTTTCCATTATAAGGAAACCTAGGGTACAAAGAGACCATATAATTTTAATTTATGTTCTTTCTCTATTGTAACATATGAACGTATAGAAAAATACCTGCCGAGAACAGACAGTATGGTAACTGCAATTGTAAATGCTATGCACTTCTAATTCTGCTAGCTGGTCAGTTAAAAAGGTGACCAGCTAGCAGAACATGTTCTTCTTATAATAGAATTACCTTGAATAGATTCAGTAATAAAAAAGAGTAGATTATTAACCTACTTTATTGCTTTATAAACAACTGGTGAGGAAAGTTTAATCAATGTAGATGGCTGCCCAAAAGCCATAGATTCATCAATGAATGTTTCAAGAGATTGAACGGAATTAGTTAAAACTTTTACTAAGTAGTTGTATTGACCTGCCAGACGATGACATTCGATAACTTCAGGGTGTTCTTTGCAATATTCTACAAATTGTCTGCAGTTTGTATTGCTGTATAAAATAAAAGCAGTTACAGGTTTGTTAAAATTTTCAGGATTAATTATTGCTCTATATCCATCTATTATATTTTTTTCTTCAAGTTTTTTTATTCTTTCATTAACAGCAGGGGTAGATAAACCAACCAACTTTCCCAACTGTGTAACGGACAAACGAGCATTCTCTTGTAGATGTAGTAATATATTTTTATCAATTTCATCCATAAAACATACCCCGCTTTAAATTATAAATTAAAATAATAGGTTTTCCGTCAATATTAAAGTTATTACTTAGTAATACAATAAGAAACATATGTAAAAATAGAAATTTATAGAATACAATTTGATTATATCAAAAGGAGGGATTTAATGGCTTTAGAAATGAGAAATACATGCGAAAAGTGCAATAAGAAACTCCATAATAGCTCTGTTGCTTATATCTGTACACATGAATGTACATTTTGTGATAAATGTAGTGAAAGCGAGATGTATATTTGTCCTAACTGTGGAGGAGAACTAGTTAAAAGACCAAGGGGTAAAGAACATTCGTTAAGTTGCTCACTGAGCTTATCGTAAATTTAGACACAACATTCTATAAATAGTGCAGTCAAAGCAGCTATGGTCAATGGGGTGGGCATTCAACAGCGAACCGCAACAGGTTTAAGTACGGAACAAATTATAAAGCATCATTGTGGTGAAAGTCTACATGGTCATTGCAATGTTGGACACTTTTCAATTGTCAGAAATGCAGAAGAAGACTTGTTTCGTCCGACACATTATTCTTATAGGTAACTAATTGCACGAAGACAAATATTTTTGGAGTACTGAAAATCGAATTTAGTAATCAATTGATTTATAGATAAAACAAAAGGTAATAGCACATAACTAAAATAAAGCCCTAAAAGTGTCTAATTGACGATTGTTAGGGCTTTGTTTCTGCCAATCATTGGGGCTCAATCGGTTTTTATTAAGTAGGAAAGCCTCCTGTTGGCGGTGGCCATGCGCCGTTTAACCTTCTCATAATGACAATTTCACCTAGATGATAGCTGTTGTGAGAAGCAATATTACGCAGTAATCCCCCTGGGGTTTCACTTGGCCAAGCATCCAGAGGTTCTTTAATTGCTAATGTATCAGCTAAGTGACATGCTTCGTCAATTCCATTACAAAAATGCTGGATTGTCTTTCTCCATTCTTCCTCATCAACCGGAGCAGGGTGTTCAGGCCAGCTTTCACTTACACTTTTCGGTCTTTCAGGGTTTTCTCCTTTAGCAAGGGCAAGTAAAAAGTCTTGCCAATAGCTCATATGCTTCACTAATTGATAAATAGAATAAGGTAATTCCTCTTGTTTATGTGAAGCAAGCTCCATATTAATATCAGTTATTGCGTTAATCGTCGGAAGATGGCCTCTTTCACCTCGCAGTGATTTGATAAGCGCATCACGAAATGCTGTATTCGTTTGTGTCATGTTTTTTTCAGCCTTTCTTTTTCAAAGTATTAAGCTTGTAACAGTCTAACACAAATCAGTTTAATATATGTACTTCTGTGATTAACGACTTACTATAACAAAGCCACTAAAACAATTAGTATCAATCACAATTTTTTGTTTGTAAGTCACCTTTATATGAAGAAATATGGTTTAATATAAAATATATAGAAATAAGTAGAAAAAGGTACCCTTTATGGAAAGTGAAAAAGATTATGTGATTTTGAGAAAGACGATAACAACTCTTTCTACAAGCTTTATTTTAGCTTACCTTTTGACAATAACAGGTCTGATTCAACAGCTAACTGACGGAGAAGAACTATCGTATCATACTGGAAATGACATGGCAGGGTGGTTCCTTGTATATCTTTTTTATGTAGGGGCCGTTATTGCTGTATACGGAATTTTTGTCTCAGTTATACTGGACGCTATTCGAAAGAAATGGCTTTCCAACATGAGGTGGCTATTTGTCTTCTTCCACGGCATATTAGGCTTAATTAACGGTTTGTTTTTTCAAGATACATATTTGGCTTATTACGGGATGGCAGCTGCTATGTTATATGCATGTATAGATTGGTGGGTAAAAAGAAGAATTGACAGGGAAAAAAGTACAAAAGTATTGCTAATTATACCTCTTATTCTTTTACTTCTCAGTTGGAGTATATTAGAAGCGCTATCACCTAGCCTTCCGCCATTTACGAAAGAAGATGCCATAGAGTTTGCGACAAGTGGTGAAGGAACAGATATTGATTTATTTCCTGCTAAAGTTGGAACATGGAAAGGAACTTTTGGAGGGTATCAAATCGAAAGAAAAACTCGTGCTAAAAAATCAAATAAAGAGTTTTATCTAGTGACGTTTGAAGAAAACTGGACTAAAGGTAAACAAAAAGGACGCTATGTAATGTCTTATAAAGTAGATCGCAGCTGTGTCTCAGGGGATGGCGGAAGTGGCACAACACCTCCTTATTATGAAAAGGTATTAGAACAATAAAATAGTAAAAATTAAGTTTATGAATAAAGGAGCTTTGATCTATGTCTAAGATTTCTCTAGCAGAGGCTGTGAAATTGAAAAGTGTATTATCAAAACGAATACATGAATTAGAAGAAGAGATGGACCGAGTTGCATTTGTAGAGATCGAAAAAGGGGAGAAGATTCCTCCTCAGGCTCGATCACTATCTGATGTTGAACAGGATTTAGAGGACATTCGAAAGGATTTGCGTCTACTTGATAAATTAATGTATCAAGCCAATATTCAAAATAATATTACTTATAATGAACACAAACTAACAATTGTAGAAGCGATTGAATATGCCACTCAATTACGTGCTAAAGCAAGAAAATATAAGGAGTTTGGTTCATCAACTAAAGAAGAATATCCTTACTATGGAGAAGGGATATCCATTATTAAAGTGGCTACATTTGATCCTGAAGAATATCGTCTAAGAGGGCTAGAGGTTGAAAAGAAAGCAAATAGATTATCAAATTTAATTAACGCTAAAAACTATCAAATAGAGTTAGAGTTTGATGGAGATAAATATTTTTAACCCTTGAAGAGGTGAGACTCCCTTCAAGGCATAGAAGGAGAATGTTTAGTGTACTCAAAGTACTATTGTGATGGCAAGTGATAAAACCAATAATCCAATGACCCATTACACTGTTACTATTTACCAATAACCAACTATAGCAATGGACGGTCGATGACCAATACCTCCTTGTTTTTAACTCCTTCTATGGTGCCCTTACTTGTAAGTTAAGTAAGGGCCTTATTTATCTTATCTTATTTTTATTAGAAAGCTTTCAGTATAATAACACCTGTAATAATAAGAGTAACCGAGATAATCTTTCTTTTGTTTTTTGATTCCTTAAATATATAAATACCTAACAGCGTTGTACTAACAATCGTCAGCCCTGCCCATATAGCAAAAACAATTCCCATTTCAAAATAGTGCGTCGTTAGAGAAATAAAATAAATACAAGCAATGAAGAGTAGAAATGCGCCTATCGTGGGAACAGTTTGTCTAAAGCCTTTAGATAGTTTTACACACATTTGGCCTGCAATGCCTAAAACTAAGCCCATCGTTAAAAATACGTATCCCATTACGCTGTCCTTCTTTCTTTAGAGCTCTCTTTAATGTTAAGAGAAACTGCACCGATTATAATAAGAGAAACTCCTAAAATTTTAGATAAAGAAATAGTTTCATCAAAAAAGATAATACCTGTGACAACAACAAGTACGGTTGCTCCTCCTGCATACAAAGCACTTGCTACTCCTACTTCACCTTTGGCGTTAAGTAGCATATAAGCAGCAATTGAAGAACAATAAAATAGTATGGCGAGAACAGTAGGAACAAAGTTTGTGAATCCATTTGTAAGATTAAGAAAAAATACTGCGATTACCTCCAAGATGATGGCAAGAAACAATAGTAAATAAAACAATTAGATCTCCTCCTTTCAGTCGCCTCATTTTAAGAACTTTACGTAATTGCTACTAAATAGTTGCAGTAGCACTCGGATGTCATTATTTTATCTAGAGCTTGATATCTTGTAAAATAATGATAAATGATTATAGATATCACTATTATTAATACCTAAATGAATGTAAGTGGAAAGGAGGATGTTTATGGAAGTAGAAGATATACGCATATTTATGGCTGTAGCAGAATACGGCAGTGTAAGCCTTGCCGCTGATAAGCTAGGCTATGTCCAACCCAATGTAACAGCACGTATTCGGTCTCTTGAACGAAAAATTGGACACCCATTGTTTCATCGTCACAGACGAGGAATGACATTAAATGTAGAAGGTCGAAAACTTTTAACATATGGAGAACAAATGATGCGGCTGATGGATGAAATACAGAAAGCATTTCAAGATGAGCGTAACCTTGTTGGATCATTATGTATTGGATTAGTTGAAACGGTAGTAGGGTTTCCTGAAATCATTTCTTCCTATCATAATAAGCACAAAAATGTGGATATTTCTCTAGTATCAGGAGTAAGTACACAATTAATAGAGAAAGTTCTTAAGTTTCAGTTAGACGGGGCATTTGTAGCAGAACCAGTAAATGTGTCAACGCTTGATCAAATTCCAGCTTTTGATGAAGAAATTGTACTTGTATGCAGTGCAAATGAAAAAAGGAAGAAGCAGATTCAGTCTGCCAAAGAGTTACTGCACTTACCATTCATTTTATTTAATGAAGGCTGCCAATATAGAGAAAGACTACAGCAGTGGTTAAAAGACGAACAAATAGTATCACCAAAAATCATGGAATTTGCTACACTTGAGACGATTATGGGGACAGTAGTTTCTGGTCTTGGTGTGACACTTATAGCCCGGTCATTAGCGGAAAGATATGAGCGGGAAGGGTTAGTACAACTCTTTTCAATACCTGAACCTTACAGAAACCTCAGGATTGTGTACGTTCGTCGCTCCGACTCCTATCTAGGAGTAACTGAGGGTGAATTTATAAAGACAATCAGCGAAGTAAGAGAAGGGAAAAAACAGAAATAAACAGACGGTTTTTTCATACAGAGCTTTTTTATTTACCCTATGTTTAATATGAATGCACCAAGTGTTAACTAGAAAGGTAAAAGTGAGTTTTTTAGCTCACTTTTTATATGGCATAAATCAAAAATGCTTTTAAAGGAGCCAGCACAGTGAAAATAGAGGACCAAAAATTTGCAGAACGAGTACTGAAACACCTACTTATTGGCAGTCAAATAGACGGCCTGAAATTTGGGATTAATAGTTCTACAACTCTATTGTATTTTACTAATTATAATAGAAAAGATGATGGTGATTTTGTTTTAAACATCGAAACAAATTGGACTGTATATCCTGAAGCCTGTGATACATACCCATCATCAGAGGATGAAGTGCCCTTTAATACAGAAGAGCAACATTTTAAGCATATTTGGGATATTAGGAGACAAAAAGTAGTAAACATTCAGCTAGACACTGTATCGCCTCATCTTATCATTTCTCTAGAATCGGGGAGAGTTTTATTTGTAAATGGCTACGATCCTAACTACGAATGCTGGCAATTAGGAGACCCTTTTGGAGGAGTTGATTGGCTTTTAGTTGCAACTCCGGGCGGTGACATAGCTATTTGGTGTCCTAGTGAATTTGAATGAGCGTTATGTTAACTATTCTTGTATATAGTGTACAAAAAAATCACTTAGGAAAATGGTAAAACATATGGAGGAAACATGCATGAATACTATCTTAGAGAGCTTTTATGATTTAAAGGAAATAGTAAGTTCTTTTAATAATCTCCATGAGAAGTACAATTGGTTGTTAAGTGATTTAGATGGATCTTTTTCAGAAAAGTACCTTAATTACTTTACTGACTACAGAATTTACAACAATGGAATAAACGGCAATACGTACTGGATTACAGGTGAAAAGCTCACGGAGCTTGCTAATAAAGAGGATATCTATTTTATATGGGGAGTTTTCTCTGCCTTTGATAAGAAAGAAATTATAAATTTAGATGTGCTTAAAGAAGAGCCTTATGCTGATGGTAATCCGGATTTTTGGATTGAAGAACCAATAATTCAGCACCCTAAAGCAACTATAGAATTAGTTTTTTGGGACTCATCTTTAATTTTACTTCTGAGCAAGGACGAAGAAATATCTAGGTATTTTAGAAACAAGTTTGCAAAATGGAAAGATCTAGAGGAGTACAATAATGAGTAGTCTTATAACTTATATATACTATAAAAGAAAAAACATCTATCGGAACTATCCTCAGGAAACAGTCACGGATAAATGATGAAACAGTTGAAAATAGTGACCATACATTAAACGTTAAACAAGCACAGTTGAAGCATCAAGCTGCACTTATTTACTATTGCTGAAATCGTTTCCTAGCGTTCGTCTAGAAAACAGTAGAGTAGACATTATTTACATGTAAAAGAATAAGAATTGGTAATTGGATTATGTATTTTAAGTATGACTTCTCCGCCTTGGTCGTAACATTGTGAACTAAAGCTTTGTATTTCTTTGGTATTAAAATAAGCAGAGCAATTTACTAAAACAGAGATTATGAGTAATAAGGTTAGAAGAATAATAAGTATTTCTTTAATTTTCCCTTGAATCATTGATTTAATTTTGAATTCTCCTTTCTAATCAATAAGATCATAGTAGCCTTTTATTTCTACAGGTTTCACTACCTGAAATTTAACAGCAAGGTATTAGCGAACGGTTATTAAAAAAGTAATGCAGCAAACCTATGATGTGGTGCATTACTTTTTTGTACTTTCATTCTTTCCATATCTGTTCAAAATAATATTTAGTACAATCAAAACTAAAAATATGGATAAAGTGTAATACCCTGGCCAACTTTTATCTCTCCAAATCAGATTGAAGACTGTACTGGATAATATTAGTATAGTTAGAACCCAAAAATAATTTCCTTTTAACTGTCTCATTAATAACTCCTTCAAAGTAGTACTCAACATTACTTACTGATTTATCCATAATAACATACTTTAATTAGCTATTTATTTGTAAACTAGAAATGCTTTGTATAACTCTTATAACATTTGTCTTCTAAAAACCCTACACTTTTACACACGTATTTGGTAGACTAATAGGAAATAAATAGAAAAACCTATCGGAAATAGTTTTGTATACGAAATTATTTAAAGAAAGGAGATTTCTTATTGTCTAAATATATAGGTATTTTCTTTTTGAACCTTTTTATAGGGATTATACTATATTTCGTATTAGCTTCTCTTTTAATGACTGGCGATAATGCAGCAGAGGAGGCCATTAATGTCTTTGGATTCACCATCATTGTATTTCTTTCGTTTTTAATTGCACAAATGCATTACTTAATACATTTAGTAAAGAAAAAATAATAGGTATTGATGATGGTCTCATCGGAATTACAAAATAAACTAAAAACACTTATTGATACAATATGTTTCCTAGTTTCGTTTTTATAAACTGACTAAGAAAATATTTGATAACAAGGATCCTTTAGCAGAAGGTTAGTCTAAACCTCCATGCTCATACTTTTTTCTATTTCCATTTTGATAAACTTAACTCATTTGCTTGAAGAGTATTAATACGACTTAAAGCCTGTACAATTACATACTAAAAAAAGTATCCAATATAAATAAAACATAATAACAATTGAGAGCGATACAATTGCGTTATACAAAGGTTTAAGCTTCACAAATTTATCACAACCACAAGGCTTGGGTCGTTTAAGACAGGGGAGAATAATGAAAAAATTAATTGGTTTAACTATTATGGCTGTTTCGTTGTTAATAGGCGGAGCCTGTTCAAACCAAGGAAGCTCAGATGTAGAAACAAATAAAAAAGTGTCAAAAGAATATCAACAAGATAATCAGAAAAAACCTTTTAAAATTACTAATGTCAAAGTAAAAGTAGTTAATGACAAAGGTTTGGTAGGATCTACAATAATAGAAGAGAACGGAAAAGAGAAAGAAATTGTCCCTCTTGCTCTTTACTACGATATGAAAATTAACCACTATAGTGATAAAAACCTTATTAATTTTGATAAAGACGATTTAGATTTTAAAATTTTACCCGATAAAGAGCTAATAAAAGCCTCTAAGAATGCTGTAGGAGTTAATATTTTTGATGACGAGAAAGGTCTTGATGGATTAGGAAGGGGATCAGGATATGGGGGTTTTAACAGAAATAGAACTGGTAAAATAAATGTAAGTTATGACTTAGGATTCACTACTAAATCCGGAGGGCTGCCAGTGGCTCCAAATAAAGAAAAAATAAAAATACTTAAAGAAAATGCTTTGAAAGGTGTTTTAGTAGTTATTAAAAATAAAAAAGAAATAGGTCACTATAACCTTAATGCCATAAACAATTAATACATTCTATTTATTTACTTAGCTACTTACCAAGAAAGCTTTAACTGCAAATAAAAGGAGAAAAGCATGAGAGAAGCAACTAAATCAAAATTAGACAAATTGGTGGGCTTGAATTTAAGATACGCGGGGAGAGCCTCAAATTTGTTTTGGCTAGGATTTGGAGAAAAAATTTTAGTAACCAGAAGGGGGAAAAAAGAAGAAGTAGCTGAATATGCTTTACATATTCAATGTTCTTGGCGTATTGCCAAAGGTTATAAAATTATAGTAGGATCGCAGGATTTCTATTCTCCAAGAACAGGGTTGGAGAATGAAAATGAGCATTTTGAATGGAATATCCAAGGAAATAATCGATTTGATGAACGAATTGAATCTTTTATAAAAGATATAAACGAACACACGATTGTAGAAAGAGTTGACTCGGACGAAGTAGGAGGGCTAAAGATCTTTTTATCTCAAGGTTATTTATTGGAGGTATTTCCAGATACGTCAGAAGACGATGAATACAGTGAGTTCTGGAGACTTTTCAACTGGAAGGAAGACACCCCTCACTTTGTTGTCACAGGAAATGGTGTTAAAAATGAGTAATCCTATAATTAAAGAAACGAAAAAAGCACAAACCCGTTGGAACCAAACGTTTTTGTGCTTTTTTCTTATTTTATAATTGAGTTACATATAATCATAAGCGGAATCATCAAAATAGAGCCAGTGATAATATTCAACCTGCGGATCTGTCATCTTCGAAACTTCTTCTTCATTGAATTTTTGATACTCAACTAATTTCTGCACTTTAGAATTTCTTTCCACTTGGCTCATTTTAAATCCTCCTTATAGTTTGAGAAGTAACCATGTATTTAAATACAGAAAGCGTTTTCTTTTTCTTGCTTTTATTATATATCTCAATATGAGATTAAAACAATATCAATTATAGATGATTTTTCAAAAAACAATATAGAAATGGTATCATGGCGTCGGATGGGGACAACAAGGCTTCTGCAATCGAAATTAAATAATGGGTGATTTCCAATGGCAAGGCTAAAAATTTTTTGTTAGTATCGTTGCTTAATCCCTAAAAAACATTGTGATAACTAGCTCTATAAATTAGAAATAAAGCTAGCTGTGTTAAGCTAGCTTTATATTTTTTATGCTGTTTTCCAGAGCCGTAAATTTTCAACTGTCGTTCACTTTGTTATAAAAACTCTTTAACATTTTCATCATGTTACGTCCTGAAGTTCTTGACATTTGATTATTATCTTCATCATCATGAGTACTCAGGTACCAACTTCCTTTGTTATCTTCATTTAATCTATATACCTTATTGGTTCTACTATCTGTATAAAAGTTTCCATCCTTCAGTCTCACACAATCCCCCCTCTACCAAGTGTCTATCCTGTATTATGCCCAAGATATCAATTTTATGAAAAATTTCATATACACAAAAACAGCAGGTTTCTTAATGCGCTTATTATTTTGTAAGTAATCTATAGAGGTGCAAAAATGGTGAAAGTCCATTAAATTTATGTACTGCTAGTAAACCTTAAATTAGTTCTTATTATGATACCTATATTTCCATTTTAAAATTTTATCTATTTTTGTGTATTTGCTATCTTCGGTTCTGTGTGTTACGCTTAGGTTAATTATTTTTGTTCGGTGTAGGATTGAGAGAAGAGAAATCTCTTCCATAGAAATTTTCATCTTAAGATAGTATGGTTGGACAAGGGTAGTAATACAAGTGTGGAGTATTCCACACCAGGAGGCACTATTATGGAACAAGGTACAGTAAAATGGTTTAATGCAGACAAAGGCTTCGGTTTTATCGAAATTGAAGGCGGAGACGATGTATTCGTACATTTCAGCTCTATTCAAGGTGAAGGCTTTAAATCATTAGAAGAAGGTCAAAAAGTAACGTTTGACATCGAACAAGGTCAACGTGGAGCACAAGCTGCTAACGTTCATAAAGTAGCATAATTAAAATGAGTAAAAAAGACTCCACCTAGGAGTCTTTTTTTTACTTTTGGTTTCACTAGCTAGCAAAAGACATATTATATCTGATTTTAAAATCCCGTTATAATAGAAAAACCAGCGTTTTAAGTCTGGTTTCTGGGTCATACGAAGGGTACAAGGTATGAACTAGTTAACCATACACTAGAAATATAAAGCAAATATGGCATGTTTGTTTGGTAAGAAGTTTACTTTCAGTTAAAGAAGTGCCGTAAGTTTTTTATAGATTTATACAACAGACGGACATGAATTATTTTTGATGGGGATTAGGAGACGCATCTAAAAGCCGTTCTCCTGTTCTCATTTTATGGCCACATAAAGGACACTTTTGGTGTTTTTGATAAGAGAAATTTTTTCTCATCCAACCATTACATTCTTCTGATTCACATTCCCAAATCTCTATTTGTTCTTTAGGTAAGGGCTCTTGATTTTTCTTCCTATGGTTATAATACATAACTATATCATCCCTCCTCCTAAATAGTATACCTTTTAAAAAAGAAATAGTGAGAACCATATCTTTCTAAATTAAACCACACTTTATAGATCCTATAAAAATTTATAAATACACGGAAGCGCGGATAAAATAAGGCATAAATTCGCCTTGTATAGATACGCTAAAATAAGATGTTCGTGAATAATAACTCTGATTTCCAATACGCAGAAATGAATAAATAATATCTCTCGTTAAAGAGTACTTTTCTCATTTCTGAATTTAAGTAAGAGAAGGAGCACGAAAAAAATGAAAAAATTTTCTGATTTTAATTTAAGCAAGGCCATTGAAAAGGCAGTTCATAACTTGGGTTTTGAAGAGGCTACGCCGATTCAGGCTGAATCCATTCCGATAGCTATGACGGGTAAAGATCTAATTGGACAAGCTCAAACCGGTACTGGAAAGACAACAGCTTTTGGCATTCCCCTCATAGAGCGGGTTGAGCTTAGTGAAGAAGGGATTCAGGGAATAGTCTTAGCACCGACACGCGAACTAGCTATTCAAGTAGCAGAGGAGTTAAACCGAATTGGGCAGGTAAAAGGAGTTAAAACGCTGCCCATTTATGGAGGTCAGGATATTAATCGTCAGATCAAAGCCCTTAAAAACAGACCGCATATTATTTCAGCAACCCCAGGACGCCTTAAGGACCATATGAAAAGAAGAACCATTCGTTTAAATCATATTCGTACAGCTGTTCTGGATGAAGCAGATGAGATGTTAAATATGGGCTTTATTGAAGATATCCAAACGATTCTTGGTGGAATCTCTTCTCCCCACCAAACCTTGCTATTTTCAGCAACCATGTCGAAGCAAGTACAAAGTCTAGCCCAGAAATTTATGAACGATCCTGAACTCGTAAAAGTAAAAGCGAAGGAGTTAACGGTAAAGAACATCGAGCAGCAATATATGGAAATTCCAGAGAATCGAAAATTTGATGTTCTTTGTAATCTCGTAGATCTTCAATCACCAGACCTTGCTATTGTGTTTGGACGCACAAAAAAACGTGTGGATGAACTTGCTGAAGGGCTAAAAAAGCGTGGATATGCAGCAGAAGGCATTCATGGAGATCTGACGCAATCCAAACGTGCCGATGTAATTCGTCAATTCAAGAATCATACGATTGAGATTATGGTTGCAACCGACGTTGCAGCAAGAGGACTTGATATTACAGGTGTTAGCCATGTCTACAATTTTGATATTCCTCAGGACCCTGAAAGCTATGTTCATCGTATTGGCCGAACAGGGCGGGCAGGTACTAAGGGATTGGCAGTTACCTTTATAACTCCAAGAGAACGTAATCACTTAAAAGTAATCGAAGATGTCACGAAAACCAAAATGTCTAGACAATCAGCTCCTACTTCTAGTGAGGTAATGGCAGGGCATCAGGAAGCAATCATTCACCAGGTTTTGACCGCTATCGACAAGGGGGAGTTTGTGGAATATAAGCCAATGGCGGAAAAGTTATTAGAAGAAGTGGATTCTGTTTCTTTGCTGTCAGCCACTTTAAAGCTTTTAACAAAAGAATCAAATATGACCTCTGTCCAATTGTCTGAAGTGGCACCACTTCGTAATAAAAAGGCAAAAACAGAACGTAAGAGAAATAGAGGGAGAAAAGAAACAGTAGGCCGTAAAAAAACATATAGAAAATAATCCCTGATTATTTTTGATGCGAGAAAGGATAATGGCTATGAGTGAGAAAATATTTAGTAATGGAGAAGTAGTAACTATAAGAGTATCGAATGAATTAGTGACAATCTTAAAAAGTCATTATGTAAAAAATATGAAAAGATACTCTTATACAGTCGATAAATACCCAAGTACCTTTTTCTTTGAAGAAGAATTAAAAAAACACGAACTATAATTATTGATGAATAAGTTTTGATATAAAAATCTTTTTAAGTAAAAACAGACTCTGAAAATAGAGTCTGTTTTTTAGTATGGTTTCTTATGCTTTATTTACGTTTGTCGCTTGTGGTCCACGTTGCCCCTGTTCGATATCAAAAGTCACTTCTTGACCTTCATCCAAGGATTTAAAGCCTTCACCTTGAATAGCTGAGAAGTGAACAAATACATCTTCTCCACCTTCGCGCTCAATAAATCCAAAACCTTTGTCAGCATTAAACCATTTTACTTTACCGTGTTCCATTTTTTGTTGCCTCCTAAAATGTAGAAAATAAACCAGATTATCATTAAATCTAGCTTATTTATATATTATCCCAATGGAGACATCTTAAACTTAAATTAATTTGATCTTTTTAACTTTCTTTATCATCACTCATTCCATTAAAATGTAACAAGTGTATGACTATAACATCATAGTGAGGTTCTCGTGCAAAAACCTCAAATAAACATGGAAATGATAGAAGTCAAATATTAGCCACTGTTCACACAATCATTAAGGGCATTGCATTCATAAATATGAACCTCAATTAGATACGAGAGCATAATGGGAGCCGTCTGTCCAAAAGAAAGGGAAGTTCACTCAAAAAATTTTTGAATAGTGGTGTAAAAATACATTCGATTAGATAGAAATCTATATACCTTTTTCATATAAATACAACCTTCGCACTAGAATCCGTAAACTTGTTTCCAAATAAAAAATGACGCCGTTTTAGGCGCCATTTTTATAGAATAGAGAAGGACACACCCTATGCACGGGCGGTACTCTTAACACATCGTCTTGATTTGATAATACCCAATGTTTAAATTTACTAAACCTTTGGTTATGATGCTTTATGCAGAATATCTACGTGTACCTTTTTAGTGAACATAAGGTTTCTTAGAGTTATCCAGCAAAAGAGCCCTTACAGATACAGTGTTTTATGAAGGATTTTCAAATAATACTGGATATTATTAAAATTATTTATTAAATTTCTTTGGAAACTGCTTCACAACTCCTGCAGATATAGTATCTGCCATTAAGATAATATGCGATACTCCTTCATCAATTGCAACGATTCTCGCCTCCCAGTCTCTTTTTAAGCTTGCAGATAAATCATTTGTCACTAATTTTAGATGCATATACAGTAATTTTTTCAAATCTTCATTTTTTAAATAAGGGTTGGCCTGGCTAAGGAACGCTGCTATATCATCAGCATTTTTATACCATTCTTGGTTTAATTGATTCACCAAGGCTTTCTTTCCCGTTTTAGCCGCATCTACAATCTTGCCAGCAATCACAATATGTTCCTTGAGCAAATCCGTAAGTTTATTCCCAGCTTTCTCTCCGTATATCGGCTTCACAGCATTACCGATATCTTCTTGATTTTTTAATAACCTTGTCAACACTTGTTTTTGGTCTTCTGATCCTGCTGTTGTTGCACTTGTAATATAATTGCTTGTCCACAGTACATGATCCATCCAAAGTCTTCTCAATTCATTTTCAAACTTTACCTGAGATTGACTAACACGATGTTCTTGTGTTTCAGCACGAGCACTACTTGGTTCAACCAGCATGTTTAGCGAAAATAACAAAATAAGTCCCATCCCTAACAATTTTTTCATAAAAGCTGCTCCTTCCAATTTAAATGATCCGTCTTATTATTTGTATATGGCATTTTTTACATTCCTCAAAATGTTATTTTCTAATAATAATTCTTTATAGAGTACTACCACACTCCCAATCAGCTCACACGGATGAAGGGTTACAGAGGATACCTTTCTATAAGGTGATAGTAGAGAATTCGAAATTTTAGGCTCTTGTATTTATACATTCATAAATATTATTGCTTGTCTCATATGTTTATATAAAACTCTAGAAGAAAAAGAGGTGAAAAATGTGAAGCATATGCTAATGGTATGTAATCAGCATGTGAAGAAGGGACTTATTGGTCTTAAAACCCCCCATGTAAAGAAGATTCCCTACTCTACATGTACCTGTTCTTTTTGTGAGAGAAGGGCTAAAATCAAAATCTTTTATTCCATTCCTCAAAAATATAGTAAAACCAATTTTTATGTGAGCTTAAGCATGTCCAGACATAAAACAGAATAACTTAGAATGAAACTAATTTACAATTATAGGAGGATTAATAATGACTAATGCATTTGTTGCACAATCCTTAGATGAAATTCGTTTTTGGTCAAGGATTATGAAGGAACACTCATTGTTTCTTCGATTAGGTTTTAGATGTGAGGATACACAATTAATACAGGAAGCGAATCAATTTTATCGTTTGTTTGAAGATATTGAACAACGCTCTCATTCATTTACTAATCAAACAGATCCGGAGCAAATGAGAAGATTTAATTCGGAAGTCCAACAAGCAGCCACAGGTATATTTGCATTTAAGAGAAAAATTTTAGGTTTAATCTTAACCTGTCAACTACCGGGCTCAAATAACTTTCCTCTTTTGGTTGATCATACTAGTAGAGAAGCCAACTATTTTAGAAAACGATTAATTGAATTAAACGAAGGGAAATTGAAGCCGCTAGCTGATGCAATTATAAAGGAAAATGTCTTCTTTTTAAGAATTATGGCTGATCATGCCCAATTTATAGGCCATCTTCTTGATCCATCAGAAAGAAAACTTGTAGATATGGCGAGAAACTTCAGTCACGATTTTGATCAATTAGTTTTTCAAGCAAGAGATTTAGAGTCTATGAAGCCTCAATCTCAAACGGTACCTCTTTTGGATCAATTTCTTGATCAGAATCGTGTTTCCGTGGCTTCCCTTAGAGACTTTAAAAAAACAGCAAGAGATTTAATTGAGGAATGTAGAATTAAAAGTATTATTCATCCTCTTTTAGCTGATCATGTTTTTCGAGAGGCTGAAAGGTTCCTTCATATTATCGATATGTTTGAAAAGAATCTTCAAACACAAAAATAATACATTGATGTTTCCTCTTTACAAATCTTAATGACTTAATTTAAAAGGCTTCAGCTTTTGAGGGAGCCTTTTTTTGTTCACTAACAAAGAAACAGTCATTGAGGTTTAATTTCATTCCAATTTTTTTGACTCATTCAATTATTTATACATTCTCTAAAAAATGTCTTTAACATAAGAACCTAATGGCAACACTATAAACAATAGTTAGTGAATAGGATTTCTTTGCATAAATTTGGGGTTTTTGCGAGCTGAAACTCAAAAAATACGATAAAGATTAATGAGCTATTCCTTTCACATAAGCTTGTCAGAATACTATCTAGAGAGAGGTCGAACAATATGAAAGTGACGGATACACTTGTTCAATGTTTAGAAAATGAGGGAGTTGAATATATTTTCGGAATACCCGGTAAAGAGACCTTGGATTTTATTGATTCCTTATCCAACTCTAAACAGATTCAATTCGTGAATGTGAGGCATGAGCAAGGAGCTGCTTTTATGGCAGATGTATACGGAAGGTTAACAAACAAAGTAGGGGTATGTTTATCAACATTAGGCCCTGGAGCTACTAATTTATTGACAGGTATATCTAGCGCAAAGCTAGACCATTCCCCTGTTGTTGCTTTAACAGGACAGACTGCTTTGGGAAGGCAGCATAAAGATTCGCATCAGTATATGGACATTATCAAAATGGTGGAACCGGCAACGAAGTGGGGTGTTCAGATAAAAGATGCACAAACGCTTCCTGAGATTATTCGAAAAGCATTTAAAATTGCACAAATGGAAAAGCCAGGACCCGTAGTAGTAGAATTGCCAGAAGACTTAGCAACTCAAATCGTTCCCATTAAACCTATTTTACCTACATCTATACCCGTAAGCATACCTATATTTGAGTCAATTCAGGCTGCCAATACTCTTATTAAACAGTATGAGAGACCTTTTGTTATTATCGGTAACGGCGCTGTTAGACAGGGAGCTGTGGATGAGCTTCAACCATTTATTGAACGCCTTCAATCACCGGTTACCCATAGTTATATGGCTAAAGGTGTACTGTCTAAAGATCACCCACAAAATTTCTTTACGTTTGGATTTAATGAAAAAGATGAAGTGCTAGCAGGCTTAAAGGAAGCTGATCTACTTATTGTAATTGGGTTTGATCTTGTCGAAAGGTTACCCAAAGAATGGAACACAGAAAAAACATCAATTTTACATATAGATACTTTACCGGCAGAAATAGATGAATATTACCCTATAGAGGTCGAATTGGTTGGAGATATAAAGCAGACTTTACGAGTATTCAATCAGCTTGATATTCCTTCTAAACCGTGGATTCCCTCTGGTAATCTCCAGGAACAAATTAAGCAATCTTAGCACATTGAAGAGAAAAAGATAGATAGCAATTTGCTGCCTTTGACAATCGAGAATATCTTGCATATTATTGACAAGCTCTCTTCAGAGAAAACAATTGTGATTTCAGATGTGGGAGCTCATAAAGTATCTATAGCCCGAACTTATCAACCTAAAAATCCTAACAGGCTCATTATATCAAATGGTCTAGCTTCCATGGGTATTGCTCTACCAGGCTCAATTGGAGCTAAGCTAGCCTGCCCTAATGATCCAGCTATTTGTATTACTGGAGATGGAGGAGCTTTAATGAATTTTGCTGAAATAGAGACGGCAAAGCGCTTAGGGCTTTCATTCATCATTATTGTTTTAAACGACTCTACATTAAAAATAGAGCAGGAAATGATGAACAAAAAGTTTGGTAAGAGCTATGGAGTAACTTTTACAAACCCAGATTTTGTTCAACTGGCAAAAAGCTTTGGAATTAAAGGGGAACAGGCAAATAGTTTAGTTGAATTTGAAAATATAATGAAAAGAGCCTTACAAAGTTTAGATGAGATTGTCCTAATTGACGTTCTTCTAAAAAACTGATTGCGATTTCTCCATTATTTTAACGAGTTATCTTTGTTAAGGGATTAATTTGTAGATTCACTAGGAAATAAATGTTTTTAATTTTTTGAAATAAGCTAAGCTGAGTTCAACCCAAATCCAACTATAAAGGAAAGTAAATGCAAAAATTAAACCAGTAGTAGAAAGAGAAAAATTTTCAGAAATCACGGGACCTAGTACTGGGAATTTGAAACCGTACAATAGGGTAATAATCCCAACAGTTAATAGAGTGGCGCCACTTACAACAATGTATAATCTCTTTTTAAAAAAGTAAAAAGCAGCTCCTATGCCCATTCCCAATATTCCTGTTGTAAAAGGAAAAATAATAAGTTCACTTGGCTGGATAATCAGAAGAAGCAGGTTTGTTAGTATATAGGTAATAATTCCTAGAGGGAGCGAAAGTGTAAAACAAAAAAGAATGGGTGCAGTAGAGAATGGACTAATAAAAACTCCTATTCCTGGTAAGAAACCTCCTGCTGATTGAAAAAGGGCTGCTAAGCTGGCGAAAAGAGCGCCTGATACAAGCTGCTTAGTTTTAGATAGTCTATTAAAAAAAAGCTGCGCAGAGTTTACTTCATTTGAAAGAGACTTTAAAAAGTACATGAATTTCACCTCGGTTAACTGTTTTTACATTATAAGGGGTTAAAGAGAGATTTAGATCATTGCCTGATATATCAACTCTTACATGTAATATATGAAGAAATTAAGAGGGAGGACTAATAAGTCGTATTTACTTTTAAAGGAATAGGTCATATCCGTTAAGATAAATTTCTTTATCTTTCTAAAGGTATGTACTGTAGCCCATAAAATGAACCTTTTATGGGCTTTATTGATTAAAGGCTTTTTTATTTTCTAGAAAGTTCATTTGTTTATTCCTATAAAATAGCTGGTAAAAAAATTAAGCTTTTAGGAGAAAATCAATACCCAGTCGAATTTTATAAATATAAGTCATGGAACAATTTCAAAAACAGTACCTTGATTAAAGTCAGACACTTTCATAGAGCCATAAACTCCTAAATAAAGCCTGGTTTGATCCAGATTCGTTCCCAAACTAACGTAGTAAGCTGATTGAGAACCAAAATTATAATCAATTTCCACCACACTAAAATCATTTAGCTTACAATCTGTACCTGCCCTGGTATAAGCTAAAACTCCTTTAACTGGGGATTGAGATTCTTTAACCTGTGCAATATCTGTAAACATAACGCTTCCTGTTAAGCTAGGGATATTATTTCCCATATATGGCTGAACTCCTGTAAGTGAGGTCCCTCCAAATTTATTGGGGCGGGGATCTTTATGAAAATAACTAGTTAAAGGCTGAAGACGTCTCACTGAAGTTTTTACCGCTTCATTGTAATAAGCAATTATTTTCTCATCCAAGGCCGGATTTTCAGAACACCTTTTTATAAACGAAGTTGGAAAATCTCCTTCCCATCCCCGCCAGCCAAGGTTAATAAATCCTTCTTGGCTGGGTTTAGCTCTCATTACAGAAGCTTGAACAAGTTGAGGAACAGGTATTGGCTTATAATGAACAAATGAAAAAATTGACTCTACTACATCTTGTCCAACATTTCCCACATATTTGATGTACTGATTATAAAATTTTTGAAATGAAATGCCCGTTATATTGCGAACACCCTTAGCAATGAGCGTAAGAGTTTCCTGAATAGGTGAGGGGAGTTCACTAAAACGTGTGACTACGGGTGGATTATGGATAAATGTATTCTTACCTACATCAATTTCAATTATTTTCCCGTAAATTTCTATATCATTCTGACTTAAGTTAAAGGGGTCATAGCCTGATCCACCATCTCCGGTTGTTAAGATAAGTTTTCCAGTTTCAGGTGAAAAGTTTAAGCTGTTGACACCATTATGATTAAAAAATGGTCTTCTTAAGTTAAGTAACGTCCGTCTTTTTTGAGGCTGAGCATTTGGTTGGAAAACCCATTCTTCCACTGTATCAATATGATCATAGTTAGTTTCTCTATTTATCCACCTTAAGTTTGAAGTTTTAGGATCACACGGGTTAGGCCTATAATGTTCGGAAAGTGCACCTGGGCCTTGTGTTCCAGCTACTGAGTAATGAAGATAAAACAGACCGTTATAATAAAATTCTGGATGAAACGCTAGCCCTAGCAATCCTCGTTCATCATATCCTCCGCGAGAAACACCTGGTTCAGACGTACCTAATTTTATGATTCGTGAGCGAATATCTAAAAAAGTCTGTATAGCTTCGTCTCTTATGTAAAAGATCTCTCCTACTTGGGTTGCAATAAATAAGCTTTCAAATGAGTCACCAGGAAGTATAGCTGTTTTCAAAATGGTAGGTAAATTTATCTTACTAACAATAGGCCGTAAACTAACCTTAGCTTTTATCAACTAACTTGACACTCCTTTTTATTGTTTTCTTTTATAAGAATATGATTGTAACTGTTCTATTAGTATCAATACTATTTTATAAAGTTAGGCAATTTAATGGAGAGACCTAATCGAGAAGCTTCTTTCATAAAACTTACCCATTCTTGGGTACGTCTGCTATTTTCTTCTCTTAGCACTCACGATTCTCTCAACGTTCATAACTATTTGTGCTTTCTATAAATAGAAATAAAGGAAAAACAATGATTAATTCAAAAAAAATAGTGATATTATTTTATGAATTGGAAAAGAATATGGCTTATGAAAGGAGTGAATGCAAATGTCTGTAAAAAACTGGTTAATGGGATTAGTCGTTTTGTTTGCGATGGTTATGGTTGTGATAACTCCAGGTTCACTCAGCGTTTTGGCCGAATCCGACATGGTAAGACAAAAAGCCATGGAGGTTCAGTTGAACGATGATTACTTTAATCCAGAAACCATCACTATCCCGAGTGGAAAAACGACAACATTGATATTAAAAAATGAAGGTCAGAAAGAGCATACCTTCACAGTAGAAAAGCTCGGAATTGACGCTGAAGTCCAGCCTGGAAAAGAAAAAACCATTACCGTAAAACCACAAAATCCTGGTACATATGAACTGATATGTAGGTATCATTTTAATAGTGGAATGGTGGGGAAAGTGATAGTCAAATAACAAGCAGGGCCAATCGGTTTCTGCTTTTTGAAGTGAATATAACATACTTTCTTAATTAACATAATGAATTTTAAAGGTATAAATAAATCGTTCACAATTTCAAAAAAGTAATAAATATTTATTTCAAATATATACCAAATGAAGAAAAAGCACGGGAAAGTATAGAATAAAAACAGTATTTATATCCAGGTTATTAAAAAATGTATCCTTAATGAGCAATGAGCATTGTTTAATTAAAAGGAGGAATTTTATATGGGCGATAATCAATCAAATAATTTAGAACAGGTATCAGAGAACAATACAGATGAAACCAAATTAGATGATCTTGAGAAAGAGTTTGTAACAAAGCCTGCTAAGTCTTCTGATCCTTATCCGCATAAATATTATACTGGAGATACTTCTATGGTTTCTAATGCTGTGCCACGAAACGATAAAGAATAAAAGTTTCTTATATATTAATATATAAGAGAAACTTTAGAGCATTTAAGCTTAAGCTCTGTATTTTTTCAAAACCAAAATACATCTCATAAAAAACAGTTATGTTTCATTTATTATTTTAAATTTAAAGTAATCGCTTTCATTTTTTACTTTCTCGAAATCATTTGATAGGTTATAATAAATATCTACAAAAATATTAAATGTTATGTAAGTAACAAGCAATTACACCCTTAATATTAAAAAAAAAGAAAAACTCCTTTAACGCACTAGGGGAGTTTTTCTTTTTTAATATCCAATATCTTCTATTCAAACTCGTCAAAAAAGAAGTGTTCACTATTTTGAAGCCCGTTAACTATTCTACTTAATATATGAGTAGGCTACGAAATGTTTACATACTTGTAAATGGGGGATTTACCATATAAGAACATTAATACTTAATTGGAAGGAGAATGAAAAATGAACAATAATACTGAAACCGTTGAAAACAAAGTAGAGGATAAACTAAATGAAATGAGTCAAGAGAAGAAAGACAACATCCTTTCTAGTTTTAACGAATTTAAAAGTTACTTAGGAGATAAAGTCACAAAAGGTGAGAAACTAGGGTTAAATGATAATCAATTAGCTCTAGCAGCTAAAAAAACAGCTGATTATCTCGCAACGCATGAGGAGCCACAAAATGAAGAGCAATACTTGTTACATGAGTTATGGAAAGTTGGAAATGAGGAAGAACAACATCATCTTGCTCATATGCTTGTTAAATTAGTTAAAGAATAATCTAAATCACTTATAGATTGCTATCTGCCATTATTTATTAGGGATTCAAGTGTATTCAATTAACGTAGCAAAGAGCCACTTGCGTAAAGCAAGTGGCTCTTTGCTACGTTATGTGTTAGGTAATATCTTTGCAGAAGTAAGAATAAGCCAAGATTGAAATATGGTATCTACAACCCCTTTATTGACAACTTATTAAAAATGTATAACTAAAGAAATAAAGATCAGTTATTCTCTTCTCTCTTTATTCATTTTCTTTAGAATCTTCCTGGTAATGTTCATTTAAGTATAGGTTCTCTGTCGTAGCAAAATTAACAGATTGAAGGCTAGTTTCAGGATCCATTCCATAATAGCCTTTTAGTTCCGCATTTTCTAGCTCGCCACTTCTGAATTGTGGTTCTTTTTTCTCTTTCATGCTGCACCTCTTTTTTCTTATAAATAAAGCTTAGAGAAATATGGTATCAGTTATTCGGTTCTATTTGAAGATGGAAGAAAAGAATGTGAAAATTCCACATTCTTCCTTTCTGGCTTTTTATTTTTCTTCTAAATCAAGGACTGGAACCATACGGTCTTCATCATGTGTTCCTCTCGCATGAACGGTAGCCATACTTGATGTTTCATCTACACTTTTAATCCAAATAGAAACTCCGTGGTAATGAACATCAATTTCCTTGGGTGAAGAAAGAATTTGCTTAGCTCGATTTATTTCCATAGTATCACCTCATTTTTTAGTATGTCCCTGCGATACATCAATTAAAAGATAAAGCTATATTTCCCCAACAATAATTTGACTACATGCTATAACTCATTCCCTCAAAAATGAATCTACGCTCTAATCTAACAAACCATCCATTATAGGAGGTTTGCAGTTGTCAATAAAAGAGCCAATATATTTATTCCGAAAATCTTCATATTTTCCCATCATTTAAGTCAAAGTAAATATATTATTTGTCAAAAACAAGGTTTTCAACAACAAACCTGTATAAACAAAGTGGGTGATAAAAGGAATTTTACCCCAATATAATATGTTAAAAGAGGACATAATACATAAGCCATAATTGAGAATATCTAAAGCAGACAATTTAAAGATCTACACCTTTTTATACAAACAAACGTAAATAAAAAAGCAGTAAATTCCAAAAAAAGTAGGAAATATCTATTTACACAAAGAAGATATAGCATTAATTCTATATATTAAGCAATAATTAAGTTTATATCATACATATAAATAAGGATTAGCTTATTTTATTAGAAAGTTACTTTCACAAACGGGATAACAATATTGAAAATAAAGTTTTTAATATTACATTGACAAGAATGCCAATCCTGCTTACAATTGAAAACGATTATCAACATCAAGTAGGAGGAGACACCGTTATGTCTAAGGGTAAAATTAGTCTGAAAATTAAGTTAGCTTTTATGTTTATTTTAATTTTGTCGACATTATTAGTTGGTTGTTCAAACGCTAATAATGAGGAATCAACATCGAAAGGCAATCATGATAACATGCTTACGATTGCTTGGCCGAGAGATGTAGGAGAAATGAATCCACATGTCTACAATCCTTCACAATTATTTGCTCAATCTATGGTATATGAACCGTTAGTAAGCTATCAAGCCGGCGGTAAGATAAAACCAAATCTAGCTAAGTCATGGGAAATTTCTGAGGATGGTAAAGTATACACGTTTCATTTGCGTGAAGGTGTAAAATTTTCCGATGGAACAGATTTTAATGCAGAAATTGTTAAAAAGAATTTTGACACTATTTTGAATAATAAAGAATTACATAGTTGGTTGGGTTTCATTACAAAAATAGCTCAAACAGAAGTAGTGGATAAAAATACTTTTAAATTAACATTGACTGAACCATATTACCCAACAATTCAAGAGCTAGCTGTAGTTCGACCAGTTCGTTTCTTGGGTGAAGCTGGTTTTCCTAAAGATGGTGATACTTCAAAAGGTATCGTTAAACCGGTAGGTACAGGTCCATGGATTTTAGAAAAGTATAAAGTAGACGAATATGCTATTTATAAACGAAATGAAAATTATTGGGGAGAGATTCCAAAAGTAGAAAAAATCAAAGTGAAAGTTATTCCAGATGCGGAAACGAGAGTACTCGCATTTGAAAAAGGTGATTTAGACATGATTTATGGAGAAGGAGTTGTCAGTCTAGACACGTTTAAGCAATTAAAGTCTACTGGAAAATATGAAACTAGGGTTTCTGAACCAATTGCCACAAGACAGCTTGTTATGAATACAAAAACAGAACAGCTTTCAGATGAACGTGTAAGACAAGCCCTTCATTATGGTTTTAATAAAGAAGCTTTGGTTAAAGGAGTGACTTCAGGTTTAGAAGAAAAAGCAGACCATATCTTACCTGCAAATTTACCTTACACGAAAGATGTTGATGTGAAGTTGGTAAAGTATAATGTAGAAAAAGCAAAGGCACTATTAGACAAAGCAGGATGGAAACTCCCTAAAGGAAAAACAGTTCGTGAAAAAGATGGAAAGTTACTTGAAATTGACCTAATGTATGATTCAGCAGAATCAATTCAAAAAGCAATGGCCGAAACTCTTCAATCTGAATGGGCGGCAATTGGTGTGAAATTAAACATTGAGGGAGTTGAACTACCAGACCAAGTTCAAAGATTTAAAGATAATAAATTTGATATTAATTTCTATAGTAATTTTGGTGCTCCTTATGATCCTCATACATTTTTAAACATTGTCTCATCAAAAGGGTATGGGTTTAATGAAGCTATTTCAGCATATCCAAATAAAGATGAATTAATTAAACAAATGGCGAAGGTTCCTCAAACAACAGATGAAAAAGAGCGCCAACAGCTCTATTCATCTATTTTAAAGTCAATACAAGACCAAGGAGCTATTATTCCTATTTCGTATATGAAGAAAACAGCCATTTATCAAAAGAATGTAACGAATTTTAATTTCCCTGCTAATCGTGACGAGAATCCATTCACAGGAATTAGCATCAAACAGTAACTAGCAGGAGGTTTTCATGGGCAATTATATACTGAAACGAATTATGTCCATCATTCCAGTTTTTCTTTTGGCCACACTTCTCACGACTGGAATGGTTCACCTTTCATCGGTGGATCCAGCTGAAGCTTATTTAACAGCAGCCCATATCCAGCCGACTGATGAGATTTTAGCTCAAAAAAGACATGAGTTTGGTTTAGATCAACCATTCTTTATTCAATATGCAAACTCTATTATGAAGATATGCCAACTTGATTTTGGCATATCTTATGTTTCGAATAAGCCGGTTTGGGATGAGGTTATATATCGAATACCAGCGACCATCCAACTAGCTATAGTAAGTATATTAATAGCCGTGTTCGTCAGCGTGCCTCTTGGATTTCTGGCGGGAGTAAAGAAAGGTAGCGCTATTGATCATTTTAGTCGTTTACTTTCCTTTTTTGGTGCATCTATTCCAAGTTTTTGGCTGGGCTATATATTGGTCTTTTTCTTTTCTGTTAAGCTTAACCTTTTTCCAGTTGAAGGGATTGGGACATGGCAGCATCTTGTACTGCCTTCCATTACGCTAGCTCTTCCTTTAATAGCAATGTATACAAGATTATTACGTGCCAGTGTTCTTGAAAACTTGCAGCAACCATATGTGCTATTTGCTCGAACTAGAGGACTTAAAGAAAAAACGATTATGACAAAGCATGTGCTGAGAATTGCTATTTCTCCAATGATAACTGGGCTTGGAATGAATCTTGGGAAATTACTTACGGGCACAATTATCGTTGAATCGGTTTTTTCTTGGCCTGGATTTGGACGTTATTTCATTGAAGCTATTTTTAATCGTGATATACCTGTTATACAATGCTATGTACTAATAGCGGCTAGTTTATTTATTTTGAGTAACTTAATTGTAGATATAGTTCAAATGTATATCGACCCACGTATTTCCAGGAAAGAAGGGCAACATCGATGATAACAAGTATACGTACGATATTTAAAAATGAAAAAGTAATTCCCATATGTTCAACGATATTAGGTATTCTTTTTATCATCGCCATTTTGGCCCCTTGGATTACACCAAATGATCCCGTTGCCGTCAATTTGGCTTATAAATTGCAGCCTCCAAGCTGGAATTTCCCATTAGGAACCGATCATTTAGGAAGATGTAACTTGTCACGTATTCTATATGGAGCACGCATCTCATTAGGTTTTGCTATACTTATTTTCATTTCATCATTAGCCATTGGTTTAATTATTGGAACTTTTTCAGGTTATAAAGGTGGCTGGGTCGATCATGTTTTAATGAGATTTTGCGATGCTGTTATGGCTTTTCCAAGCCTTATTCTTGTATTAGGATTGGTTGGTATATTTGGTCCTGGACTGTCACAAGTAATCTTAGCGCTGATGCTTGTACAATGGGTTTATTACGCGAGAATGTTCCGAGGAATGGCCCTTAGTTTGAAAGAGCAGAACTTTATCCCTGCTGCGAAGATCAGTGGTTCCTCTCAATGGAAGATCATTAAAAATCATATTATCCCCAATGTGTTACCCCCGCTTGTCGTAATGGGTACACTGGAAATGGGCTGGGCAATCATGGATATATCTGCTATGTCTTTTCTGGGATTAGGCGTTCAGTCTCCTACACCTGAATGGGGAGCAATGATTCACGAAGGAAAATCATATATTCGGACGAATCCGGAACTGATGCTTTATCCAGGTTTGTCTATTATGCTTGTTATTGTTACATTCAATCTATTAGGCGAAGCATTATCAGAGCGTTACGGTGTCAAACGTCGATTTTAAAAAGGAATGAAGAAAGTTGGGAACAGACAAGTCAAAAGTATTACAAGTTAGAGATTTACATGTTCAAATAAAAGCAAAAAACGGTATTACAACTCTCGTTCAAGATATCAATTTTGAACTGAAGCCTGGGGAGATTCTTGGTCTTATTGGTGAAAGCGGTTGTGGTAAAACCGTCACAAGTATGTCTATTCTTCAGCTCCTTAATCGTAAGGAAACAACAATTGAAGGGAGCATAATGCTAAAAGGGCAAGAATTAAACGGTTTAGCTGAGAAAGAAATGCGTAAGATTCGTGGCAAGGACATAGCGTTTATTATGCAAAACCCGATGAATGCTTTTACACCAGTTTTTACTATTGGGCACCAATTTGTTGAGACTATTCGCTCTCATACGAGCTTGAATAAAAAACAGGCAACAGAGCTTGCTATTGAGTCAATGAAACAAGTAAACTTACCTGACCCTGGCAAGCTTTTGAAATACTATCCTTTTCAACTAAGTGGGGGTATGCTTCAACGAGTAATGATTGCTATTGCAGCAAGCTTGCATCCAGCTGTTATTATCGCTGATGAACCGACCACCGCGTTAGATGTAAATAATCAGAAGAATGTACTACGTCATTTGGATAAAATTCGTTCCGAATATGGTTCAGCAATTTTATTAATATCACACGATCTAGGAGTTGTCTCTGAAATGGCAGATGAAGTAGCCGTTATGCAGCATGGAAAAATAGTAGAAAAAGCAGGTGTATTTCAGCTGTTTGATTCACCCAAGCATGAGTATACAAAGAAGCTGTTAAATGCAAGACCAACATTATATTTAGAAGAACCTATGACCAACTTAATTTGATATGTGGAAAGCATTTTATAAGAGGTGAACAAGTGAGTTTATTACAAGTAAATGAAGTCACTCATAGCTACGGAAATCGAACTTTTTTCAAATGGCAAAATCGTTCTAAGAAAGTACTTTCTGATATCTCCTTCTCTATTGAAGAAGGGACATGTTTAGGAATGTTGGGTACGAGTGGAGCCGGTAAAAGTACGTTAGGAAAAGTAATCCTTGGTTTGGAAAAGCCAAAGCATGGACAGATTCTTTTTCAAGGACATGATATCTATACGGTAGATAAGTACACTCGCCAAAAAATTCGGCGTGATCTTCAAGTTGTTTTTCAAGATTCATACTCAGCAGTTAATCCCCGAATGACCGCTGAACGTATTATTGCAGAGCCGTTAGAAAACTATGAGAAATTAACATTAGCTGAACAAAAACGAACCGTAATTGAATTATTAGAAAAAGTAGGACTCGGTGAAAAGGACTTAAAAAAATATCCACATCAATTTAGTGGTGGTCAGCTGCAAAGAATCAATATTGCAAGGGCAGTCTCTCTTAAGCCGAAGCTCATTGTCTTAGACGAATCTGTAAGCAGTCTAGACATGGTTACGCAAACTCTTATTCTAGAACTATTAAGAGAGTTAAAAGAAGACTTTGGCTTATCGTATTTTTTTATTACACATGATATCAAAGCCGCTTGCATGATTAGCGATACATTAGGTGTATTAGAAAAAGGAGAATTAATTGAACATTATAATTCGAAAAATGAGTTCTTTAGTTCAGAAAATCCTGTGGTAAAAGAGATGAGAGGTTCTATACTTGCCGAGCATCCACGTTTTCGCTCGATTAGAACAAAGAGCAATTATATTTAATTTAAAGATATTACTATACTCATGCATTTTAAGGCCTCGATTTCATCCACGTAATCGAGGCTATTGCTGTTATGTTTAACTCGAAACGATAGAAGGAGGCCAGTTGGATGAATCATCGTACGTATCTTACTTTGGCGATTCCCCTGACAATCTCAACGATGACTACGCCCTTATTAGGTGCGGTGGATACCGCGGTTGTCGGGCAACTTTCAGCTCCAGCTTATATTGCAGGAGTTGCGGTAGGAACTCTTATTTTTAATACGTTATATTGGGTATTTGGCTTTTTAAGAGTTAGTACATCCGCCTTTGCTGCACAAGCAAATGGGGCAAGCGATCCAGATCAGGGAGTACTTGCTTTATCCCGCCCGTTTTTATTAGCTTTAATAGTAGGGATGCTTTTTATTCTTTTACAATGGCCGATTGAACATGCGGCTCTCCTAGTGATTTCTCCCGATGCTGATGTAAGTAGGTTTGCAGTAGAATATTTTAGAATTAGAATATGGGGAGCACCCTTTATACTGATGAACTATGTGATTCTTGGTTGGTTAATGGGGATGGCTAAGGTTAAAGAATCTTTATGTTTACAGATACTAACAAATGTTTTAAATATGCTTTTAGCTATTCTTTTTGTCCATGTTTTTTCTTTTGACGTACAAGGAGTTGCTACAGCAACCTTGATTGCTGAAGTTACAGCCTTCATATTAGGATTATTCATTATTTTGAAAGTATCTCCATTTAAATGGAAAATGCCATCCATTCAGGCACTTATAGATACAAATTCTACGAAGAGGATGTTTAATGTTAACAAGGATTTGTTTATTCGAACTATTTGTTTATTAGTCGTTATTAATATGTTCACAGCAAAAGGTGCTTCGTTTGGCACAGAATTTCTAGCTGCAAATGCTGTATTATTTCAAATTCACTATATAATGGCTTATTTCTTTGATGGATTTGCTAATGCTTCTAGTATCCTAGTTGGCAAAGCAGTAGGGTCAAATGATAAAGAATTATTTAAAAAAACACTTACTTTGTCTAGACAGTGGTCGATAATAACAGCTGTTATTATAGCTAGTTTATATGCACTTTTTCAAAAGCAGGTTGTAGGGCTATTTACAAATTTGCCTGATGTGATTGAACTTTCACTTACGTATGGAGTATGGCTTATCATCTACCCCTTTGTTGCTTGTTTTGGCCTTGTCCTTTATGGGGTTTTTACAGGAGCAACTGAAATTGCTCCCGTTCGAAATTCTATGATTTACGCGATGGTTGTCTATATCATTATACAGATTACAGCAACTCCTATCTGGCATAATCATGGCCTATGGCTGGCTTTCATCATCTATACTATCGGGCGATCAGGGTTCCTAGTTATGTACACTCCGCGATTAAACAAAAAATTGGTAGAGCTAAAGGGAGAAGGCTGAAAAAATTATAACAAAATATTTCCGGTTCAATTATAGAGGAATCCATCAAACGCCGATCTACTGCCGGTGCTGCTACTCTCTTAAATAGAGGGTTATTAAGAAAGAAATCGGTCAGGGAGGACGGCCTTCTTTCTTAATAAAGGTCTGTTAAATGATGAGTAGATTTTTATTTAAGTAAAGCAAGAAAGAAATGAGCAAGCAGCCAAATGCTTTTTAAGAAAGCTTTGGCTTTTTTGCACGTTTCCAAAGCTTAATTCTCTTTTACAAACAATTGGTCTTTCCTTCAAAAATATATAGATTTCTACTAAGAAATAAAAAAATTTTGTTCATCATCGTATAATAAATTTCTTTATTGAAAACAGCAATACGAATCTAATGGATTCGTATTTTCCGGTGACATTCAAAATACTTCCTAAGCAATAGAAAGAAGAGGTTTTGAACGTCTATAATTAGGTTAAACAGATTGTAATAATTATTTTTTATTTATTCTTTATATTTAAATTATTCGTTCG
This sequence comes from Priestia sp. YIM B13486, assembly GCF_042787865.1. Classification (NCBI taxonomy): domain Bacteria; kingdom Bacillati; phylum Bacillota; class Bacilli; order Caryophanales; family Bacillaceae; genus Priestia; species Priestia sp. YIM B13486. Next base: position 38,427 of record NZ_JBHZOZ010000014.1, on the reverse strand, counting down.
TGATGGTACAATAAAATGATGGAAAGAGGATATGATGCTTCTTTCTTAATAAAGGATGAAAAAATATGGATATTAAAGCTCAGCAAACAAAGCTGGCGAATAATTTGGGCAAATTGTTACGAGATAACTTTGGAAAAGGCCCTGAGGCTGTTCATGTTACGATTTATGAACCTTATGTTGTTATTTATGTCAGTGGCTTTGTATCGCCGATGGAACAAGTACTGTTAAATCAGAATGAAGAACTTCAAGTGATGACTACAAGAGAGCTGTTGGTAAAAACTCTTGAACCTCAAATCACGGGGCAAATTAAAGGGATTACAGACCTTGACATTCAGCACTTATATTATGATTGGAATTTAGATCATCACTCCGGAATTTTTGTTGGAGTTTGCTTAGACGATTTGAAAGCCGATTTGACTGAGGGCGACCCTTACCCAGGAAAACAAGCAATTCATGATCGAATTATAAAGATGAGTGAGATTGCCCAAAAAGGTCCCGAAAAAATCTCGTCATATAAATTAAGCGATCGTACATTGGTCATCGTAAGAGAAGGAATACTGGTAGCTATTGAAAAACAGCTAATTTCGTTGGGTTTTGATGACACCTTGCGCATCTCTAAACGCCCTTTGGAAAAAGGAATCTTACGACAAAACGATGACTATGATGAGATATTAAATGCCGACATTCTTGATATTTTTGTAGATTGGGATTTTGAAAAGGATAATAGTATTATTACGCTTATTTTAAAACCAAAAAAGTAATGAGGCAGTAATGAATTGGACACATTGTGCCAAACATAAGCCGAGGAAGAAAAGCTCATACCTTTTCTTTTTCGGCTTATTTTTGTTGTCTAAAAAGAGTAAGTCCTTTTGTAACGGAATAATTCCCTAAAACAGCACCTGAAAATTGGATGTGCCAACAGAAAGGATTTGGTCGGGATGGCTGATAATCATGAGATTGTATTGTTTATAAAAGAGCTTCATCGATTGTTGCAGGATTACCAAAAGTATGACAATGAATTATACAAAGAAGAAATTAGCAAGGATATACTACTTTTAAGTACCATTATCTATGGAAGTAAAATTGGAATTTTAAATAAAAGAAGAATCTTGAAACACAGGAAACACAAAGGTAAACAGAAACCAATCTATTAAAGATATACTAGTATGCCTTTCGTTTACACTTTATAAAAAGCGAATTCTTATTACCGAAAATGATCTTATAAGGAAGAAGGATTTTTCATAAAACATCACGAATAGTATACCTTATGAAACTAGAAACTAGGTGCACCATCTATGGATAAAACGAAACTGGAAAAAGAATTAAGTAGCTATATGGGAAGGTTACTTCGTGAAAACTTTGGAAGAGGTCCTGGAGGTGTATTCACCGTCATTTCTCCTCCTTTTATAACCGTTTATTTTAAAGCCTTTTTATTACCTTTAGAAAAGGTTTTGTTAGACAAGGAACAAGTTATCTATGTTCAAAAAACACGTGATTTGTTAATGGAGACTTTAATTGAAGAGATAAAAGGATATATACAATTAAATATACATTTAGATATTAAAGAATTTTATTATGATTGGAATTTAGAGCTGCAGTCTGGGATGTTTATCATGATCCATTCTGATAAAGAAAACATAGCTAATCATTCCTATAAAAATCAGAAATTGCTACATAAAGAAGTTGAGGAAGTAACTCAAAAAGCAGAAAAATTCCCTCACGATGTTTCTTCTTATTTATTAGATCAGAGAACACTTCTTATAATCAGGGAAGGTATTATGGTAAATATAGAGAAAGAATTAGTTCAATTAGGATTTGAAGAAAACCTTACATTGGCTAAAAGAAATCTCGAAAAAAGGCTACTTCATGAACATAGTCAATCATTAGAAGTAATTTTAGATTCAAAGGTAACAGATATACTAGTAGCATGGGACTTTCATAAAGATAAAAGTACAATTCTTCTGATTTTAAACCCAACTTCATAACGGCATTGATAAGCTAGGCACTGAACTAGATGTAGGCCAAAAAGAAAGGTTATATAACCTTTCTTTTTGGCCTATTGTTTTTTTACTACTATTAAAATAAAGAAAGTGGTGATAATTATGCTATTTCAATCGGATGAAGGAAAGGAACCTTTAACTGTTGAGATACACACTGAAGTGGATATAGTAGAAGCGCGTCAGAAAGGGCGAATGTTTTCTAACTGCTTAGGCTTCAGCACACTTGATCAGGCCCGAATTATTACGACTATTTCAGAATTATCCAGAAATATATATAAATATGCCACTACCGGAAAAATTACAATGGAAATAATAGAGAAAAAACCTGAAATAGGACTCAAAATAATAGCTATAGATAAAGGACCTGGCATTAAAAATATTCAAAAAGCGCTGGAAAGTGGCTATACAACGTCAGGAGGGTTAGGCGTTGGTTTATCAGGGGTGAAAAAATTAATGGACGAATTCACCATATCATCTCAAGAAGACCATGGCGTTAACATCCAGGTTATAAAATGGAAAAAAAGAAATAAGTAAAAGGAAGACAAGTTAAACTGTAAACGTTTATCTACAACAGTAGGTAAAGATTTGTATAGATTTATGAGTAGCTAGACTGAAAAATCTATTTTTCATTAAGCACTATTAAGGTCAAGAAATTTTAAAAAATTTAAGAAAGAACGGACTTCCTCTTTACAAAAGACTCCTTTATTGAATAGAAGATAGCTTCTAAAAACATCATCCCCTGATGATCCGGCTCTAGGATAAGGTTAAGATATTTCACATGCGTGAATTGGTACCTTCAGCATGTGCTTCTCCTCTATTAACTCTTAGCAGTAGGACAAAAATGTTTCTTCGCAGTGTCACAAGAGGCTTAGAAACATGAGAAAAAGGTGTAGAAAATTATGATCAATTATATTTAATCGTTAAAATAATTGATCATAATCAAGTCTCAAAAACCATAGATTCTTGGAAATTATTAATAATGATAATTGTGATATAAACAGTACAAGTATATAATTGTGTGAAAAAAGGATGGATACTATGCCGATTAATTCGTTTGAAAACTATCCGATGAGCTGGAAACCATCTGTTGATAAAACAAGAAAGCCTATTTACCAAGCCATTGCAGGACAATTGGAACAGGATATTATCAAGGGAGTTTTATTACCTGGAACAAAACTTCCTCCACAGAGAGAGCTAGCCGATTATTTAGATTTAAATTTGAGTACGATTTCAAAAGCATTTAAAGTGTGCGAGCTAAAGGGTTTATTAAGTGCTACTGTTGGAAGCGGTACATTCGTATCGTATGATGCGTTATCGAATGCGTATTTACTCGAAGATATAAAGCCTAGCCACTTAATTGAAATGGGCGCGACACTGCCAGACAATGATTCATACGAGCCGCTTCTCCTTCAACTAAAAGATATGCTACAAGAGACTGATTACGAAAAGTGGTTTAGTTATGGGAGGCCAGGTGAAAGTCTTTGGCAAAAAGATGCAGCTGTAAAGCTGATGAGAAGAGGCGGATTCAAAACAACAGTTGATCACATTTTATTTGCAAATGGAGGACAAAATGCAATTGCTGCAATACTAGCGAGTCTTTGTCAGCCTGGAGATCGCATCGGGGTTGATCATCACACTTATCCAGGTTTAAAAACGGTTGCAGCTATGCTTAGTGTACAATTAGTACCGATAAAATCAAAGAATTATGAAATGAGTCCAACTGCTTTTGAATATGCATGTAAAAATGATAATATTAAAGGCATTTACTTGATACCAGACTACCATAATCCAACTGCTTGCTGTATGTCCGTTGAAAACCGAGAAAGGCTTGCCGTGATTGCAAAAAAATATAACCAATTTATTATTGAAGATGCAACGTATCATCTCCATCATGAGCAACCAATGCCAGCAGTGGCATCATATGCACCAGAACAAGTCATCTATATTGCGAGTTTATCAAAATCAATAGCACCAGGGTTACGACTAGCATATGTAGCAGCGCCTAGTCGATTTAAAGAGCCTATTTCAAAAGCACTTTATAATTTAAATATATCAGTTTCACCATTATTAGCAGAGCTAACAGCACGTATTATTGTGTCAAATCAATTTGAACCCTTAGTAGAGAATCATCGTCAACAAGCTATTCTCAGAAATCGAATTGCAAATCAATATTTAGAAAATTACACGTGTTTAGGTATGGAAACTGGTATATTTCGTTGGTTACTATTACCAGAAAAGATTACAGGTGCTGAATTTGAAACATTAGCTGCGCAACAGGGCGTACAAGTGTATGCAGCAGAACGCTTTGTAGTGGGAAACAGTTGTCCAGACAGAGCTGTAAGGATCGCTGTCTGTGCACCGAAAACGATTGGAGAGCTTGAGCAAGGATTGATTATCCTTAAACGTTTACTTAACGACTATTTATAATATTGTTTGCCATACAATTATAATATTGTATGGTTTTTTTATGCGTGTTATGATAATCCAGATCTAGGGAGAATATTTTCAAAAATAAAATGAGTTTTCTGAAAGGAAGGTTATGATGGTAAACGAGGATCATGTAAAAGCTTCAGACACCCAATCAACTTGTTTACAAGAATATGTTAATTCACCAGAGAAACAAAAAGCTTTATATAAACGAACCTTATTTGTTGTAAGTGTTTCTCAAATCTTTGGCGGTGCAGGATTGGCAGCAGGAGTTACTGTCGGTGCACTTATTGCACAGCAAATGCTTGGTACAGATGCCTATGCAGGAGTACCGACGGCTCTATTTACTTTAGGATCTGCAGGAGCTGCTTGGTTAGTAGGAAAGCTTTCTCAAAAAAAAGGGCGTCGTGCAGGACTTACAACGGGTTTTATTCTAGGGGGAGTTGGAGCAATTGGTGTTATTTTTTCTGCCATTCTTAATAGTGTTTTTCTTCTTTTTCTTTCGCTCCTCGTTTATGGATCAGGAACAGCTACTAATCTACAAGCGCGTTATGCAGGAACAGATTTAGCCAAAGCAAAACAACGGGGGACCGCTGTTAGTATGGCCATGGTTTTCACTACATTTGGAGCCGTTGCAGGTCCGAATTTAGTTAATGTAATGGGAGATTTTGCTCTTTCTATTGGTGCCCCAGCACTTGCGGGACCTTTCATTTTAGCAGCAGTTGCATATATAGTAGCTGGTCTTGTATTTTATATTATGCTGCGTCCGGATCCGTTACTGATTGCAAGAGCAATAGAAGCGAATGAACAAGAACGTGATGCTCAAAGAAATTTAATAAATACTGAGCGATCAACGAACAAAAAAGGAGTGGCTGTTGGCGCCACAGTTATGGTCCTTACTCAAATTGTAATGGTTGCTATCATGACCATGACACCTGTGCACATGAAACATCATGGCCACGGGCTAACTGAAGTAGGAGTTGTAATTGGCTTTCATATTGGTTCTATGTATCTTCCTTCATTATTTACAGGGGTCTTAATTGATAAAATTGGACGAACGGCGATGACAATTACTTCAGGAATTATCCTTCTTTTAGCTGGGCTGGTAGCAGCTATGGCACCGAGTGATTCAATGGTTCTTCTAGTGGTTGCTCTATCGTTACTTGGATTAGGATGGAACTTAGGTTTAATTAGCGGGACAGCTCAAATAGTGGATGCTACAGAACCATTAACACGTGCGAAAACACAAGGTACTATAGACGTTTTAATTGCTTTAGCAGGAGCTTCCGGAGGAGCTTTATCCGGAATGGTTGTGGCTCAATCAAGTTATGCCGTTTTATCATTAAGTGGAGGAATTCTATCTTTGATATTAATTCCGGTTATCATATGGGCTTATAGGAGTACAGGTGAAAATAAAGTTAAAGTAGGTCAAGGACTTTAATTTATCTGCGGTATGGAAGCCCGGCTCTGAAATAAATCATGTCACTCAAATTTACTTGTATTCTTCCACTTCCGTTTAAAGAATTGAATTCTTTTTTACAGAGACTACATTGACATTTCAATTACACGAATGACCTTCTACCTAACAGAGGAGAAGGTTTTTCGATTTTAATTATTCATTAAGACTAATATTAATCGCCGCGTTGTTTATATTGTTTAAAATAGTTTTATTTCTTAACGTAATCCTACCCGACAAATAATCACCCTTTTTCAAGCACGCTAAAAGCATACGTTTATGATATATAGATTTTGATGTAATCTTTGGAACATTTCTACCCGTATGAGGGGCGCAATAGAGGAGGGAGTGTGTAAAGAGGTTTCCCCTCACTTAACTCAGTTATATATACAAACAATACTCATATACATTTATTGAATGGCTTCTTTAAACTTGTCACGAAATAAAACATAATTCGATAAAGAGTACATAGGAGGAGAAAATATGTTTGTTCATATAGTTCAACCTGGTGATACCCTGTCTTCAATAAGCAGTAGATATGATTATCCCATTGCGCAGCTTAGGAGGGTAAATGGTTTAGAAGAAACAAATGTTGTTCCAGGTCAAGCCTTACTTATAGCTTCTTATGTATACACAGTTCAACCTGGTGATACGATGAGGAGTATTGCTAAAAAAGCTTATGTATCCTTAGAACAATTAAAAAGAGCTAATCCTTCAGTCCATTATAATTATTTGCAGGTGGGAATGAAAATGAAAATCCCTAATATATCAGACTATATTGCAGGTACACTGGAGTATTATGCCGTTCGAAATCCAGAATTAGATCGCGATTTAATTACTGATTTTGCAACTTATTCCTCGTCCATTTCTATCTTTGAATATCATTTTGGCAGCAATGGAGATATTATGAATGATTTAAACGATTTAGTAGCAATTGAAACGACTTGGAAAAACCGAGTTACACCGTTAGTTACGATTACTAATCTAACTTCTGAAGGGTTTAGTTCGGATCTTGCCCATCAAGTTTTAAATAATCCTCAGGCAAGAAACAATCTTGTTAATAATATTTTTTATTTAGTATCTAGAAAAGGCTACGGCGGGGTGAATATTGATTTTGAACGTGTAAAGGCCGAGGATAGAGATCTTTTTACAGGATTTTTACGTCAGCTGGGTGAACGTTTAAAACCTGCCGGATACGTGCTGACCATAGCGGTTCCAGCGAAGACAAGCGAAGATATTCCTTGGTTAAAAGGATATGATTACGGTGGAATAGGTGCCGTTGTTAACTATATGTTCATTATGGCATATGATTGGCATCATGCAGGCAGCGAACCAGGGCCTGTTGCACCTATTACTGAAGTAAAAAAAACAATAGAATTTGCGATAAAAAGTGTTCCGCGAAGAAAGCTTATCATTGGAGTCCCTTTGTATGGATATAACTGGTCAATTCCTTACAAGCCCGGCACAGTAGCATCTGCTATATCCAATCAAGATGCGATTAAAACAGCGATGAGATATCAGTCGCCTATCCAATATTCAAAAGAGTACAAATCGCCATTTTTTCAGTATAGAGATCAAGCGGGACAGATGCATGAAGTATGGTTTGAAGATGTAAGAAGCATGAGTGAAAAAATGGTGTTAGTTCGTAAATTTGGTTTGCAAGCAATAGGAGCTTGGCAATTAACACTTGGATTTACGCCAGGGCCTTGGCTTTTAAAAAAATTTTTCACTATTAGAACGGTATAAATAGCATTAGTTTTTATGGATTAATTTAGATATTTTTCAGTTAACAGTTATTCGATATACGTTGTTAACAATAAAAAAATTCTATTTATAGTAACTTATAAGAAGTTGGAGGTACTGCCATGGCAAAAAGGATAGATGTCTCAATAAAGCAGCATCAATTAAAACTATATGATGGAGCTAAATTAGTAAAGACATATCCTATTGCTGTAGGGAAAATGATTACGCCAACTCCAACTGGAAAATTTAAAATCATTAATAAAGATACTACCCCTCCAGCTGTATTTGGTCCCTTATGGATGGGACTATCAAAACCTACATATGGAATACACGGGACTAATGATCCAGCTTCTATTGGCAGAGATATGTCACATGGATGTGTCAGAATGGACAATGAAGATATTCTAGAACTTTCCTCTGTAGTTCCCATTGGAACGCCGGTTTACATACATAAATAATAGTTTAAGAAGAGCACGACTGTTTACATTTAGCTAATTGTCGAGATCGAGGGTATCAAAGTTTAAGTAGATGCTATACAATCATGGGCTCTTTGTACAAAAACAAAAAAGTACCCCGATTAACAGAGGTACTTTTAGCATTTTAACTTATTTTGATGATGGAGACGTAGTAACTTCTGGAGACGTCACTTTGTCATAAAAATCTACGAATTTGTCACGATCCTCGCTATCACGGTAAGCCATAGCAACACGTGGATGTTCATTCAGTACACCAGAAATCATGTAAGGAATGATATAGCCCCATTCCCACTTTTGACGCATTTCAAGCATATGTTTTTCAATTACGCCAAGAATCGGCTTCATCTCATAGCTTGGTTTTGGGATGTAGCTAACAAGCAACTCTGTGTTACAGTTACCAGCTGCACGGCCCATACCATAAACAGATGAATCAAGGAATGTAACTCCATTACGCATCGCAGTTAATGTATTAGCAAAAGCTAGCTGCATGTTGTTATGCGTATGGATCCCAAGCTGTTTGCTAGGAATCATGGCTTGAAACTTTTTCACTTGATGCTCAATATCCGCAGGGTCTAGGCTTCCAAAGGAGTCAACGATATATACAACATCTACAGGGCTTTTCTTTACCATTTCAAATGCTTCAATAAGCTGATTTTCCGGTACGCTAGATAGTGCCATAATGTTAAGTGAGGTCTCATAGCCCAAATCATGAAACATTTTTATAAGCTCTAAGCCTTTATCTACTTCGCGAATATAGCATGCCACTCGAATCATATCTAACATACTTTGTTCACGTGGCAGAATGTCATTTGGATCTACACGCCCAATATCTACTAAGGCAGATAGCTTCGTGAACTTTTTCTCAGGGATAATTTCTTTGAGAAAGTTATCGTCAAGAAATCTCCATGGATTGGGCTCAGTTGCTTGAAGAAGCTTAGGTGAATTTTTATAACCGATTTCCATGTATTCAACGCCGGCTGCGCTTAGGCCGTTATATAAGTCTTGCACAAATCCAACGCTAAAATCCCAATTATTAATTAAACCTCCGTCACGAATGGTACAGTCTATAATTTTGCTATTATGTCCCATGGTAGTTGTTTCCTCCTATGTATTCTATTTATATAAATATTGTTTTAAACTTTATCGCTTTTATGCTTTTAAGTGCTAAACTCTCCTATTGTGTTTATACCATGACTGATTCAGGGGCGTCAATGTATTTTCTAAATGTTTCACTGCTTTACTGCATTTCATGGGAGGAGATGCTTCGGCTTTTTATCCGCTTGATGCTCTTAAAACAACACCAAGTTCAGCACTACAACCCCTAGTATATACAAACACAACCTTTATTACATCACTACTTACTGCAATAAAGATTGTTTTTTAATTGACAACGTTTATTAGGGAGGGAACTGCCATTAGTATCTAGGTTATAGGTTTAGATTTCTCTATAATTAATCCATAAATTTGGGAGGAGATTTAAAACCTGAGAAATAAGAAACTTTTTTCGCATTAACAGTTGTATAGGAAGTAGTAGCTGTTACTTAATCATTTTAATTTAATTGTCTTTACATCGTCCAAAACGTAAGAAATGATAAGAGTATAGAGGTAATAAACATCGCAATCAACGGCTTTAATGCTTTTGTTCGAAGAGCCTTCAAACTTACATTTAACCCTAGCCCGACCATAGCCATTGTTAAAAGAAAGGTAGTTAGAGTTGAAATATCATCCATGATCGTTTTAGGTATTATAAGGTGCTTACCAACGACATAACTCCCAAAAATACTCATGATTATAAAACCTATTAAAAACCAAGGGAATTCAATCTTAGTATCCTTTTCAATTTTTCCTGTTCGCTTCATCCAGTACATTAAGATAAAGCTTAATGGCACAAGTAAGAGCACTCTGCCTAACTTAGCCAACAGTCCAATAGCTAGAGCATCGCGTCCAGACGGTGCTGCAGCTAGAGCTACATGGGCAATTTCATGGAGACCTACGCCTGACCAAATTCCATATTGAATATTTGTTAAATGTATATAAGGTCTTAAAATGGTATATCCAATCGCAAATAGGGTTCCCACTAAAGCAATAACACCAGCTCCGATAGCTGTATCTTCTTCTTTTGCTTTTACAATCGGAGAAACAGCCGCAATAGCTGCAGCACCGCATATTCCTGTTCCTATCGCTAAAAGAAGGGATAAACCGCTATCAGCTTTCATCCATTTGGCTAGAAAAACCGTCAAAACAATCGCAAATACAGCCGTTCCCACATCGTGAAGCAACAATCCTAATCCGTGATGAATAACAACATCAATATTAAGCTTTAGGCCATATAAAATGATGGCATAGCGTAACAGCTTTTTAGAAGAAAATTCAATTCCAGATCTTATTTTTTCAGGGTACCCCAAAATTTGACGATAAATGACTGCCATTATAATTGAACAGGCTAGTGGACCGATATGATTAAACCCCGGGACTTTCGCTAAGCCATAAGCAAGTAAAGCAAAAAGAAAAGTAAAAGCAATTCCTTCAGCCCATAAAAAAACATTAGGTGACGTCTGGGCATTTGTTCGTGGGAATAGAGTCCGTTTTTGAACTTTATTTATATTTATCATACATTTCATCTCCAATATGAATTCTTATCAAGTGCAGCTTCACACAAGAAGTGTATACCTTAACTATAAAAGACGGTTTATTATTAGTAAAATATATATAAATCATAGTTTCGATTAAAAATATTAATAACTAATGCGTAAAAGCAGCAAGTTGATCTTCAAATTCACTGAAAATCAACTTGCTGCTTTTATTGGTTTTTTATTTCTCATTACGCGTTTTGATATCTGAAACATAGTCCATCAACTACTAATTTTACAAAACTGCATAAAAATATCGGTTCTTATGAGAGAAAGACAGCCTTACTAGTTGCCAAGCCTTTTTTGCGTCTATACCATAGCAGAATCAAGCTGCCTAGCACACAAAGGAAAGAAACTAATTGAGCTATTCTGATATGAGAGGTTAACATTAAGCTATCTGTACGCAGTCCTTCTATAAAAAATCTTCCTATCGAATACCATAGCAGGTAAGTAAGAAAGACTTCGCCTCTTTTTAACAAGGATTTTCTTAGTACGATTAGGACAAGCACACCTATTATGTTCCAAAGTGATTCATAGAGAAACGTAGGATGATAGTAAGTTCCATTTATATACATTTGGTTAATAATAAAATCAGGCAAATGTAAAGCTTCTAAGAACTGACGTGTAACAGGTCCGCCGTGTGCTTCTTGATTCATGAAGTTTCCCCACCGGCCAATAGCTTGGCCTAATAATAAGCTAGGAGCTAAAACATCAGCCATTTTCCAAAAAGAAAGATTCTTTGTTCTGCAAAACCATATAGCTGTTAATACAGAGCCAATAATTCCACCGTGAATAGCTATGCCTCCATGCCAAATTGCTATAATTTCGCCTGGGTGGTCTTTATAATAACTCCATTCAAAAAGTACGTAGTAAATTCGAGCAGTAATGATAGCAATGGGTAGTGCTAGCAGAAGTAAATCAGAGATGGTTTCTGAAGAGATCCCTCGTTTCTTTCCTTCTTTCGAGGCTAACAAGAAGCCTAAGAAAGCTCCTATTCCTATGATAATTCCATACCAATGGACTTCAAGTGGACCAAGATGGAAGGCGATAGGGCTTAAAGGTTGTGTGTGTTGGTTCATGTTTTTTCTCCTTTACTTCATATCGATTTTCTTACATTTTTTAAGAGCAGTATTAAATTGGAGTGCCTTTTTAGTATATCTAATTGGATAAAGAAAGGACAACTTTTGCTTACGAACGATCATGATTTCTTTGCCTATTTTAGTGTAACAGAATAATCTCCTTAGAATTGTCAAAATTAAAATAGACAGTATATTGACTTAATTACCAAGATATACTATTCTTGTTTTAGACAATATACTGTCTAAAATGGAGGGTGAATATGGATATTTATAAAGAGCTTTTCTTGATGCAGCAAACTTACGCTACCTTATTTTCTCTGGCAAATAAAATTCAAGTAAAAGGTGATAAATCTCTTGAACTTTTAACATCAAGACAGCATATGGCGATGGTGGCAATTGCACATTTACCTGAAGATGAAACAACGTTGAATAATATTGCTAGAAAATTAGGAACTACAAAACAAAGCGTCAAACAGTTGATTACCATTATGGAAAAGAAGGGTTATGTTGACGTAGTTCCTAGCAGTAAAGACAAGCGTGCAGTTAACGTAAAAATTACGAAAGCGGGAAAAGAAGCACTGCTTGTTGTCTCAGAAAAAGGAATTTTCTTTTTGGAAGAACTTTTTAAAAAGTTCTCAACTGAAGAGTTGGAAATAATATGGAAGCTTTTAAAGAAACTCTATAGCTTCGATGGGGAAGAACATGATGGATTTGAAGAAGAAGGCAACATCAAAATGGATGATGATCACAATGAATTACAGTTGAGAGTAATAAGGGAGCTTGAAAGTCGAAGAGTTCAAGCAATTGATAATATAAGAAAGAATATATAAAAAAACTCGATAGGCTAATCTAACTTAAAGCATATCGATTAATCCTTTTAAAATTTTAAAAATAAAGGATAAGGGAGAGCAATCATTATGTTTGAAATCAGCGATGAAACATTACGATTAATTAATAAAACCTGTAAAGGAAAAAAGCACTTGAAACTAACCGTTGGCTACTTAACGGACAATCAGTCTATTATAAAAGTCTATAATGAAAGCGGTGAAATTGACTCGGCAAAAAGATATCATTATGAAATTGGTTCTATTACGAAAACTTTCACTGTATCGCTGTTATCAAAATACATATTTGAAAACAAGGTGTCGTTAAACGACTCTATACAAAAATACATAAAAGAACTTAAAGAAGATACGTATTATCCTACATTGCTCCGCCTCGCTACTCACTCTTCTGGATATTCAGGAAGCTTACCTTTAAATAAACGAGAATATTTTAAAATAATTTTAGGTTTGATTTTTGGCGGAAGTGATTTGAACAAAAATAATCCGTTGCATATGGATTTTAACAAAATGAAAATGCTAATTGAAAGAACTAAATTGAAAGAAGTAGATTATTCATGGAAATATTCTAATTTCGGTATTTCACTTATTGGGTATGTGTTAGGAACTGTCTCAGGCAAAGGATATTGGGACACTATGAATGACTTTCTTCATAATGAGCTTGGACTAAAGGATACTTGTTTAGGCACTTCACACAATAATTTACAGGGCTATGACCGCAAAAATAATGGTTGCGGCAACTGGCAGTGGGACAAAGAAAACTTTATATCACCTGCCGGGGCAGTATCCTTAACCGCTGAAGATTTACTTAAATACGCAAAAATAAATATGTACGAAGATAAACCATATCTTTCTTTTTGTCATAAAAAACACGGTAATGGAACAAAGAAATTTGATATGGGTCTTGGATGGTTGCTTTTAAAGAAAAATAATAATGTAGTGTTGCACGGCGGTGGAACAGGATGCTTCAGCTCATTTTTAGGGATTGATAAGGAAAATAAAGTTGCGTCCGTCGTTTTAGCTAATTATAGACTAGGTAAAAATAATAATGAACATATAGGAATGTCTTTATTAGAAAGTCTGCAAAAGTCAAAAGATATATAAGAATAGTCTACAAAAAAACGAAGAAAATTAGTCTATTACAGTTCACCTTACTCCTTTAATTTCAATTAATTGAGAGATTATCATCAATATACCGACCTTCAAGAAGCATAGATACCGCTTCTTTTTTTGATGAAACCGTGCTATTATCATTAAGGTTTATGAAGAACAGAAGATTTTTGTCTTTACGTACATTCTTTTGGTATAGTGTTAGAAATAAGGAGTGGGTAAGTTGGTTTTCACTGAATTCTTCCAGCAGTTTCCCGTAAAGGTTTTAACGGTAGCGCTGCTGATTATACTTATCGTTTATTTTATTCGCAAATTCATTAAGCTTTTCTTTGATAAAACGAGCTTTTTAGATGAAAAACGAGAAGAAACCTTAATGCATTTTTCTAATCAGGTGACAAGAGTAGTAGGCCTGGCTTTTTTCTTTATTTATGTGCTTAGCCATTTCTTTGACTTTGGAAAGATACTCACTAGTTCAGTAGTGTTGGCCAGTGCCCTGGCAATAATCCTCCAGCATATTATCCGTGATTATATAATGGGACTGACTTACCTGTTTGAACGTCAGATCCATCACGGAGATTATGTTATTCTCAACGGAAACCGCCAAGGAAAAATAGAAGAAATCACCATGCGCTACTTAAAGATTCGTCAGTATGACGGCTACCTCTATACCGTCTCATATAGCAACATTACGGAACTTCAGAATGGAACCCGAGGAAGACGCCGGGTAAATGAAAGTCTTATTCTCAACTATAGACAAAATCCGGAAGATGCCTTCAAAGTAATGGAGCAAGTAGCACAAACATGTAACGAGAAATATGGCCAGTATTTGTTGAAAGATGTGAATGGAATTCCTATAGAGAGCTTTCAATTCAATCAAATTACTGAACTGAACGTAGATTTTAAAGGTCACCAATATTCAGTATCAGGCCTTGTGAAGGAAGCTGATTTTGTAGAAGCGGGTCAAAAGGTGAGATATGAACTCGCAATGGCTGCCTACAAAAATGATCTAATGATGGCTGAAAGCTTCGAGACAAGCCATTAAAAATAAAACTCGTATCTTATTTATATACAAGCTTTTATACTTAAGATAAAAACACCCTTTTAATTTTTTAAAAGGGTGTTTTTATTTTTAAAAATATCTATTAAGTACTTCTCCAGTACAGATTAATTATCTGAAACAGAAAAAATTAATTAGTACATCTAAATTATTCTTCTAGCGATATGGTAAAATTAAACAAAATACTAAAAGAGGTAAAGGGGGAGTAACTATGTCACAAAAAGCTAATTATACAAAAATCAACTCCAAAATGTGGGATGAGTGGGCTTCAGCTGGAGGAGAATGGTCATTAGCTATTAATCATCAAGATTTTGCAGATGCAACTCAAGGTATTTTTGATATTTACTTAACACCTTGTAAGCCTGTTCCACATAACTGGTTTATTCCATTTAAAAAAGCAAAAATATTGGGACTTGCTAGTGGAGGAGGACAGCAATGCCCAGTCTTTGCAGCGCAGCATGCAGAAGTTACAGTGTTTGACTACTCTGATAAACAATTAGAATTAGAAAAAATGGTGTCCGCTAGAGAAGGCTATTCTATTGATTTAGTTAAAGGCGATATGAGTAAGACATTTCCCTTTGAAGATGAGACGTTCGATATGATTTTTAATCCCGTATCAAACTGCTATATTCAAGATGTTGAACACGTTTGGCAAGAATGTTTTAGAGTTCTTAAAAAAGGTGGCGTTCTGCTATCTGGCTTTGCAAACCCTGCTCTCTATTTATTTGGAGAAGATGAGAAAGAATTACAAGTAGTTCATAAATTACCTTATGACGGAACTAAAAGTACGATAGAAAATGATGAAGAACTTATAAAGAATGGCGGTGTACAGTTTAGTCATTCTTTAGAAACTCAAATTGGGGGACAGCTAAAAGCTGGATTCACTCTACAAGCTCTTTATGAAGATCATCACCACAAAGGGAGAATCACTGAATATATGCCTTGTTATCTGGCAACTAAATCCATTAAATAATAGTTGGTTATCATGTTGAATGAGTTACCTCAACTTTTTCTAACAGACGATCAAAAGGGGACAAGCAATTTTGTTCATTACTATACTAGCCGAATAGATTTAAAAAATACATTTTAGAAAAGAGATTTCCACCTAAACATAAGACAATAGAAAAAGTTTTCTATTGTCTTATGTTATGAGTTTGATTCTTCATTTGGATAAAGAACAAAATCATATAATTCGCCTCTTAACCGATCGTTATAAAATTCAATTTTACGATTTAAAATGTCTAGACTCTGTTGTAAAGTCTGTATTTCCTGTTGTACAAGGTGTTTGCGGTTTTCAAGTAGATGTAATCTCTCTTGGATTGTTTTATCACCTATTGCACGCCATTTAGTGTATTGTTTTAACTCTGTTATTAACATACCTGAACCTTTTAAATGGAGGAGAAACTTCGCCCATTCAATATCATCATCCGTATATCTTCGTAAATTATTCTCATCCCGATTAGGTGTAAGCAAACCTTGTCTTTCATAATATCTGAGTGAACTTGCTGTTACGCCAAGGATTTTTGCAAATTCTCCAATTGAATAAGCCATCGTATTCACCTTTTCTATCATTTATTTGAACTAATACTGAATGCTTAAAGTCAGTTATATATAATTGTTTTTTCTTTAGTATTGTCTCCTTATATCTATTGAACTTATCATTTAAAGTCGACTTTAAGTCAATAATGAATTTCTTCTTAAAACATCGACATTCTCTTGTTGACTTAAACCTAAGTTTAAGTCTTATACTACACCTGTTGTAACGATCAAAATAGAAAGAAAGGATGAGAGAGAGATGCCGGAAAAACAAACCGCAGGACGAGAGCTGTTAGGGGAATTTGCTCCAAAGTTTGCTGAGCTTAATGATGATGTTTTGTTTGGCGAAGTATGGGCGCGAGAGAAAGAGTTATCTCCGCGTGATCGAAGTATGATTACAGTTTCTGCCTTAATTGCGGGTGGAAACTTTGAGCAATTAACGCCGCATCTTCAAAAAGCAAAGAAAAACGGAGTAACCAAAGACGAAATTGTAGAAGTGATTACTCATCTTTCGTTTTATACAGGGTGGCCCAAAGCATGGTCTGCTTTTAATATTGCTAAAAAAATTTATAACGCTTAAAAGGAGAGAGAAGAAATATGAAGCATGAAGAATTAAGTAATAGCACAATCTTTCCACTAGGACAAAAAGTGGAAGCCAACTTTAGTGGAGACGCCTATTTAAAAATGGTATTTACAGACGAAAAGCCGCTTAACACATCTATTGGAAATGTAACTTTTGCTCCAGGATCTCGTAATAACTGGCATTCTCATAAAGTTGGACAAGTATTATTAGTAACAGGTGGAGAAGGCTGGTATCAAGAAGAAGGTAAAGCAGCACTGTTAATAAAAAAAGGTGATGTCGTGAACATCCCACCAAATGTGAAACATTGGCATGGCGCCACAAAGGATAGCTGGTTTGTGCACTTAGCAATGACACCAGGAGAAACAGAATGGCTAGAACCTGTTGATGATGAATGGTTTAATAAGTTATAAGCATAACGTATATATGCCGTTTTAAGAAAGTGGTCACATGATTACTCGCTTTTCATTTTATGGCTAGCAGCAATTGGCTCTGAAGAACCCAATGAAAAGCTTTTCAGAGATAAGAAACAAATCGATTGGTAACACCCGTGAGTAAAGATCAAAAAAGATTTATAAAGAGAAAAGCTGTATGTAAAACTAAATGAATTATTACTTGCTGAATTTGTTGCTAATGCGTACGTCAGCGTAGTTGAGTGGTGGCTCAAAAATGAAAAGCCATATTCACCGAGAGAAATGGTAGAAAAAGCAAGAGAGCTTTTAGAAAGAAACTTATAAACTTAGGTTTGGTTGGACAAAAGCTTTAGAAGAATAAAATTATCCATCTCCCATTCTTAATTATAATATCTTTTTTGTTTTAATTTGGTAATAAAGGGTAAATGTTCTAAGAATCACCTAAAAATAGGAGGAGATCAAATGAGAAAAGCGAAACAAGCTGTTGTAGCTTCTGCCGTAGGTTTAGCTGTGTTAGCGACGCCATTAGCTCTACCGAATTTAGGAGGTTCTGCAGGCTCTGCAGAGGCTGCAGAAGTTGGAGGAGACGTAACAGTTGATCCCGTAGCCATAGGACAAGCGATTGCAGATGCGGCTAAAACAGCCGACAATCGAAGTGGTTTCGTCAAGGGAGCAATGGAAAAAGCATTCTTTGAATCAGGTCAACGATACAATGTAATGGTTATGAATTTGAGCCAAGGGTATAATTCAGATCAATTACAAGGTGTTCAATATTTTGACACCGTAGATTATGATGGTATTACCTATGGTGTCTGGGTATTTGAAGAAGGAACATTTATTAATGAAGGCGATGGAGGTTATGATAACTGGGCTTTTAGAGGATGGTTTGAACGAACAGGAGATGACGAGAAAACAGTCAATTTTCATAGACCTTAATGAAAAATAGAGATAAAGATAACAAGAGATTCCCATTAGGGAAGAGCATAGGTAAAGCCTTTACCGCCATGGTAAAGGCTTTTCTCATTGAATAAGTTTGCATTTTCAAGTTAATATAGTTTCGCGGATACTACTTAATTAAGTACTTACATTATAAAAAAACAAGGCGTCATTAAAAAGAAGTAAAATATATTTAAGGAGTTTATTTAAAACGTTACAATTTTTCTTAATTCCTCTTCCTGCTGACTTATATAAACATTGCCCCACTTCTCTAAAGATTTTAGTATTGGAACAAAACTTTCTCCAAGATCTGTTAAATAATATAAAACCCTTTTAGGGTTATCGTTTGTTTCTTCTCTTTCAATCAATCCGTTTTTTTCCATATCCCTAAGCTGCAGTGTAAGGATACGCTGGGTAATACCCGGTATTTCACGGCGCATTGCATTATAATACATGGGTGATTTTGATAACAAAGATAAAATAATACCTTTCCATTTACCACCCATCATATGCATCGTTAACTCAATTGGACAAGCGCGCTTTACAGTTAACGTACAAGGACCGTATTGATCACTTTTAAAGTCTGACATTTTTTCACCTCAATGGCTAGTAACAAAATTGTGCCTTCTTGTTACGTCTATTTTTTCTTACTAAACTTATATTATCAAATAAAACAAAAGAAGGTGCATCAATTGGAATTTGTCCAAATTTCTAGACATATTTACAAACTTACTTACAAAACTGTTGTAGGAATTCCTGTCAAAATTAATACATGGTACGTGCTAGATGGTGAGAGTGTTCATATCATTGATACAGGAATGAAAGACTATGCACATACTCAGTTAAATATAGCAAAATCTTTAGGTATCCCCAAAAGTATTTTACTCACACATGGCCATTTAGATCACATTAATGGCGCCAAGTATTTAAGAGATAATTTAAATATTCCTATTTACGCCCACGAAGTTGAAGCGCCTTTTATCAATGGCGAAAAACCATATCCAAATAAGGCAGAAAAGGAAACAACAGGGGTGGAACATCAAGTTGAAAGTCTAAGTAACAACATCATTAAAAAGTTACCTTTAGATGTGTATTTAACACCCGGTCATACACCAGGACATGTGATATACCACCATAAAGATGACAATGTGCTGCTAACTGGAGACTTATTCTTTTCTAATGCTGAATCCTTACATCCGCCGATTCGAAAGTTTACAGTTGATATGGGTGAAAATATTAATAGCGGACGAATTATAGATGAAATTAAACCTTCTATTATTTCTTCATCACATGGCGAAGATGTCAAATACAACTGTGATTTATATCCTATTTATAAATTTATATATGAATAAGAGGGAGAAAAATGAAAATACAATTATTTCAAACAGAGATTATAGAAGGTGAAGTTAAGCAAAACGAAAACCGCATTGAGTCCTTATTTGAAGAAAAGCTGCATATAGATACTGAGATTGTTGTGATACCTGAAATGTGGAATACAGGTTATGATTTAAAAAATGTAGCAGAAAAAGCAGATATTGATTTAAAGAGAGCTTTTCCCTTTATTCAACGTTTAGCAATCAACCATCAAGTGAATATCATTGCAGGTTCAGTTTCAAATAAAAGAAATGAAAATATTTATAATACAGCCTTTGCTGTATCAAAAACGGGTAAGCTCCTCTATCAAAAAGATAAGATACATCTCGTGCCGATGTTGGATGAACATCATTATTTAACAGGGGGAGATGAAGTCCCAGATGTCTTTGAGATTAACAATATCAAAGCCAGTCAAATTATATGCTATGATTTACGTTTTCCAGAAATCACACGCTACCCAACGTCTCAAGGTGCAAAAGTCATATTCTACGTTGCACAATGGACTACCAGAAACATAGACCATTGGAGAACACTATTGAGGGCAAGAGCTATAGAAAATTGTGTTTATGTCATTGCATGTAACAGCGTGGGAAAAGTGAGTAATGAAAATCATGTCGGCAACACATACGCGGGGCATTCAATGGTCATTGATCCCAATGGAAACATCGTAGAAGAGGGGGGAGATCAAGAAGAGATTATAACAGCGGAAATTGATATACAGAAAGTTACAGAACAACAAACATACATTCCAATATTTGAAAGCCTGAGACCGGATGTTTATAAGCATGCAGAATAGAAATTTGTATATCATCTTAAATTTGGATGTTATCAGAATATCTTATGAAGGTTTACTAAAAAAAAGAGGCAGTTTCACCTGAAAATACTATATTTTTTAAAATTAACATATGTATAAAAGGTGCACTTCTTATACATTAGTTTCTCATCCACCTACTGAGAAAACGTTGATCAGCCAACAATGTATAAAAAGCTGCATACTCCGGAAAAAGGATCCTTGGAAGAACTATCCTTCGTCAAGGGTCCTTTTTTATAATGTTTTCTGGAAGAGTGATTGTGTTAACAAATTATGTATGAATTATACATACGCTTTTATAAGGATTTTAATATATAATTATACTTAAGGTAAAAAAGAATTATTTTAGGAAGAGGAAAATGTGTGAAACGTAGTCGATTGTTGCTTTTATCGCTAATTAGTAGTTTGTTCGTTATTTTAGTGTCCTTGTTCCAGTGGGATCTGGTTGATATGATAACAGAATTTTTAATGTTACCTATTTGGTTATTTGTATATGCTTTCTTTATCATAATGACTATATGGACATTAATTCATCTTTTTAAAAAGAGAAAGTGGCAGCCGTTTGTTATTCAGCTCATTACTATCTCATTATGGTTTTTCTTTCCATTCAATCAAGTCAACTTAGATCTCAACTTTAAAATCCATCAAGATAAGAGAGAAGAGGTTGCAACTCAAATAGAAAATGGTGTTATTAAACCTAATGTATCTGATAGTCCATCACTTATTCAATTACCTAAAAAGTATACTCAATTGTCTAAAGGTGGGGGCGACATCGTAGTAGAAACAAAAGGAAAGGCTAAATCAATTCTTTTCTTTACATACCGTGGGATGCTAGACAATTTTTCGGGGTTTGTATATAACCCATACGATAACAAACCTTCAAAAAGCGATTTTAACGGGGATTTTAAACAAATAAAAAAAGTACATAAAAACTGGTATTATGTATCTTCTTATTAAAAAGAACCTGCTGTTTTGATAGCAGGTTCTTTTTGTTACTTATTTCTTTTTTAACCTTTTAACAACTTTAAAAGCTAGGAATCCTATTAAACCAATAATTATTAAGAATAATAGCAATACTGTTGGATTAAATGTACTCATAATACCATCCTTATGGTTTCTATAATTTACAATGTTATCATATTTAAATGGTTTGCACATTTCTCCTTCAGGATTTTTTACTCCTATAATAGAAGCCCAATTTCATTCTTTCTTCTTTTTTTGGTGACCAGGACTCTTATACTAGTTCAACCTTAGTTTTTATTTTTGGTTTGTAAATATTCTTTTTGAAACATACACATTCTTATAGCATTATGATAGCTTCCATCAACAAAAAATTCATCTTTTAACTCACCTTCAATAGAAAAACCAACCTTCTTATAGATATGAATTGCTTTTTCATTTTCCTTGTCTACAATTAAGTAAAGTTTATGCATATTCAATACCGAAAAGGCATAATTCATTGCTAGGTTTGTGGCAACCATGGCGTAGCCATGACCTTGATACGTAGGGTCGATGATAATTTGAAACTCTGCTCTACGATGAATATAATCAATTTCGACTAATTCCACTAATCCCAGCATATCCCCGTCCTTTTCAAGGATGAAACGACGCTCACCTTGATCGTGAATATGTTTATCATATAAGTCCTGTAGCTCTACAAAAGCTTCATAAGGCTCTTCAAACCAATAAGACATAATGTTTGCATCATTATTGAGTTCATGGACAAATTTTAAATCTTCTCTTTCCAAAGGACGTAACTTAAGTTCCTTATTCATTTCTCAAACCTCCACATTCTAGCATTACTTTAGCACTTTCCGTTTTAAATGTAAAAATTGCTGTAGTTTTAAAAAATAATAAGACATAGTGCAATTATTTACATCCTTATGAAAAGAACCATAGTATAATTTAAAAATCTCGCAAGTAAAATTCATTAACTTTAAGGAGGATCTTATGAAAAAAGCAGTTGGTATTCTTCTTATTTTACTATGCTGTATAAACCAAAGGGTTGAGGCAGCTAATCAACCTTCAGCAGCTCCTATAATACATCATGAAATTTATGTTTCTCCTACAGGGGATGACAAAAACCTGGGTACTAAAAGCAAACCTTTTAGAACATTAAGAAAGGCAAGTGAAGTAGCTCAGCCCGGAACTACCGTTTACATCAGAGGCGGTATCTACTATGAACAATTAATTATTAGCCGTTCAGGTACTAAACAAAAGCCTATTATCTTCAGGAACTATAAAAGTGAAAAGCCTCTTATTAGTGGAGAAAAAATAAAAAGCCGTTCTACAGATGGAGGGCTAGTTAGCATAAAAAATAAGAGCTACATAACAATTCAAGGTTTGAATATAGGTCATTCGTCTACTTCTAAGGAACAAAATACACCATGTGGTATTTTAGTAGAAGGAAGTGGAAAGAACCTTCGAATTATTAATAATCATATTTTCGATATTAAGACTGCACATAAAAATGGAAACGCTCATGGAATAGCTTTTTATGGATCCAAAGCGCCGCGTTCGTTAGAAAACATTGAAATATCGCGAAACCTACTTGAAAACCTGACCTTAGGTTTTAGTGAAGCACTAACTCTAAATGGAAATGTTAAAGATTTTATCGTCAATGCCAATACAATTCGAAACGTTGATAATATTGGGATTGACGTAATTGGCTTTGAAAAAGTAGCTCCTATTGAGAAATATGACCGAGCTCGTGAAGGACTCATTAGTGAAAACCATATTTACAACGTCAGCAGTTATTCAAATCCTGCTTACAAACATGAATACTCCGCTGGGGGAATCTACGTAGACGGAGGAAAAGATGTTATTATTGAGCATAACGTTTCAAGTCATAACGATCTAGGAATAGAAATCGCAAGTGAACACTATGGTAAACAAACTAGCAATGTTCAAGTTATACGGAATATGATTTATAAGAATCGTTTTACAGGAATTTCAATTGGAGGCTATGATAAAAAACGTGGAGGGACGATAAATACTCTTATTGAACATAATATTTTATATGGAAATGATACGATGAACATGGATGGTGGCCAATTACTGATGCAATATCATGCAACTCATAGCGCTATTAAAAATAATGTTATGGTTTCAGTAAAATCTAATTTGCTTCTGGCCAATCTTCATTACTCAAATAAATATAATCAACTTAATCATAATGTGTACCTAAATAAAAGTAGAGATAAAGCGGATCGATGGATATGGAAGGGGAAAGAAATAGAAAGTTCTACTATCGTATCACCTAGGCTTTTTTAATGAAAATTTCTTTTTAGAAGATATTCTTTATTTAGTTGCTCGCTGGGATTCTATTTAAGGCCAAAAAATTATTCACTTCACTATCTGCTGGTTATACTTTTTATTTCATTGAAACAAAGAGAAAGGTGCGTTCATTGTAAATATACAAATGGATTGCAAGAAGATTCATGCTGTTTCTCTATATGAGTAGTGTTTATTTAGGTGCAAATCAATAGCCTTGACATAAAAACACCCCCATTATTAGAGTTTTTTTATCTAATAATGGGGTGCAGTTCAAGCCGTGGGAAAGGTGTTTTATGCCTTTATTTGTTTTCGTTTTCGCTATCGTTATCTATAACATTATCGTTGTTAATATTATCGCTATATTTGAAATCAATAATTCTTTTTCTAATTTCTTCTCTAATTTCAGGGTTTTCTTTTAAGAAAATCTTAGCGTTTTCTCGTCCCTGTCCTAAACGCTCCTCATTATATGAAAACCAAGATCCAGACTTTTGAACAATATCTACTTCAGAACCGATATCTAAGATTTCTCCTTCTCTCGAGATACCTTCTCCATACATAATATCTACTTCAGCAATGCGGAAAGGAGGTGCCATTTTATTTTTGACTACTTTAATTCTTGTTTTGTTACCAACTATGTCATTTCCTAGTTTAAGTTGTTCAGCACGGCGAACCTCAAGACGAAGGGAAGAATAGAATTTTAGTGCTCTTCCACCTGGCGTTGTTTCTGGATTTCCAAACATAACGCCTACTTTCTCCCTGATTTGGTTGATGAAGATGGCAATGGTTTTAGACTTATTGATTGCTCCAGATAGTTTACGAAGAGCTTGAGACATCAAACGAGCTTGTAAACCGACGTGAGAATCTCCCATTTCTCCTTCAATTTCTTTTTGTGGAACTAATGCTGCTACTGAGTCAACAACAATAATATCTACAGCACCACTTCTAACTAATGCTTCAGCAATTTCAAGTGCCTGTTCACCAGTATCTGGTTGAGATAACAGTAACTCATCAATATCTACACCTAGTTTTCTTGCATAAACTGGATCCAGTGCGTGTTCAGCATCAATAAAGGCAGCTCGACCTCCATTTTTTTGTACTTCTGCAATTGCGTGTAAGGAAACGGTTGTTTTACCTGAACTTTCGGGCCCGTAAACTTCCATAATTCTTCCTTTGGGATAACCATTAATTCCAAGAGCTATATCTAAAGCTAATGAGCCTGAGCTAGATGCCTCAACTTTTGTATGTGTGCCTTCTCCCATTTTAATAATTGATCCTGTACCGAATTGTTTTTCAATTTGTTTTAGAGCCATATCTAGTGCTGCTTTTTTATCATTCATAATTTGAAACCTCCGATTGTTATTACGTTTACAATAAACGCCCAGGTATTTCGATAAAGAATAAGAGTTGGCTCAAATGTTTTTGCTCCGTGCGAGAAAATTTTGTGTTTAACTGTCTTAGTTTGCTCTGGCGTTCCTTTATTCATCTCTAAACCCTTAGTGTCGAACAAATGTTCCTGTTGTGTAATCATACAATAAACGCATCTAATTGTAAAGGCGAAAGTTTTTCTGCAAACTAGCTAAAAGAATATCTTATATTTATAAAAAGTAAGTTTATACTTTAGCATTTACTTATCAAATGATAGAAATTAGGGGAAAGGTAGCTTTTTATATAAGTAGAATCGATTACCATCTACATTTTTAAATTTGGATATATATGAATCTATAAATCTGGTTAGACTAATAACGCATTCCTGATATTCCTAGTTACTATAAAACAGATTTTAAGAAGAAATAAAGCAGTCTACACAAATAGACTGCTTTTTGATTAATTATTTACCTGTTTCAGCAAAACGCTGAATACGTTCAGCGATTTCATCACGTACACGCTGGAAGAACGCCCATTTCTCTTCATTTGTTCCTTCAGCTTTTGCAGGATCGTCAAATCCCCAGTGTTCACGTTTCACATGGGGAGGCGTTACTGGGCAGTGATCTGCTGCATGGCCACATAATGTAACGACCAAATCCGCATTATTTAAAATTTCAGGGTCAATGACATCAGATGTTTGGTTTGAGATATCAACACCAGCTTCTTTCATTGCTTTTACAGCATTGGGATTTAATCCATGAGCTTCTAACCCTGCACTGCGTACATCCCATTCATTATTATTTAGATATTTTTTTGCCCATCCTTCAGCCATTTGGCTACGGCAAGAGTTACCTGTACATAAGAAATAAAGTGTTTTTTTAGACATGTGTAAAATCTCCTTTGTGATGTGTTAAGAAATAATTGATAACCAAATATATAAACCAACAAGCGTAATAAACAATGTTGGGATGGTTAAGATAATACCTGTTTTAAAATAGGTTCCCCAAGAAATCTTAACTCCTTTTGTCGAAAGAACGTGGAGCCATAAGAGAGTGGCTAGAGAGCCAATAGGTGTAATTTTTGGTCCTAAGTCCGAACCAATGACATTTGCATAAATCAAGGCTTCTTTAATTGTACCTGTTGCAGAAGTTGCATCAATGGCCAAAGCATCAATCATCACGGTTGGCATGTTGTTCATAATCGATGAAAGTATGGCTGCAATGAATCCCATGCCAATGGTTGCAGCAAATAATCCATGGTCAGCCGTTGCTTGAATGAGGCTTGCTAATACTTTAGTTAGCCCTACATTACGTAATCCATAGACAACAACATACATACCAATCGAAAAGAAAACAATCGCCCACGGAGCTCCTGCTAGCACTTTTTTAGTGTGAACAGCGGGACTCTTTCTTGCTATTCCTAAGAATAAAATCGCAATAATACCTGCGATAATAGAAACAGGAATATCGAAAAACTCACCAATAAAGTAACCAAGAACTAAAATGAATAAAACGATTCCTGATAAACGGAACATTTTCTTATCTTTAATGGCTTCAACCGGTTTCTGTAAATCATCTAGATTGTATTTCTTAGGGATGCTTTTACGAAAGTACAAATATAAGACAACAATACTTGCCAAAAGTGAGAACAGATCTGGCACAATCATACGTGATGCAAATTCAGAAAAGCGAATACCAAAGAAATCAGCTGATACAATGTTGACCAAGTTACTTACTACAAGAGGTAACGATGTTGTATCTGCAATGAATCCACTGGCGATAATAAAAGGGAAGACCATTTTATCCTCAAATTTAAGTGCTCGTACCATGGCAAGTACAATAGGTGTTAGAATTAAGGCTGCTCCATCGTTTGCGAATAATGCTGCTACTACAGCTCCAAGGAGGGATACATAAACGAACATGCGAACGCCATTGCCTCCTGCAGTACGCGCCATATGTAAAGCTGCCCACTCGAAAAATCCAATTTCATCTAAAATTAAGGAAATAATAATAACTGCAATAAACGTTAATGTTGCATTCCATACAATTTGAGTTACATCCAGCACGTCATGGAAATCAACCACACCTGCTAAAAGAGCTAATACTGCGCCTCCACATGCTGACCAACCAATAGACAAGTTCTTTGGCTGCCAAATGACAAAAATCAATGTCACTAAGAAGATGAGGGAGGCTACTATAACTGATATCACTTTACAGACCTCCTATTATTAGCAACAATTAATACGTAAACCTTGCTTTTCTAGTTCTTTTAATCGTTCATCTTCGCTTGGTAAAGAATCGAGTATATCAAGGACAAACTGATAATAGCTGTTTTCTTTATTTAAGGAATAGAAGATCCAATGTCCTTTTCGTCTTTCACTTACGAGTTCGATAGCTCTTAACTTCCGCAAGTGTTGGCTAATAGCCGGTTGACTTGCTTTATAAATTTCAACTAGCTCACAAACACAGCACTCGTTATTTTGGAGCAGCTTCATCATTGACAATCTTGTCTTATCTCCAAGCAGCTTCAGTATCTGTACTGCTTTTTCCACTTCTACCTGCGCTTTTACATCCATTATGACTCACCTCCTTATTTTCAAATATAATTATATAAGTATTTTATTATATATTCAACGAAAATATACATTTTAAACATTAATCAAAAAAAGTTGATTAATGTCTTGATTTATCTGAATTTTCCAGATATGATGAATACATCAAAAAAAATTGATTTATGAAAGTGAGGATGAAAGCAGTGAGAGTCAACAACTCTGGAAACTTATCTGTTACGTACTTTCGAGCCTATTTTCATTTAGTTATGAACACCCAAGGGATGGACCAGAAGGAAGCACAAAACCTAATCTTTCAGCGTTTTTTTCATCAAGATCCTATGCTAAGAGGGGAAACTACATATAGTAACTTTAAAAAAGCTGCCGAAAGCTTCGATCATTAAATCAAAAAAAGTTGATGAAGGAGAATGACAATGGAAACAGTTAAGGAAGGAAAGCACCCATTTAAACAGTACGAACAAAAATTTAAAGCACTTGCTGATCAAAAGAGATTAGAAATTATGTATGAGCTCTGCCAGCGGGGACAGACATGCGTATGTGACCTAACTGAATTCTTTGGGATGTCTCAATCTAAACTTTCCTATCATTTAAAAATTTTATTAGAAGCAAACCTTATCACAAAAGAAACAAAAGGGACATGGAGCTATTATGATTTACATGATAAAGAGGTAAATCACCTGTTATCTGAGGAGCTTTGCTGCTTGTTTAGAAAAGATACAAGTAAAAGCGGCTCCTGCTCTTAAATTAATATATTTAAAATAATATTGTTTATAATGCGAAGGAGGAAGTGTAAATGAAATATGTTCACGTAGGAATTAATGTAACGAATCTAGAGGCGTCCATGGAGTTTTATCAAAAGGTATTTGGCGTTCAACCTGTGAAAACGAAAGTAGATTACGCTAAATTCTTAGTAGATGAGCCAGGATTAAATTTTACTTTAAACGTACGAGACGAAGTAAAAGGTAATCAAGTGAATCATTTCGGCTTCCAAGTAGAAACTCCTGAAGAAATTCATTCTCATAAATCACGATTAGAAAAAGAAGGCTTCTTTGCTCGTGAAGAAATGGATACAACTTGCTGCTATGCTGTGCAAGATAAGTTTTGGGTAACAGATCCGGACGGAAACGAATGGGAATTCTTTTATACGAAATCTGATAGTGAGGTTCACAAGAACAGCGATGGGCCAAATGAAAAGCTACCTGTAACTAATGCTTGTTGTTAATCATTAGTTAACATAAAACCATTTATCGGTAAAAATAAAAAGCAGACCTTTAATTAAAGATCTGCTTCTTTTCTTTAGCAAAGACTAAATATGTTCCCACTAAAAACATGATGCCCAAACCTATAAAGATTAACCAGTACGTTAAAGGGAAACTATAGGAAACTTTCATAACTCCAGTATTTCTATCTAATATTCTAACGGTGTAAGGAGTATATGCTGTCTTAATAGTTAAGTACGTTAATAAAGATTGAGCAATAAGAACTATCCCTATTGCACATTTCATTATATTGCCCCCAGACTCATACAAGTTTCTGTGTACAGTTTAACACAAAGGGGCTTACTTAATGTTACCATAATCACTCTTTCAGGAACATATGAAAAAGAGAACCTTTATGGGAATAAGGGTTCTAACAGAATGATTTTTATAAAATATAGACATCTTTATACGTCCCTTATGTATCAATGTTTTTCTCTAGGCTAAATAATAATGGAGTGCATAAAAGTCTTATCTTATATACATTTATAAAAAATCCGAATAAAAATAACCCAGTAAATATTGAATATAGAGATTGAGTAAGCATGAACAAAGACTAAAGGAACAAATCAAATTCACCTACTTTAAAATAAATCCTTACGCATTTCCCGTGTTCTAACACCATCTTCAATTTTTTCTGCAATGTCCATTAACCTTTCAATGTCGGAAAAGGAATACATTCGGGTACCTGAAGAGTTTCGTTTTGGAAAAATAAGCTCTCGCTCTTCATAATAACGAACTTGTCTTTCTGATAAACCTGTCATTTCAGTAACGATTTTTATAGTCATAACTTTCTCATCTAAATATGGATGATTTTTAGTCAAGATTATCCTCTCCTATTTCCATTCTTTATCAGTATAATAGAAAGCAAGTTGAAAGAAGGATAATCACTTTGGCGATTCCATTATAATCCAATAATTATAGTGAATCATTAAAATATGGTTAAAAATAAATTAAAAGTAAATTAATTCATTAAAAGTATTAATTAACCTTTTTTAAGTTTCGTTAAAGCAATTTTATTAATTCCAATAAATTTTTTAACTTTATTCCTTTAGTGTTTGAATAAAGTTAAAAATTAGGAGTCCGTAAAAGTATTTTTTTTCGAATGGGATAGCTGTTTTTTAAGTCATTTTTTTACAATCCCAAAAAGTGTACTTTTTGAGACTATCTATATTGGAAAAACTTAACCATAAATTAACTATACATAGTTAAGGGGATTCTGGTGCATAAGTGTTGAAATGTTGTACTGAGAAGCTATCAGAAGAAGATATTCTTTATTTCGCGGGTGATTGTCCACTCGTTCCAATTCTGAGCGTTTCTCATAATACTGTTTTTAGTGAAGAAGGGGAAAAAGCAATTATTTGCTATCAATATCTCTATGTGTTACACTATGTTTAACTTGTTTTTGTTCGGTATAAGATTGAGAGAAGAAAAAACCTTAAACAGAAGTTTTTATCTTGAAATAGTATGATTGGGCAAGAAAGGTAATACATTTGTGGAATATTCCACAGCAGGAGGCAACATTATGACACAAGGTACAGTAAAATGGTTTAATGCAGACAAAGGTTTCGGTTTCATTGAAATCGAAGGCGGAGACGATGTATTCGTTCATTTCAGTGCTATTCAAGGTGAAGGTTTCAAATCATTAGAAGAAGGTCAAAAAGTGACTTTTGATATCGAGCAAGGTCAACGTGGAGCACAAGCTGCTAACGTTCATAAAGCATAATCAAAAGTGATAACAAAAAGGACTCCTTATGAAGGAGTCCTTTTTTTATGGTCTTATAATTAAAAAACCATGATTTATCTACTATTAGTTCAATAGAAAACCCAGGCTTTAAAAAAAGCCTGGGTTTTAGACAAGACGATCGATACAAGGTATAACTAGTTATAACATACATTAGAAATAGAAAGCAAATGCAAATAAATTAACTATATTTTCAATTAAATAATATAGTAGTAATTTTTAATCTATGCGATAGCATTGGTACAAATTATCTTCGATGGGGATTAAGGGGGATTTTATTAATAAGCCGTTCTCCAGCTTCCATGTGATTTCCACACAAAGGGCATTTTTGATGGTTGTCGTAAGAGAAATCTTTTCTCATCCAGCCCTTACAATCTTCTACTGTACATTCCCAAACCTCTGTTTGTTCTTGAGCTAAAGGTTCTTGGTTTCTTTTGCCGTAATAATACATACTAACATCACTACTCCTCATACTACATTATAGCTTATAAAGGAGTAATAATCATTTATATAAATTAGTGTTTCTTACCATTTTATTTTCATGGAATAATGCACGGAATTTTTGATATAAGAATTTCTAAACACTTGGTAATAATGTTCATATCTTCTTCTTTTGCTTTTTAATTGCACCACTTACCGTAGTAGTACATCCCTAAACTAAGCCGCCAACGTAAGGAGGGTTAGTTTAAAGATTAGTTTAATGGTGGAATCATTTCGCTTATCACCGGTAATCAAATGGTTATTTATAGGGACTTTCCAGAAGTTTCATGACTTGTTGGAAACTTTTATTTCGAGTTATTATAAATAATAAAACTTCATTTTACCTCAAATTAAAATATATTGTCAATGAAAAATTTGTAATATTTTCAAAAAATGTTATAATAGTTTTACAATTGTTTTTTCGATCGTATTCCGAATTCCGCTGTGTTTTTTTCAGATAGAATTATGGATACATTTTTTCAATACCCTTTTTTAAAACTGAAAAAAACTCAAACAGTTGTGTGAGCTTTAAAGGTAAGTTAGTTGAATAAAATTATTAATTTACCATCTAATAGTAACCGAGTTTTTATTCTACAAGGAGGCCTAGAATAATGAATCTAATCAATAAGAAAGTTACACACAAGCTTTTTGGGATAGGTAGTATAGTTAAATGTAATGATTCTAGTATTGAAATACATTTCGCATCGGAAAATAAAAAGTTTGTTTTCCCTGATGTATTTGGAAAGCATCTAAAACTGCATGATAAAAGTGTTGCTCATTCACTCGAAAAAATTATAGAAAAAAAGGAAATGGAACACAACGAGGAAGAACGGAAGAAGGAAGAGGAAAAAAAACTACAACGAAAAAACCAGGAACTTCGCTGGGGACTTGAAAAACTTATGAAAAATCATAAACTTCATTCTGAATCACAAATGGTTTTTTGGTGTGACATAGAAGAACAGAATAGTTCTTTTTTAGAGTGGAAGGTTTTTTCAGGTGTAATAAAAAGCGGTAATAACAAGGGGAAGCCAACCAAACCCATCCGTTTGCACCAAAATAGTGCTGTCTTGTTAACAGCAATAGATTCCAGTATGCCTGAAAAAGACAGACGTATCTTAGGCGTCTATATGGTGAATGAAGATTTTATCGGTAAGCTTTGTGAAGATGGATATATTCCTGCTCATTCAAAATACAGACTCCAGCTTACAGAACAGGAATCGGATCAGATGCCTTTCTGGAAATATTATGTAAATGAAAGAACATCCCAAAAAATGACATGGAATACAGGTAAATATCGTTATTTTGATAATTTATGGATGGCTCAAATTTTGCTTGATATAGCTGAGTTAAAAAATGACCCAAAGGAAAGAGAGCTGGCACAACAATTTTTTGAACATTTTTGTAAAATGAATCTGATAACAGCTGAGGAGTTACCAAAGCCTAATGGCGCATTGATGCGTATGTAAACGTTAGCCCAAAGATAATAGGACTGACACATTTTTCTCACCCATCATTAATAGCGAACATTCCTTAGCTGTTCGCTATTAAAAAGGCAAGAACAGAACGTAGGAGAGAAGATGAAGGATATAACGTGAAAATATTTAGTGATGGAAAAACAGTAACTATAAGAGTATCGAATGAATTAGTAACAATCTTAAAAATTCATTATGTAAAAAACATGAAAAGATACTCTTATACGGTTACTAAATATCCAAGTATTTTTTCTTTGAAGAAGAATTGATGAAACAAGAATAATAAGTAGATAATGAGGAGATACACCTATGCTTAAATTTAAAGTTATTTTCGAATTTATAAATGGCAGGACAAAGGAATTAAAATTCGAAGCCGCATCAAAGAAAGAAGTCATTAGTCATATAACAAAATATGAAAGATTCATTTCGAATGAAAAAGAGTTAGTGCACATCAATTTAAATAACGTGGTACAGTTTATGATTACAGAAGAAAAATAATAATAAAAACTAGGCATCTATTAATTGAGGTGCTTTTTATTTTAATAAATAGACTGATTTAAATTTAAATAACATTTCTGAGAGTAGTAATAAAATTGAGCGGTTAATTAAAGCTCTTCTTAGCTCTTCACTAGATAAAGAGAAAGTTATAGAACAATTAATTGAAATGGAGTTAGAACTTGACCATATTAATGGGCACTATAAAAGCTTAAAAAAAAGAATTAAAACAATTACTTAATGTTTAAGTAAAAAAAGTTACTTATAAACTATAAAATATGGAGAAAAATACATGAGCACTAACACTCTGCCTTTATTTTCAGAAAAATACTTTGAAGGATTAACTTTAAGTCCAGCTCTGTTTTATTCATGGAAATATAGCATTCGCTTTGAAATATCAGATCCATTAATTTCATCTCACGAAAAAGATTGTTTGAATCAAGCTTTTCATCGATCAATCACATTATTTCAAAGGGTATTTGGAGAGGGAGATGAGATTCTTTTTGTTACGGATGTACATACTACGAACAAAGATCGTTTCCTTCAAAAAAGACCTTTAAACGTTTATTTAAAATACATAAAAGATAAACAGCGGCTATATCAATTAAACCATCACTGTTTGCCGAGTATATTTCAGGATGAAGATGAAGACGATGATCAATCTTTGACCCATCGCTTTGTACTTTCTTGTAAGAAAACAGAATTAAGATATGCGCAGCTTTTAAAGGCTATTAATTATGAAGACTTTGCTCATCCATCTACTATTCTGAAGAGTAATTCCCAAAGTAGTTATGATATTTACTTTATTAATCTCTCTAAAAAAATGATTTTTCATTTGTATGATGATCGTGGATGTGATGTCTTAGCCTCAAGTAAAGAATCTATACGCTTTCTTTATGAAGAATATAATAATTGGATTTTGGATTATGATCGAGAAGAAATTGACCTTTTATTTAAGTGAAAAGTAGGATTCATCCACTAATTAGCACATTTTTTATATCCATAATCACCTGTCTTACAGTAACTAAAAATAAAAAGGGTATCTACAATCTTCTAGGTTAATTTTGATATATAATCAGATTAGCATTAGGCTTATAGCTCAATGGAAATATGACCCTAAGGAGATATTACAATAATGCAAGACCTAAAAAATAATAAACCGACAGTAGCTTGGCAACAAAGAATGGAAGATGATGAAATTTTCACTGTAGAGAATATTAAAGCCACTGATGAAATCCTTGATACTTATATGAATAGACTTAAAGATTCTGTAGATAAAATGTCAGAACAAGATATCTTAGAATATGTAAAAGAGGTAGTTATAGGATTAAACGAATTAAATGAACAATTTGATTATTTCATTGAAACGTTAGAAAGAGAAGAACTTTGCGATTTTATCATTAAAGCTGCAAATGCAGCTGGCTTAGAGACTGAAGAGGATATTACAGAAGAGTGGAGAGAGTGGTAACATACAAATGCTTACATATAGGAGAATTAAATATGGATTCTAAGCAGTTATTTCTAGTTACCATAATCATGACCCTAGGAAGTAATGTAAAAGAAGAACATTGTGTGAAATGTTCTTCTTTTATAAATGATCAGAGTGAGGTATAGCTGCATACATTTGCAGGTGTCTTTTTGACACTTAAATTTAATCGTTCTAATGGCCATGAAATAATGAAAGAGAATATTGATAAACATAAATAATTACGAATCCTAGCGAAATTAATAGCCATACATGCAATTTTCTGAAGTGCTTGATGGTATTTCCAATTATTTCATGAAAGATAACAAAAGACAGTGTACCGATTGCTGCGCCAGTCGATAAAGCTTGTAGTTTAAGTGAGGAAACTTGTACACTTTCACCAATGAATAAACTGCCTCCTAAAGACAGCGACAGAATGGCTATAATTAGTAAAAAGAAGGTGTTAGGTATTTTTGCTATAGAGAGGACTGTCATAATTGCCATCCCCTCTGGGACCTGATGTAAAAGGGTAGCTGCGAATACAGAAGCTGATTGGTGCATATCTGTTATTCCAAATGTAATACCTGTGATGACATTATGAAAAAAAATAGCAACCGTTAATAAGATAAGTGCCTGTAAGGGTGAAATTTCGCTGTTTTGTTTATGCAAAAAGAGGTCAATGCATAGCATGATGATATATCCGGCTACAATTCCTAATAAAACGCCTCTTAAATCATATAGATGCCAAGTAGACGGAAGGATATCAAAGAACAATAAGCCCAATAAGATTCCACCGCATATAGCATACATAAATTGGATTCTTCCCCTTGCCAGATGGTTTACTAATCCGAGAAGTCCTCCTCCTGCTAATAAACCCATTAAAGAACCTAAAGTAAATAAGATATTCATTTCTATATGCATAATTGCTACTTCCTTTCGGCTATATGGTTTTTTTACAACTAACCTATTCAAAGGAAAGGCAATCATACCTATGTTTTATAAATGGTTAAAAAAATAAAAGTACACGATATTAACTTGGGAGTAATTTTTAGGTAAATCACTAATAAAAAAGGACATACTAACGTTATCTAAAAAAGAGGTGTTACTATGGAATCTCCTTTTGAAATGATAACCAATGTGGACAAGGTCGAAAATGCTTATTATATAGAAGTGAAACCAGGTGAGTACAATGCAAAGTATTGGAATAAAGACTCGGTCTATTTTGCTGATGAAGCTTTTGCTTATTTCTATACCACGATTTGCAAGTATGTGCCACAGTACCAACCTACCCAAGTGACAGAAATCAAGGCAGAAACATGGCTAAGGATTAGTAATCAGCTGCAAGAACTCGCATATTTTTTGAGCACTAATCCGCCTATGATTAAACTAAAGAAATGGATTGATTTTAGCAAAGTAGAGGGAACGTACAAACAGTTTGATCATCAAAAAAACAAGTACATTCGCGAGTTAATTAACATGATTAACGAATTTACAGTGTGGATAACAAAGGTATGTCAAACGCAATCATATATCACCATTTTGGGCACTTAACAGGCCTTGAAACCTTAGAGGCTTGGAATGAAGAGCAAAATCCCAAAAACAAATCGTGAGTTAAATCACTAAAAATGCCCTCAGATGAAGCAAGTGATTCTATAAATCAAAAAAAGATACTTTATAAAGTATCTTTTTTTGATTTAAGTTTTTGAAGAATGTAAAATCTAATTGGTATCATTCGGTACTTCAAGAGAAGTAGGTTTGGTGTTCCTTTTGAAAAATGAAATAATTACCATTATAAGAACGAATGCTACACAAACTATAGAGCTTAACCTATTCGCACTGTCTATGAGAAAGACTATGAAGCTAATAATTAATGTACATGCGGCAAAAAGCGTTAAATAAGGGAAGCCCCAAAGTTTAAAATATGGTTTTTCTTTATATTGAGGACGTAGCTTTAGCTGAGCTAAGCAAATACTAATCCATATAAGAGAAACTGTAAATCCAGGAATAGCTAATAAATAAGAAAAAGCTTTTTCAGGATATAAGTATACGAGGTACGTTCCCAATAATAAAAATAGGACACTGAAAGCTAAACTGTAAACAGGTACGCCTTGTTTATTTACATAGGACAAACTTTTAGGAGCATCTCCCGACTGAGATAAAGAATGAAGCATCCTTGTACAGCCATAAATACCTGAATTGGCTGCTGAAAGGACAGCTGTTAATAAAATAAAGTTCATAATATGAGAAGCACCTTGAAGCCCGGCTGTTTCAAATACTTGGACAAAAGGGCTAGCATTTGCATCAATTTTATCCCATGGTATCAAGCCACAGATAATAAAAATAGGCAAAGTATAAAACAGAACTACTCTCCACATAACGCCTTTAACTACCCCTGGTAATACCTTTTCAGCATCTTTTGTTTCCGTAATAGTTAAACCAATGAGTTCTGATCCTCCATACGAGAAAATGACTACAAGTAATGTAGAAAAAACGGCTTTCCAGCCATTTGGCACAAAATCACTATAATTATGAAGATAATGAGAAGATGAATTATTACTTGGCATAATTCCAAATAGTATCGCTATACCTAATAAAATAAAAGCAATAATAACAAAAATTTTAATACCAGCAAACCAAAACTCAATTTCTCCAAAAGACTTTACGCTTGTAGCATTAATTAAAATAAGTACAATTGAACAAATAAGACAAAGAATCCATAAAGGAATAGAAGAAAACCAATATTGCAGAAAACTACCTGCAGCGATGACTTCAATAACGCACACAGTAAGCCACATAAAGCAATAAGTAGCCCCCATTACAAAAGAAAAACGTCTTCCAAAAGCTTTTTGAATTAGATCTTTCATATTGTGCGATGGGTATACAATAGCCATTTCAGCCAAAGCTCCCATTACAATGAGAAGCAATAGTCCAGCAAATAGATACGAAAAGATAACCGAAGGTCCTGCTAATCCAATTGTATCAGCACTCCCTTTGAAAATCCCTGTTCCAATCATTCCTCCAATAGCAATCATTCGAATGTGTCGCGGTAATAATTGCTTTTTTAACGTATTCTTTGATGCAGTATTTTCTTTCATGATGCCCTCCTTTTAACATAAAAAAGTCCCTGCTGAATTATTCAGCAGGGACGAAAATTTCGCGGTACCACCCTATATTGTAAAAACATCTTACCTCTTAATTACCATAACGGTTTTATCCGTCCTCTCTAAAACACCATTAGAAGAGGAAGCTCTAGGAGTGAATTTCATCTCTAATCTTTGTACTGACTTCCACCAATTATCAGCTCTCTATAACAGGGAGATTAGGATTACTTAAGATCCTATCTTAGCTTTTGTTTATTAAATTAAAGTGTATGTAATGTATATCATCATAGTTAGTTTGAAATTAAATGTCAATATGTTTTTATCTATTTACAGCTATAAGAAGAGTTATTAGATTTTACATAAAGATAATCATTACCACTATTCGGTATTTAATCATTCCTTTTCCAATCATTTGTACTGTGATTGAATTGTACGCTTTTCTATAATAGAAAACCTACTGTGCAAACAAGAGTACAGTAGGTTTTCAAATCAGAATAAAAATGGTGAGGAAATATCTCAGTATTGTATCCTAAAGAATATAACAAGGCAAGAGTTATTATCCTTTTTAGAACTTTTCTTTTACAAAATTTGAATTATAAATATATAAAAACCTTTAATAATAGGAATTTTAAAGGTTTGTTACTTCTTATAATTTTGATTATGGTGCGACAAGAAGTCGCTTTCTTACAGTGTAGCTAACGCTACTCATCTAGACGCCAAGATGATCTCCATCC
>NZ_JBHZOZ010000013.1:0-112364 GCF_042787865.1 Priestia sp. YIM B13486 | reverse complement strand
GTCACCGGTACAATACCGACAACTGGCTGTTTAAAAGGTGTTTTGATCCCTGTCTCGAAATCAGGGGTCAGTCCCATAAAGAGTTAGTCTTTTGCTTGATGAAAACGATCAATATTCAAAAAGCTGCCTCAAAGGATTGCTTTTTATATCTATTTTAAGAGTTAGGTTTATTGATTCTATCCATTGCTTCTTGAACTGCATTTACAACAAAAGGATCTTTTTCCTTCAAATCATTCACGCTGATTTCACCTGATTGTAAACCTCTGCAGATTTCATGGATATCTTCTTCAATTGTAATCGGCAGCTTATTTTCTGTAAGCATGTTACTTAATTCATTTGCTAACATTTTTTGTTGATCCATGGGATGCCCTCCTCGTCATGTAAAAGTATAAATTGATCAAGCTTATTTCTTTTCTTTTCCTTCTTGCTGATTCTGTACTTTTTCAATTCCAGTGTTTGATTCAAATCCAACTCGATAAGTTCCAGATTTTTGTTGTTTTACTGAATCTGGCATTTGATACTGCTTTAAATCATCCTGAAACTGTCTTGTGCTTGGATTTCCTTCCACTTATATTCCTCCTCAGTAAAGTAAGTTTTGACGCTTTAGTTTCCCCAGTTCGTAAAACAATTAAGCATGTTGTACATGGCTCTTTGCAACAAATATCTAATTAATTCTCGGGAAATAAAAATATAACTTAACCTTCCACTTATTTTATCTTCAAATTTTCAAACAATAGGGCTAGGAGGTGTTTTTATGCCAAAGAAAGACTTTACAGGCGTTGATAATTCAGGAATTGCAGAAAGAGTTGATTATAACAACTATAAAAATAAAGATAGCAATAATGACCCTACGCTTAACCGTATTGTCGAAGAAGATGGGCGTGCTCTTGATCCGAGGGAAACCTTAGAAAATTTCTTCACTGACCTTGAAGGCGAAGATCCACAAGAAATTACAACTTAATAAAAAAAGTAGAAAACGGCGGATCTTTTTAAGCGAAAAGACCTATGAAACGCAGATATTTTCATTAAAGAACCTGCTGTAAACGAGTTAACATGATTTGAAAAAATGAGGGCTATTAATAGAGGTGAAGTTAATGTCGCACACAGAAACTGAACGAACAACGTATATGTATGATCCTTTCACTATACAAGGTCTTGAAATGAATATACCTAAAGAAGGCGAAGGCAGCCAACCGCTAATAAATCGTTCAGGACTGAGTACCTCTACGTTCAAAACCAACATGAATAGAAAACATTTTGAACGTTATATTTATTAGCAGGAATATCCTGCAGCTTTTTATCTTATAAAAAGATCCTTCTATTTTATACGCTAGAAGGGTCTTTCCACTAAATATTCTCATTTCAGTATAGTAAATCAACTGCTTATTCCTAACGTATTGGAGATTTTATCTTAGTTTTAGGTGTGAGTAGGTAACAAAAATGGTTAGTGTTTTTTCATATATACTGTCTGTACATCCATTGTAGAAAGGATTTAACGAAATGCAGAAGCAAACCTTACTTTTTAATTTAGACGATACGCTTGTTCACTGTAATAAATATTTTAGAGACACCATAAATGCTTTTGTGGCTCAATTGCAGGGATGGTTTGAGAATCTGACTAAGGAAGAAATAAAACAAAAGCAGTTAGAGATAGATTTAAAAAGTATCGAAAAGCATGGCCTTCACTCTTCCCGTTTTCCAGAATCATTAGTAGACACTTATTTATTTTTTAATGAACAAAATCATCAAGATATCCATGACGATAGAGTTGAAAGAGTCAAAAAAATTGGTCAAAGTGTATTTGAAGTACCGATAGAGCCTTTGCCAAATATGTATGAAGTATTAGATAAGCTTAAAGAACAAGGACATGATCTCTACTTGCACACAGGTGGAGACGAGGAAAATCAAGGTAGAAAAATTGTTCAGCTAGAGCTAGCTAAATACTTTGAAAAAAGGGTATTTATTTCTGAACAAAAAGATACATGTGCATTAAAAGAAATACTAAACCAAATTAAGTACGATCCAAAAAAGACTTGGATGATTGGCAATTCATTAAAAACCGATATAAGGCCGGCAGTAGAAGCTGGAATACATGCGATTCACGTACCTTCTGAACTGGAGTGGAGCTACAACCAAGTTAAAATTGATGTTGCGCCAAAAGGTAAATTGCTAACTGTTAATTCATTGCTGGAAGTTCCAGAAATCATTCAAAAGCATGCTCAAGAAACGGTTGTGTCCACCTAATATTAGGTCATATGTAAACACAATATACAGAAACAGCCAACCGTTGATTAAACCTTACCCAACGGTGGCCAGATAAAATTCTTATGTTTTTTCTAATCAACTCACATACTACACAGAGGAGGTGACTGATATGGCAGATCAATCCAAAGAATCAGAAAAGATGATATGTGAAGATCATAATTCTCCAGTTGACGAAAGAAGCTACGATTTATACGAAGCGACGCGTAATTCACTTTTACGTAATGAATTAGACGATAAAAACAAAACCATTTTAAATAATATTGATAACGCAGCGATGGATGTTAATCTTGAGGAATAATGGACATTAAAAAAACTTCTATTTCTTAGTCTCATAGCTATGTTACTAAGGATACACGTTTCTTTTTCTCTTAGTAGAAAAGACCCTAAATAATTAGGGTCTTTTTTAGGTATTTGTCCAAACATTCTATGGTTGTTTCACATACAGTAATAGGAGTCTACTAACAGAAAGGAGAAGATTTTTAATATGAGAAACAACTATCCTTATCAGCACTCTAATTACGGTGGTTATCAAGGGGCTATGTATCCTCAGCAAGGCAGCTGCGGTTATCCTCAAGCTAAACCTTGTGGCCAAGTGCCTCCTCAAACCATGCCTGCTCAGTATGACCCAGTTAAACAAAATACATCTTTTACTGGTCAAGATGTGTTTGTACCAGTGATGCACCCTAGTCATACCACAAATGTTTATCAAAAAAATTATAAATATATGCACTCATTCCCTCATACAGAATCCGTTCTATATCAAGAAACGCATCACCATTTTTGTGCTCCAAGCTGCCCTCCTAGACCTCGTCCTTGGTGCTGATAGCCAAAAAAGCCCCTTCATTTTAACAATGAAGGGTTTTTACTATGTGAAATTTAGGATGTTATTTAGCTATCGTTAAACAAAGTAGCCTATTTTTGAC
Organism: Priestia sp. YIM B13486; assembly: GCF_042787865.1. Classification (NCBI taxonomy): domain Bacteria; kingdom Bacillati; phylum Bacillota; class Bacilli; order Caryophanales; family Bacillaceae; genus Priestia; species Priestia sp. YIM B13486. The sequence goes on along the minus strand of NZ_JBHZOZ010000013.1, from coordinate 109,176 downwards.
CAAAATCCAATCGATATGAGCTATGTCTACATATAATACCTTAACCCATGTATATTTAAAGTTTTTTCCTTTAGTTAAATACCACGAAAAGAGGTGTTTGCATGTCTAGTTATGGTGGAGCAGGTTCTGGTTTTGCTTTATTAGTTGTCCTGTTTATTCTTCTTGTCATTATTGGATGCAGCTGTTACGGCCGCGGATTTGGCTATTAATAACAATAAAAAAGTCTTTCTCTAATTTGAGAAAGACTTTTTTATTCTAGGTTGTGCGGGGTTGCTTTTATACGCAATAGAACTGATTGGGCGGAATTCAAACAATCTATTGCAGAGGGAGTAAAACTCATATATGGGATCTGAGGATGCTTCATTGTATGTAAAAGAAACTAAAAGGTTATTATTTTTTATTTATAGTGATATAAAACGTAGTCTATCCAGTTCGGGGAGCAAATTTCGTTTTTCATCATATGCTAAATGTATGAACGAGAAGGAGGTGAAGTTTATGTTCTTTGGCGGTTATGGCGGAGGTTGTGGCTATGGTTATGGCGGCGGCTGCGGTTACGGCGGTGGCAGTGGTTTTGCTTTAATTATCGTGCTGTTTATCTTATTAATCATTATTGGCTGTGCTTGTTGGGGAGGATTTGGCGGTTGCTAATTATTAGCCTGCCTTTATCTCTAACTTAAAAAAGTTAGCTTTATGCTAGCTTTTTTTATTTGTTAAATGAGGACATGTATAGTGATTAGTACTAATACCTGCTGTGTTAACCAATGGTTTACAGCTTGTTACTAAGCGTTTATGGAATTTTTTACATATTCATTGTAAGCTAAGCCTTAGAGGTGATGAAGGTGAATTTAGGGGAACAGCTGCAGAAGTGAAGCGAAGAGAAAAAGATGTCCAGGAAAGAATTAGCTGGGAAAATGAATGTATCTAGACAAGCTGTCTATAAGTGGGAAAATAATAAAGGGTATCCTGATATTGAGAACCTTATTAAGTTAAGCGAACTTTATAATGTGACGTTGGATGAATTGATTAAAGGGGATCAATCTTTTCAAAGCAAAATAGGAATCGATCGAAAAAAGAGTGAGGATTTATCAGACTCTGGTTTTATTATCGGAATCATTCTTGTATTTGCAGGACTGTTTTTAGATTTGGGTACATTTTCAGCTGGTGTTACCATACTAGATTTTCTAACGATGTTTTTTTATGATGATTTAAAGAAAACGTTTTGAAATATAAAAAAGGATTTTAAGGAAGAAAGGTAAGTAAACAGGCTTTAAGTTCTCTTAGAGCCTGTTTTTGTAACTTCAGTTTTCATTAAGAAACCTGCCAAGATGATAAAGACAGCAGATAAAAGCAATGCGGTTAATCCTTGTTTTAAAATAAATCCAAAAATTGTTATAGAAAATGATCCTAAAAAGAACATTAATTTGACTAAAATATTTCTTTTACTCATTTATAACCATCTCAATTCTACATACAGACAATCTATAAAGTTACTGATATTGCTTTCTTTGTCCAACACTCCACGCTAAACCTAAAATAGAAACAGTTATAACTATCGCTGTTAACATAACTATATTCACCTCTTTTTCCTTATAATTACATTGTAACATAGCCTCAGCGTGCTGTTTTAAAAGAGATGTGAGAATGACCAATATATTCACTACTTAAAGGATGAAAGTTATTATACTCAGCATAAGGACCATGAATATTTGAAATAAGTTTAGTTGAAAATTCACCTCTTTGTTTTGGGGAAATGATGTAAAATGATGATAAGAGGAGGGATGGAAATGAATGGAACAGATGCAATAGTATTAAATATAAAAGAGATTAGAAGAAGAAGTATAAAGGTTTGGCAAGCAATTCCTGATGATAAACTTGATTGGAAGCCAGATAAAGAAGCTATGACATGCATAGAAATGGTTCGTCATGTCTTGGAGTCAGAATACTATTATTATCTAGCTATCGAAAATTTGGGCAGCTTAAAGGAATTTGATTCTCCTTTTGAAAAAAGACCCTTACAATCTATAAAGGATGAATTGGAGTTTGCAGCATCCTACCACCAACAATTTTTAGACATGGTTACTACTTTTTCTGAAGAAGATTTAACTAACATTCAAATAGACCGTTCAGATGTTGGTTATATTCGTTCTTTAGGGGATATGTTGATGCGGATAGGCTATCATGAATCCGTACACGCTGGACAACTCTTACAGTATTTGAGGATCATGGAGGTTGATCGACCTAGAATATGGGATTAAATCAATTAACTATGGATCTATTGTTAATAAGGGTAGAATAGCGGGTACATAAAAAGTAAGGAGAAAAGATCTTAATGAAGGAGGAAAGCTCTATGAGTAAAAGTGTTATAGGTGTATATGAGTCGCCGGAAGAAACATTAACTAGAATTGAGAAATTAAGAATGATAGGGTATGAGGATAATGAAATTACAGTTCTAACTAATCAAGAGACCGCAGCGGGCAATCTAGCTTATAGAACGAATGTAAACGTGGATAAGCTATCTGCTGCTGACCAAGATAAAGTCACTCAGGAAGATATGACTGGAGGGGCCCAGCAGGATTCTTTTTTAGATAAATTAAAGAAATTTTTTGTGGTGCAAAATTACTCAAATGAAGAAGATCGTGCAACAAATTTAGGTATTCCCACAGAGGAACTGACCTCTCATAAAAAAGATTTGGATGATGGAAAGTTTGTAATTGCTGTGACTTCTCATAAATTGAATGAAAAAGGGTTAGACCTAGAGTGATATATTCGATTCAAAAAGGGGGTGTACGCGTACACCCCCTTTTGATATATAGAATTCACAAGAAAAATTGTTTGCAAAGAAGATTATTTATTCCGATAACCTTCCTTTAAATATTTTCGTAAGTGAAAATCGTGTACTAATTTAATCGTTGGACGAATGAGCAATTGCACGCTCCCAAGAATAAATAACCAAATCCCTATATTTTTTAAGGAATCATAGAAGAATAAAATACTGCCAATTAGGAACCAGATGCCTATCAAGAAGTCATTAATCGTATTTATAACTTTATAACTCTTTTTAAAGAACAATTCGTATTTACCTACTTCAATCTCCCCGTAGTCTTCTTTTCTTCCCATTTCTGCCATTGTAACTCCCTCTTTTTCTTGAATTTCTTTTTTAATTCCCTTAGCAAGTCATAAAAAACGTCTTTTGTGACAGGGATATAATGGCAAGGGAACAAGTGTGACTTTAGTGTATTTTTTTATCTTGAATTTCCGTTTTTATCCATTAATAATGTAAGCATTGGCTAGAATAGATTTCTGCTCTTCATAGATGCAATAAAAGAAAACAAAGGGATCCGAAAAAGGGTTGAATTGATGCCTTATTTAGAAAGCTGTTTTATAGGACGATTCATGTAGCTTCTTGGTAAAATAAATACTACGCTCAATACTAATGACAAGATCCCCACTAGTACGACGTATTCTGTACCCAGTCCTGATATAAATAGTCCACCTACAGCTGTACCAATCGTTGTTCCTAAGTTAACGGATGCTAAAAATAATCCATTTGCGAAATCAGGAGCTTCCGGAGCTGCTGATGAAATCCAATATTGATTAATATTCGTTCCTATACCAGCGAATATTCCCCAAACTAAAGTCATAATAGCCATAGGCCAATTGAACTGTCCGGTGAAGTATAAAATGATGTAAACGACTCCCAATGCGAAAGGGAAAACTACTACCGTTTTGATAGCATTTTTCGTAAGCAGCTTCCCTGCGATAATGTTTCCAATAATGTTTGCCACACCGAATAGAATTAACATGAAGCTGATTAATTTTCCAGAGATGTTCGTAACGGTTTTAAGATACTCAGCAAGATAGCTGTATACCCCAAATACTGCTGAATTCAGTAAAAGGACGGCCATAATAGAAAGCCAAGTAACGGGGTTTTTTAATACGCTGAGCTGGGCTCCGTAGGAAAGTCTTTCTTTAACAGGCATAGAAGGGAACAATGCCCATGTAGCAATAAATACTATAGCGTTAATAACAGCGAAAAATGCCATTGAAAGTTGAAACGAAACTGTGCTTGCAAGAAAGCTTGCGATGGGTACACCAAGCACCATACCTGCGGATACGCCAATAAAGACTTTGGAAACAGCTTTTGGAGCGTCTTCCTTGCTGACTGAGTTCGCAGCCATTGTAAAAGCTGCTGAAAAATAAATTGGATGAAAGATAGCTGGAATCACACGCGCAAGTATGGCAACAGCAAAGTTAGACGTAAAGATAGAGATAATGTTACCTAAAACGAAAATACCAAGTACAAGCAACATCGCTTTCTTACGATTAATTCCTGAAAATAATAACGGCATAGTTGGACCGGATATTGATACAGTAAGAGCAAAGAGACTCACCAGCCACCCGGCCTTCGATACACTGATATGAAAGTGATCCGCAATGTAGGGCAGTATCCCTATAACCCCCATTTCGGTATTTATAATCCCGAAAGCCCCTAAGGTTAAGACAAATATAAGTAGCTTATTTTGTTTAGACATACAATCAATTTCCCTCTTTCTAAAAGTGTTCTGTTCTAGCTGCTTCAAAGCGGGCTGTTTAAAGACAAATTGTTATGTTTTACTTAGTCACTTTTTCAATGGTAACTGTGAAATCACCATGAATATTTTCAAGGTTTTCTTTTCCTGATTCAATTTGACCTAGTATGATAAGGTCATTTGTGGCATCCTCAAAACCTTTATAAAAAATAGCAACATTGCCCCAAGGAGCGTAATAAGCAAAGTCGCCTTTTTTTGATAGATCTCCGGCTTGTACATCATCTGCTGATAATCTTTTTTGTGAAATACTAATTTTCTCTTTACCTATATAATCTTCAAAAATGACTGTTAAAGGCAATTGAGCTAGAAAAGCCATACTTGCTGGGTTATCATACATCCTAATCAAGACTTCTTTATCGTTAAACGTTAATTTTATTTTTGTATCTGAAATATGTTCTTCTTTTGGCTGTTCTGGTGCTTGGTTTAAAAGATTACTTGTATTATGATCTCTGTCCGCTGCAGATAAATTATTGTTGCTGCAAGCAGCGAGGCCAAGGCTTGCTACTAAGATAGAAGACAGACATAAAAGTTTTTTCATTTTAAGCTCCTTTCCACTTTGAATAATTAAAAATGGTGCTTTTGTGATATGAACTTCGTTGCTATTTATTCTACTGGCTCCTTTTAAATATAGAAAATGCTTATATCTTATATCGTGGTATGCTTGATAAGCATTTCTGAGACGTATACACTAAAGATTGTGAAAGGAGGAGGGGTATATGGAATTTCGAGTTTTACGCTATTTTCTTACGGTTGCAAGAGAAGGAAACATCACGAGAGCTGCTGATTTTTTGCATGTGACACAGCCAACTTTGTCGAGACAATTAAAAGATCTTGAACAAGAGTTAGGTAAAAAACTATTTGTTCGCAGCAGTCACAGTGTCATCCTGACAGATGAAGGAATGCTTCTGCGAAACAGGGCAGAAGAAATCGTTAATATGATGGATAAATTAGAGGCTGAGTTTAGTTCTATGGAAGAAACAATAGGTGGTGACGTCTATATAGGCGGCGGGGAAACTGAAGCAATGAAACATATTGCACGAGTAGCAAAAGATGTACAGGTACGTTATCCCAATATACGATATCACCTCTACAGTGGAAACGAAGAAGATATAACGGAACGGCTTGACAAGGGTCTGCTTGATTTTGGTATTTTAATTCAGCCAGCCGATATTTCAAAATACAATTATCTTAATATGCCTGCCAAAGATATTTGGGGCGTCGTTATGAAAAAAGACAGCTCCCTTGCCGTCAAAGAAAGCATTCAAGCTGCGGATTTAGTAAACGTTCCACTGATTTGTTCACGACAAGCCGTGAAACAGACTTTTTCAAAAAATGAATTTGCGGATTGGTTCGGCGAAGATTTTCATAAATTGAACATTGTCACTACATACAATCTTGCCTATAATGCGGCGATTATGGTTGAAGAAGGCGTTGGATATGCCATAACACTTGATAAAATCGTCAACACATCTACGACTAGCAACCTTTGTTTCAGACCGTTACAGCCAAGACTTGAATCAGGTTTAAATATTGTGTGGAAAAAGCATCATGTTCTTTCAGCTGCGGCGGCTGCGTTTTTAAAAGAACTGCAGGAGGAATTTGCACCATCTAGAAAATGAAATTTTTGATAGCAGTCTACTTTAAAACAGCTATAAAATTGGCTGTTTTTTATTGTTTGAAAATGTAAAATAACGGCTTCTTTTTTCTTTAATTTATTACAAAAAAATCAAATACACGTAAGACATTTCTATCAAATGCGATAACAGCTGTTAAATTTTATCTTAAAAGTGATATTCTTATAAACATTCAATCAGTATGCTTTTAAAGCTATTTATGGATTTAATGTTAGGGTATGAAACAAGTATGGAGAGCCAAGATTACTTTATTATTTTAAACGAAGGATGAGTGATGTATGAACAAGCTTATAATACCAGCCATACTAGTAATCTTCGCTTTATGGATCTTATTGCAATTGGCTTTAGACGGGGATATTTTCAAAAATCCGCTAAATTATTTTATCTTAATAACGGTTTTCTTTTTATTTATCCAACAAGCAAAAGAAAAATAGCCTGGCATGATTGCTGCTGTGTAGTCTATAGTTATAGGCTGCTTTTTCTTTTGGGTACGTTAAAATAATTTTATCTACAAGCTAATTAGAAAAGAAGGTTGAACCTTGCTTTATAAAAAACACCTTACGACTGTAAAAATGACTAAAATTTAAAAAATATTAAACAGTACCTTGCAATAAACAATAGCTGGTGATATATTGTAATTATTAGGAAGAAATTATAAATCAGTACTATACAATAAACAGTAGTGGACTGTGAAAAGAAAAGGGTGAAGAACAGTGAACGTACAATTTAAAAAAGGAGTTTTAGAGCTTTGTGTCCTTGTGTTGCTTGATAAAAAAGACCGCTATGGATATGAATTAGTTCAAAAAATCTCCGATCAAATTGAAATATCAGAAGGGTCAGTATATCCTCTTCTGCGCCGATTAACAAAAGAAGAATACTTCACAACGTACCTAAAAGAATCTACAGAAGGTCCCTCAAGGAAATATTATCAGCTTACCGATAAAGGAAGAGATTATTTATATGAACTTGTCGATGAATGGAATGAGTTTTCAAGAGGTGTTAATCAATTAATTAAAGAAGGTGTGAACAATGTCGAAGAGTAAATTTTTACAGCAATTAAATGAATCCTTAAAACCATTATCCGCAAAAGAACGGGCAGATATTTTACAAGATTATGAAGAACATTTTTCCATTGGCTTAGAAGAAGGAAAAACAGAAGAAGAAATTGTAACGTCGTTAGGTTCTCCGAATCAAATAGCTAAAGAATTGCTCGCAGATTATCACGTTGAGCAAGCAACAGCTAAGGCAACAACTCAAAATATCTTAAGAGCCACGTGGGCCGTAATTGGGTTAGCCTTTTTTAATGTAGTGATTGTTCTTGGACCCGCCGTCGCATTAGCTGGCTTCATTTTGTCAGCTTGGGCCATAGGTCTATGTTTCTTGCTATCTCCGATTCTAGTTCTTGGTGAGGCTATTGTACATTCGAGCGGCTTTTTTCTCTTTAATTTATTTATGTCTTTAGCATTTTGCGGAATTGGATATTTTATTATGTTAGGTATGTTAGTTGTGACGAAGCTAGCTATAAAAGGCTTTGTACGTTATCTAAAATACAATGTATCACTTGTGAAAGGCGGTTTAAAACGTGCTGAATAAAAAGAAACTCTCCATTCTTGCAGGCATTCTCATCCTTGTTGGGATTATAGGAGGCCTCCTTACGTATCGTGCTATTGATCCTGAACCTATTTCAAAAGAAAAAGTTATTAAAAGCAATCAAGTATCAAAGGTAAACATCGATACGGATAATACTCGTGTTCATGTATACCCTATCAAAGGCGATAATATCAAAGTAACATTAAAAGGCGAAACATCTCCTAATATAAAAAGAGACTTCACTACTGACGTTAGAAATTCAACGCTTTTTATCTCTTATAGTGAACAACAGCGCAGCTGGGTCAATTTTGACATTGTTAGTGTATTAAAACCGCTATCTATCAACGTTTATTTGCCTGAAAAACAGTATAATTCATTGGGGATTTCCAGCAACAATGGGTATGTGTCTGTTAAAAAATTACGCGCAGCAGATGTTTCCATTCGCGCAAACAACGGACGTGTAGAATTAGAGAACATTGATTCACAAAACTTGAACACCAGCGTACACAATGGACTTACAAGCATAAAAAATGCTGCAGCAAAAACGGTTCAAGCAAAAGGAAATAACGGGAAAATAACGCTTAGTAACGTGGAAGGTAGTTTAGAAGGCGAAACGCATAATGGAAGTATCGCCTTAGAAACAAAAGAACTTGATCGAGATATTGACCTTAAAACGAACAATGGAAAGATTAAAATTAAGACGGAAAAAGAACCAAGTAACGTTCAATTTAATGTTTCCGTGGACAATGGAAAAGTCGATATTCTAAATAAATATGATAGGGACGCTGTTATTGGAAAAGGAAAGAATATTATTAAACTAGCCACTCATAACGGCAGTATTTCCGTAACAAAGTAGCCTGTTAGCTCTACGGCATAAAGCTCATCTGCAAAAAAGCAGAGGCACAGCTAGCCGCAGATAATCAAAAAAAGGTTTCACTCATTGAACGTTGATGAGTGGAACCTTTTTTCTATGCAAGATTAATAAGGTAACAGCTTGTCATGACATACATAAACAGGTATTAATTTCAGATCCTTTTGAATTTTTATTCATTTTAATTTATACTTTGGTAAGTAAATGCAGAATAAGGTTCTATTAGAACAATCTCTTCAAAGTTTGTGTGTAGCAAGATAAGGTACATTTGCTTTAATCTGAATATTTCTAATAATTTCTTTAATCTTAAGATCACGCATGAAGGAGAGGCATTTACAAAAATGAATTTAGGGGGATCAACATGATATTTGGTGTATTAAAAGACAATAAAGTGGGAGAGTATCGAGTCATTATGACACCTTTAGAGGTTGCTACTATTAAAGACGATGGCCATACGGTCCTTGTTCAAAAAGATGCGGGCGCATTAGCGGGATTTACGAATGAACAGTATGAAAAAGAAGGGGCCGAAATAGTAGAAACAACAGAAGAGATGTATGAAAGATGTGACTTTATAGCAAAAGTTAAAGAGATTGAAGAAAATGAGTATAAGTTGCTCAAGAAAAATCAAATTATCTATACGTGTATACATCCAGCTGCACATAAAGAGCAGGTACAAGCTATCCTCGATAGCAAATGTATCGCGTTCACTGCGGAAGATTCACATCGATTTGGTTCAGTAAACTGTGAAGCAGCAGGAAAACAAGGCGCACTAATGGGGCTTCAAGCCATGCTGACGATTAACGGAGGAAAAGGAAAATTTGTTAGTGGCTTAGCTGGAGCTCCCGGTATGAAGGTACTGATCCTTGGAGGAGGACTAGTGGGGAGGTCTGCTCTGCAAGTTTTACATTCATTAGGTGCGTGGTGTACGGTTATGGATATAAATTACGGAACATTAAGAGATATCGGCAAAACGTATAATGAAAAAGTGAATACTCAGCTATCAACTAAGCAAAATATTAAAAAACTGCTTCCTGAAACTGATATGGTAATTAACTGTGTGAAATGGCCAAAGGAACGCAAAGATTATTTAATAGAGTGCGATATGCTCAATTTAATGGAAAAAGGATCAGTTATTGTAGATATTAGCAATGACACTGACGGTGCAATTGAATCTTTCCGTGAAACAACTCATGAACATCCTACATATATTGAAAATGGTGTCGTTCATTACTGTGTCAGCAATATTCCTGGAGCGATTGCTAACTCTACTTCTGTAGCTTATGCAGCGTCCGTGCTGCCACATATTCAGTCCATCCTAAATTCGGGTGTAAAATCAGCCTGTATCAAAGATGGATTTTTAAGACGCAGCTTAACCGCTTATAAAGGATACCTCACACATGAAGAAACAAGTTCTATACAAAATAGACCTTGGATCAGACCAGAGAACGTATTACATATACAAGGGGAAAAGCTAGACCTAGCACCACCCGCTACATCAACAAGATCAGCTAATTTGTTAAGCATTTAAAGTTGCAAAAGGAGGATATGAATGACTGTATATACGATACTAGTAGATTTTGCTTGTGCCAGTGTTCTGATTTTGATAGGCATGCTGCTTCGCGCAAAATTTAAATTTATCCAAAGAAGTTTTATTCCAGCAAGCTTATTGGCAGGTTTTTTAGGTTTAGCATTAGGACCTAGCTTTTTAAACATCCTACCTTTTTCTGAAGATATTAGCTCCTATGCAGGGATTATTACCATTTTTGTATTTGCGGCAGTTGGAATAAACGGGTTTTCTTTTTCACCCGGCAATATGAAAAAGGATATCAATCGAATGGGCGCATATGCCACTTATAAAATTCTTTGTATAGGCCTTCAAATGTCTATTCCGATTGTCTTTTCTATTTTAGTGATTTCAAAGTTTGCTCCAGAAATTAATAACGGATTTGGTTTACTTTTAGCAGCCGGATTTTATGGAGGACATGGAACAGCGGCAGCGGTAGGTACAACCTTTGAAAATCTAGGCTGGGAAAATGCAACGGACTTAGGGATGACCGCTGCTACCGGCGGTATTTTAGCAGGTATTTTTGGTGGACTTATTTTTATAAAATGGGCAACTCGAAAGGGATACACTCATTATGTAAAAGACTTCTCGGAAATTTCCGAGGATTTAAAAACGGGATTAGTTCAGCCTAAAAATAGAACAGCAATGGGGGATGACACTATTTCACCAATTGCGATGGATCCATTAGCCTTTCATTTAGCATTATTAGTTGTGCCATCAGGTTTGGGATACTTATTAAACAATTATATTGCGACTGCTTGGGGACTAGAATTCCCAACGTTTACAATAGCATTTTTGATAGCGCTGCTTATGTACATATTGCTAGGCAAAGGAGAAAAAGGGGTTTATAAATACGTTGATAGTAAGGTAGTCGATCGTTTAGGCAGTGCAGCAACCGATTTTCTTGTATTTTTTGGAGTAGCTTCAATCAAATTACCTATTGTTGTGGAATATGCACTTCCACTGGGTTTATTAATGCTTTCAGGTATAGCAATAGTAGTGGTGATGCTAGTCGTAATTGGACCGGCCATGAACTATGAAAGCTGGTTTGAACGTTCCATATTTGTGTATGGCTATTCAACAGGTGTGTTTGCAATTGGGCTTACATTACTAAGAATTATTGACCCTAATAACAAATCAAAAACACTTACAGATACAGCGGTAGTTGGACCGCTTAATACACCGTTAGAATTATTTGCGTGGTCAGCAGGGCCTGTTATGCTCTTAAGCGGACAGCACTGGACGTTTGTTGGGATTTTTGCAGGCATATCGATTCTATGTTTCGTCATCGCTAGAATCTTCAAATGGTGGCACTGGAAGGTTCCTTTAGGGGCGCGTCCTCCTGTTCCATTAGATAGAAATGAAGGGGTTATTCGAATAACTGGAGAACATATTGAAAAATAACGTAGGTTAAATAAAATATGCATACTAAACTCATTCTATTTATATCTTATGAATGAGAGACAAGAGCCCGTAAACGTATGTTTACGGGCTCTTACAATGCAATGAGAAGCTTGTGATAGAGAAGGGGAATTCTTTAGTTTTCTAACAGGATTTTTCTCTTGTCTTTCCTCCTGAACGAATTGTTCGCAAGGGACTTACATTAAGCTCGTGATAAGTCCTATTGTACTCTCCGTAAGCAGAAAACTTTAAAAAATATACCTTCTTTTATGCTGAAAAAGGAATATTTCTTTAAATAAAACGATACTATTTTCTGATACAACCTATTCCTGCGAAAGGAGCAAAAATAAATGAAACGATATGTTGCGTACGGCTTGTTACTCACAGTGTCTTTAGTATTTGCAGTTTTTTTAATTGTTGATTGGCGCCAATACGAAACTGGGTTAGAACATGCTATTAAGCCTGCTGCTAATAACTATGAGAACAGCAAAAACTATGTTTCTGACAAACGTATGATAGATGTCATTGTAAAGCTAACGAAAGAAAGCCCTGCAACATTTGGAACAAGATTAAAAAGTGCGCAAAGAATAGATGAGGGGCGTGTCCATGTGAATACCAATAAGCTAGAGGGCATTATTGAGTTAAAAGATATAGAAGGCAAGACCTTGGTATGGCGTGTACTAGACAACACATCAAATCATTTAATTATAGAAAGCAAGAACTGGGGAAATGAATAAGGGACCTGCGGATGGTTTCTTTCCTAATTAAAAGAGGGTGAGACAAAAGTATGTTAATGATGTCTCAACCTCTTTATGTCCTTCTTATAAGCTGTCATTGCCAATTGTTCTTGGAAAATTTAGCTAAAACAGAGGATGAAAGATATTTTTGATTTAATACTCATTAAAGTAGGTTTGAATCTTTTGAGGGTCCTTTGTTTTCGTTAAAGCAAGCATTAAAAGAATACGGGCTTTTTGTGGATTTAATGAATCGGATGTAACAAACGTATCTTTATCATCTGATTCTTCATGTGTCACAACTCCGCTTCCTACCCGGCTAGATCTGACCATAACTACGCCTTTTTTTACCGCATCTCTAGCACCTGTTAGAGCAGCATCGGATAGCAGTCCATTTCCTGCTCCTGCAACGACGATTCCTTTTGCTTCAGTTTTTACGGCTGTGTCATAAAAATCCCTAGAATCGTTTTGATACCCATATATGATGTCTACTTGAGGAAGCTTATCTAATTTTGATACATCGAATATTGATTGTGTTGTATGCTTGCGAGTTGGTTTGTTATAAAATATTATCTTATCTCCAGCTATTTCTCCTACATATCCTTGTTCAGGGGATTTAAACGTATCTACTGCCGTTGTATGTGTTTTTGTTATATAACGAGCTGCACCAATTCGATCGTTAAGCGCTACTAAAACGCCGGTATTTCGTGCGTCTTTTGTAGAAGCAATTTTCACTGCATTATACAAGTTTAGCGGTCCATCTGCACTTATAGCGGTAGCTGGTCTCATTGAACCAACCACAACCACAGGTTTGTCACTCTTTACTACTAAATTTAGAAAATAAGCCGTTTCCTCCATCGTATCAGATCCGTGTGTCACGACAATTCCATCAACATCCTTAGAAGCTAATAGTGTATTAATCCGCTTCGCTAACTTTAACAAAATACTGTTATCTATATTTTGACTTCCGATATTTACGACCTGTTCTCCGCTTACATTCGCTATTTTTTTCAACTGAGGAACAGCTTTGATAATTGTTTTAATGTTAAGAGCTCCTGATTCATATCCAGTTGTGTCTGTGCTGCTTTCAGAAGAGCCTGCAATCGTACCTCCAGTGGCCAAAATCTTTATATTAGGCTGCTCTTCTTTCACTGAATGTTTTACAGTCATTTTAGAATCATTTACCGATGCATTGACCAATGATAAAGGTCCCGAAAATAAGATAACGCTTGATAAAAAGGTGATGCCTATTATTTTTTTCAGTTTCATCTTTATTTAGCTCCTTTTGTTGAAAATACATGTAATGATATTATTGGTGATTTAATTTTAAAATATCCAATCATTTGTCCATACGAAGAATAAATAGATAAATGAATTATTTTTATAAGCTACTTTACTATCAAACGGATTATAAGAATGGGAAACCCTTAATGAAAAATGTGCAAACCATTTAAATATGTTAAGATTGATTTCATCATTTACATAACTTATAGAAGAAGCTCGTCAAAAAGAAGCCTTTGCTATGATTAGCAAAGGCTTCTTTTTGACAAGAATTATGATGAATATGACTAGCTTAAAAGAAATGCACCCAATACTGCTTTTTTTATTTCTATCTGTCAATATTAGGGGTCCTAAAAGCTAACTCACAGTAGAATAGAACTCAAAAATATACAGTTCTTTTTCTTCATATTAGTATGTTAGCAATGGAAGAACAAATAAATTATTTGTTCTCTTTGTACCTGAAGTTTCCTCCTAATGGGATGGGTACGTCTATTTATGATATAACCGACATAAAAAAATGCTTAATACTTTGATTCAATATCACTCCTGCAAAAGCTTATTTACTGCATCTTTTAACTTTCCATAAGTTTTCAATTTGCTCATATCTATTCCTAATTGAACAGCAGTTAAGGCTATTTCCGGACGGATACCTGTGATAGTTGTATCAATGCCAAGTAGGTCCAACATCTTTATAACCTGAAATAATTCATTGGTCATCATAGTATCAATCGAAGGTGCACCTGATAAGTCAATAATTAAGCAAGACAGATTTAGCTCTTTTGCTTGCAGCATAACTTTCTTTGCAAAATCACTATTTTTATAATCATCAACCTGACCAATTAGAGGCAGCACACCCACTGTATCGGAAATACTGATGACAGGCGTGCTAAGCTCAGAAATCAACATTTTTTGAGCTTGAGACTGCGCTTCTGAAACTTGTCCGTAATAAAGCGTAAAAAGTTCTATCATCCGATCAAACGCTTCATTTACTACTTTATTCCATAAAAAAAGCTCTTCATATGTAATGCTAGATGAATGAAGGTGAAAAAAAGATTCAATCTGTTTAAAAAAGATTAAACGAAACTTTTTAAAATGATGAATACTATGATAAAGAGAATCGCCTCTTTGAGCCCTTTTTGAGGCAACTTCCTGTGCCCAGTCACTAAGAGTATCTAATGACTCTCCTATAAGAACTTTTACAATTTTACAAGTGAAATATTGATTTTGTACTCGAAGATATTCGGTTGTTTGGGAAGAGGCATCAGCTGTGTAGATTGAATCCTTTTCCACTTCCCGTGAGTCTAGCCATTCTTGAGACATTTCATCAATATGTTCTAGTAAAAAGTCATGTAGCTTTTCTGTCATTTCCTGCATAACATGTTCTCCTTTATTGTTATCTAACGTTCCGTTTCCCGGTTTACTTGTATGAAAAACTTCTACTTGTTTATGAAGCATCTTGGATATGTAATTGGTAACTATTTATTTAACGTTTCGTTATTATTTAATGTCAGAGGACTCTCTTGATTTTTAATATCTCTTTCTTTTTCCTTTTGATATAGAAAATGGTTTATATAAATAGACTCATTTATGCTAGTTGTAATACCTGGGCATATTTTTCTGAAACATTAAAAAAATTAGATAATTACTGTTTAAATGGAAACAAGCTGGGAATATAGTTCACAAGCCAGAAAATTCTAAGGAGGAATTGAGATATGTCAAAAAAATTAGCTATGCACGAGACGCTAGAAGTTCATGAAATCTTAACGCTTAAAACGTCATGTGTAACAAAAGGCACAGCAATGCTGGAATTGGTAGAGGATGAAAAATTAAAAAAGATTCTGGAAGAAGACGTCCAAACGTCTACTGAAGCAATTAATGAATTAAAAAAAATCTTAAAGAAAGCTCAATAAACAGGAGGGATTTAGGAATGGCTGCTAAAAGTACGCTTAACAAAACATTAGATGATCTTGCTATTGCAACTGATTTGTTGTTATCAGCGAAAAACGGTGTACGAACATATGCCGTAGCTCTCACGGAAACAGCAACTCCAGAAGTTCGGAAAGTATTAAAAAAACAATTGGATGAAGCCATCGAACTTCATGAAAAGATTGCTCAATATATGATTGATAATGAAATGTATCATGCCTATGATGTTGAAGAGCAAGTAAATCACGATTTAAAAAAAGCAGATAAAGCGTTAGAGTTAGCAAAAGGTTAAAATCAATATTCGTAGATATATATTTTCTATAAAAAAGAGAAAGTCTAATTCAAATAGACTCTCTCTTTTTTTATCTATATTAAAGACTTTTTGAATTAAGATTATAAAATAATACAAGTCCACATATCGAAGGCTGTATTCCTCATATAAGTATGAACTTTAAATAAATGGAAATCCTGATAACACTACTATCAAAATATTGAATGGAGGTCGTAATGTGACTCATAATGAACACAAGGGAGAACAGCTTCCGCAGACGCCTGAACCATACTGGAGAGATTTTATTGATTTGCCGGAGTTTCCCGCTTTAGATAATGACATGGATGTAGATGTTGTAGTTGTAGGCGGAGGGATTACAGGTCTTACTTCTGCGTACCTCTTAGTCAATGAAGGTCTAAAGGTAGGCGTTTTAGAAGCTGAAAGACTATTGAATGGCACAACGGGGCATACGACAGCAAAAGTTACTGCCCAGCACGATTTGATCTACGATGAGTTTATTCGGAATTTTGGAAGAAGTAAGGCAAGATTATACTATGAAGCTAATGCGGATGCTTTGAATTTTATTAAGAAAACAGTTGAAGAACATCAAATTGATTGTGATTTCATCATGCAAGATGCTTACATATATGCTACTACTGATGAGTATGCTCTAAAACTTGAAAAAGAGGCAGAAGCTTATAAGGAACTTAACATTGATGGTGAATTGGCAGACCATATTCCTTTTAACGTAAAAATTAAAAAAGCCCTTGTGATGAAAGACCAGGCACAGTTTCATCCCATTAAATACCTCGTTCACCTCGTTCAAGCTATTAAGCAAAAAGGCGGACTTATTTTTGAACATACAGCGGCAGTGAATATTGAATCTGGGGATAAGCAAACAGTTCTTACACGAGAAGGGATGCGTGTTACAGGAAGCTACGTTCTTTCTTGCTCGCATTTTCCTTTCTATGAAGGGCTGGGCCTTTACTCTGCTAGAATGCACGCTGACCGCTCATATATCCTTGCTGTTAAAGCCAAAAAAGCTTATCCAGGTGGAATGTATATTAGCGCTGATCAACCAACACGTTCCCTGCGTTCTACAGTCATTAACGGTGAAGAAATGGTTCTTATAGCGGGAGAAAGCCATCAAACAGGCCAAGGAAAAGATACAATGGAACATTATAAAGCGTTAAAGAATTTTGGTGAACAAGTTTTCGACATAGAAAATATTGTATATCGCTGGTCAGCACAAGACTTAGTCACGCTTGATAAACTTCCTTATATTGGAGAAATCACCTCTAGTCAACCTAATATACTCGTCGCTACTGGTTATAGGAAATGGGGAATGACAAATGGAACAGCAGCAGCCCTCTTATTCAGAGATATAATTCTAGGCAAAGAGAACGCCTATCAACATTTATATTCGCCATCGCGTTTCTACGCAAACCCCAGCTTGAAAAATTTCTTAGTAGAAAATGCTGATGTCGTAAGCCATCTCATCAAAGGTAAGCTTGAAATCTCTGATGTAAGAGCTGAAGATCTATCTAATGATGAAGGGGCGGTAATTACGGTTCGAGGTCATCGAAAGGGAGCCTACAAAGATCAAGAAGGAAAAATCCACATTGTAGATACAACCTGTACTCACATTGGCTGCGAAGTCGAATGGAACAGTGGAGATCGTTCTTGGGATTGCCCTTGCCATGGATCTAGATTTTCTTATACAGGAGAAGTTATAGAAGGCCCAGCAGAAAAGCCTCTGCAGAAATATGATTACACAATGCTCGATAACCTTACATCAGAGGATTCTGGGTATTAAAGACATTCTTTCTTTATGAAAATTATTTAAAACGGCAGGCTAGATCATGAACTCTCAGTTGGATTTGAAATCTCTGACTGCAGGGTTCTTTTTTTACTGTTTTACTAAAGGCATGATAATGATGAACTACAATTTCTTTTATGTAAACCTCCTATAATTAATTTGACTTCTTCTATAATAAATATCACATACTTTTTTCCATTTTAATTCACACTGAATATATGTTTTTATTCCTCACAATCAGCAGAAAACCATACAAAATAAACATTTTTCTACCAGTTATAATAAATAGCTTGCGAACAAAAAATTGTTCATTTTTGCCAAACATTTTTCTTAAAGGAACAGACGATTATAAACAAGTACGTTCTATCTACTTTAAGGAGGTTTTTAAGAATGACTAAAAACAATCAACGCTATAAGCAAAAAGATGCTCAGCTACTTGGAGGGAATATTACTGATACTGAATTAGGACAAGAACTGGGAAGCATTCATCAAGCAATTTCCCAGCTAAGTCAAAACTTTTCTCAACTACTTGCCGTGGGACTTATTTTTATTACCCATCTCCATGATATTTTTTATACAAGTAAAGCCTAAAATTAACCCCGTAATCAAAGCACTGATTTATTCAGCAGTAGGTGCTTTTATTGGCCTTCCACTACTTAATTGGATTGGTATTTATAAACCGCTGCACTGGAGGTACATTTATTCCTTTCCTATTCTAATTATTATTTACTTAGCTGCATCTTACATAGCTTCTAGAGGAAAGTTTGAAAAATTATAGGTGGAAATGTTAAGGCTAATGTTTAATAATTAGAGCAAGCTACTCAAGATGCAATAGAGCATCCGCTAACGATTATTGTTAATGCAACTTATAGAAAAAGACTATCCCTTATAGTTGAAAAGAGATGGTCTTTTTAATTTATAAAAAACAGGAAGAGGCAAAAACAGGAGATAGAAGATACTAATTTTATAATTCAAATTACTCTTTTTTAGTAATTAACCAAGTCGTCAATCCCCCTATAAAAATTGTTGAACATGAAAAAAGAAACGTTTTAGGTCCTAGTAAAGGAAGACCTGCTGTTATAATCAAACCGTCTATAATTAAAATAACCATCCCTATGTTCAAAGAAAAAGCTTTTGATATTAGTTGAGCTAGTAAATCTGTTCCTCCAGTGCTTGTCTCATATCGAAGCATAAGACCAACTCCTGTCCCAATAAATATCCCTCCAAGGATTACACTAGAAAAAATAGAAAATTGAAACTGGTTTTTAATAGGTTCTAGCCAGTCAATCAATAAAGAAGAAATAATTAGCCCATAAAAACTATTATAAAAATAATGCCGTTCATAAATCCAAGCAAACCAACATAGTGGGAGACCTAAAATGATCATCGTTACACCTGTGGGGAATTCAAAATAATAGTGAAGGATGAGAGCAATTCCAATTGTTCCTCCATCCAACAAATAATGAGGAACTAAAAATCCATTAATTCCGATGCTTAGCAATAAGCTTCCCACAAAAACAACCGGTATTTTTCGAAAAATAATAATCACCTTTTTAGTCAATTTATCTCTTACTATATTTATATGTTTTTATTACCTGTTATGAATTTTTTTTTGTAAATGAATAAAGGCTTATCTCTTGAGCAAACTAGCCAAGACGCCGTGAGGGCATCATAAAATAGCTCTCCACTCCTTACGAGGAAAGAAAATGCCACTCATTAGAGGGGAAATCCCTAATTAGTGGCTTCTTTATTTTTAAACTGTTTAGATCTTTACTTATTGTTTTAAACCTAGATAATTTACGAAGTGATAGAGTTCATACAACTTTTTGGCTGTAAAGTTTAAGTGAGGAGTTCGGAGAAAGAAAAATAAGTTTCATAAGTCAGTGTTATCAACTTGCTTTATTTCTTCTAACGAAGGAAAATTTCTAGGGAGCCAGAGACCCAGTCTATTATGTCCTGCTAGATACAACCAAAATGTTCACAGGCCTTCTTTCTTGATTTCAGTAAAGTGGTTATTTTTATATCCCAACTGTTGAAAAAATGGAAAACCTAATGTATTAGACGAAAAATCTATTGCTCTACTCCACTTAATTACCAATCAAAAAAAGCTTTTAACGCAATCATTGTAGCGGCGTAGACAAGAGATGAGATTAAAAAGGTTGGCAAGTGCGCGTGTTTTTCAAAAGGGAGTTCTTTACTGATAACGTTAAATAACATTGCACCTGAACTAAATGCAATCATCGACTCAATAAGCAGGCCGGATGAGGGCCCGAAGACGCCCATGATTGATCCAAGAAAAGTTGCCCCTGCAAGCATATAGCGACCTCTGTTTTTGTGCAAGCGATGATGTTTTTTTCCTAGATGGTAGGACCACCCCATAAAGTGAAGGCTGATAGCCAATCCATAGAATAGTGATTCAACTCGCTTGACATCGGTTGAGAACACAACATAAGAAATGATAAAAGAATAAACCATAAAGAAACTCGCCTGTACCATATAAACGGTCAGTTCCTTCAGGTGTGTGGCTGCCTTCGTCTGAGCAAATGAATACACAGAAAAATAGACGAGTAAGCCGAGAAGACCAAGAAAATATAGTTCAGTATCAAGGGCCAAGGATCCTCCAAACTCTTCTTGTTTTTTATGAAGTGTCGGTAAGATATAAATAAACACATAAGCAATAGCTACACCGCCTGATAATGAGAGCAGCTTTTGCTCCCCGATTGGAGAACGTTCGACAATCGTTAATGCGTATAGTTGAATGAGGATAAATACAATGCCTATTATAATTGATTCAATTGTAACCATGATTGTCTCCTTTTAAGGTTGAACTTTACGGTTTAGTTCCCTTTAAAAGAAAAAGAGAAACCATACTTTGAGTAGATACTTCTTAAAAAGGCGCATTCATTAAGGGAATATTGTACCTTAATTATTTTCTTAAAACGTATTATCTCTATACTAAATGCGATGAAAAGGGTTATAAAAACTCTATCTGAGATTTAAATAAAAGAAGCAAACTCCTAATGATAGGGAGTTTGCTTTTTGGTTTCTATAAATATTTCTGCAGGGGAACTAACATCCTTTTTCCAAAAGTTTTCGATTTATTTACACGTATGATACGAATCTAGCAATTTTATCTGTTTTGCTAGACACTTCATATTGATTATCCTATTTTTCTTGGTTATAATATTGTTGTTACATTTGTAATAATAATGTAATATTATTGTAACTTATATACATTTGTATGGTGTTATATGAGTTGATTGCTAATTTAAAAACTGAAAAAGTTGTTTATGGATAAACTCTTAAGTGTTGTGGTAACAGCTATGAGGGTAAAAGTTTGAATAAAAAGGTGAGGGAAATGTTGAAAAAAATATTTATTTTAGTTGTTTTGGGATATATATTCTTGAGTAGCAAGTACTTTCTTCAAAATTATGTGTATGCGGGCACGTATGAGCAAGATATAAAGGTTAACGATGACTTGGTGTCGAGTCTTCTTTTAGAAAAAGCTGTTTTTTAACGGCTTTTAAGACGCTAAATTTTATATAAAGAGGTAATGGGTAGAGTTGTGATTTCTTAATATTGTCAGTCTCTTTCCTTATCTTCAAAGGTAAAAAGCAGGCGGTAGTTAAAATGATTGCAGGACTTCGGATCCTGATAGATTTTTACATTGCCTAGACAACAACAAAGTAGAGAAGAACGGTATAATTGAGAAGAGAAGGCTGAGGGAGTAAGAAGAAAATGAAAAACTATTTAAATGTGGAAGAAGGAAAAAATAGCTGGAAGCGTTATGTAAGTACAACAATCCTTGCTTCTGTGTTTATGCTGTTAGGATCAGTTATTTATATTATTGCTGAAATGATAATGGTTGCAGCTGATGAAAGTGGAAAATCATATTTTGATTTTGATAGCGGAGTAGCTGTAGGAATCAATGCTAATCTTGATTTTTTGTTGTCTCATATTATGTACATATGCTGGATTTTTGGTTTATGGATCGGGATTCGTTTTATTCACAAACGAAAAATGAAATCATTAATCACTGCTAACAAATGTGTGAATTGGAAGAAAGTAATATGGTCTTTTGGAGCTTTTAGCCTGTTACTAATCGTTTCACAATTAATTGATGTCGTGTTTAACCACTCGGATTATTCATGGAATCATGTAAGTTTAAAAGAGTATGCCCTGTTAGTACTGATCACGCTTTTATTAGTACCTATTCAAACAACAACAGAGGAGCTGTTTTTTAGAGGGCTTCTTCTTCAATGGGTGAGTAAGAAAGTGAAGCGTCCAATCTTACTTGCGATTATTGTCGGACTAATGTTTTCAATAGGACATTTTGCTAATCCTGAAATGAATAAATCCATTATATTAGTCGGACTGGATTACATTGTAGCTGGTTTTGCTCTTACATATATCGCGATTAAGACAAAAAGCTTAGAAATTACCATTGGCGCACACGCAGCCAACAACATGTTTC
Source organism: Priestia sp. YIM B13486 (assembly GCF_042787865.1). NCBI lineage: Bacteria > Bacillati > Bacillota > Bacilli > Caryophanales > Bacillaceae > Priestia > Priestia sp. YIM B13486. The sequence goes on along the minus strand of NZ_JBHZOZ010000013.1, from coordinate 87,022 downwards.
TCGCTCTGTTCCTTACAACGGACGATTCTGTTTTCGGATCTATACCGAGTTTGTTTAAGGTAGCTAACACTGAGCCAGGAGCGAATCTTATTTGGTCGATTGTTATGTTTAGTGTTTTCTATATCCTATGTAGAGGGAAGATAAAAAAGGAAGAAGCAGCTGACAAAGAACAGCTTATTGCTTAAATTGGCAGAACCAATAACTAAACAGGATAGGAGATGTAACAGAGTGAGTGGAAATCACGATAAAAAGAAACCATTGACTCGTGTAGAAATGAAGCGAGGCCACTTAGCTACTCAACATCGCATTTTGAATGTACTTATCGTTCTTGCATCGATTGCTGCAGTTTATCTAGTAATAAAAACCATACTTTAAAAGAGCAGCCTTTAAGGCTGCTCTTTTTATTCCTGCAGTATCTTAGCTAAGAATATATATAAAATCAAGATATAAAATATAGAAAAAATGTTATTATATAGATATTGATTTAAAAATAAAATAATGTATAGGGGATATCAGCTAATATGTTTTTTGTCATTATAGGATTTATAGCCGTCTTTATCACGTTATGTTCGTTAGAAGCTAAGCTAAGAACGATAGTGAATCAAAATAATAGATTAATTAAATTACTTGAAAAAATGAACAGGTACTAGCACAAAAATTATCTAATAGGGTATTTGGGAACTTTTGTACTGTGTAGGAGGATTTAAATTGAAAAGGAAGTTTTTGTTTTTAGGAATTATATCTATTTTTTTATTAGTATTGGGTAGCTGTGGTAGCAAGGAAGAAAGTGTGCGTTTCGAAGGTGAAGGAGATCATTGGAAAGGTTTATATCTTTTAAATAAAGGAGAGAATACTCAAAACGGGCAAGGAAGTATCATTTATGAAGGAAAAGACAAGGAGAAAGTAGGAAAAGTTTCTTATGTTGTGGAATCGGAAACAAGTAAATTATCAGGTACGGATGACGAGACAGAAGGGAAAATTAATTTAAATGGGAGTTGCAGCGGGTGTTCGACTCAAAGCAGTAACGCTCCTTTTCACGTGACAATAAAATGGCATGGTAAAGAAGATAAATTTGATTTAACATCAAAGTAGAACGGTAAAACGTTGTATGTATATGAAACTACAAATCTGGCCACACTAATAACGTATTCTCCCTATTCTAATAAAGTTAAAAATCCTTTGCCTACATCAGGGAAGGATTATTTTTTTATAAATCCTGCTTTAATTGGTTGTTAATCTAAATAAAGGGGAATTACATCTATTAAGAGCACACAAAGGGGATAAATATTAGTGACAAATCATAGGTACTATACGGGATCCCTGTTCGCCAGTGAATTAGAACGCTTAAAAGAAGAATATATTCAACTTGATTTCGACGATGTGAAAAGAATGGTTGAAGAAGATATTTTACTGTTAGAAAAAGCGGTGAATATGTTGTCTACGAATACAGTTTATTAAATTAAGCAACTTACTCAAGATGCAATAAAGCATTATCTAGCGACTACTGTAAATTCAATTTTAACAAAAGCTACCTCTTTTGACTGGGAAGAGGTGGTCTTTTTCAATTTCTAGACTGGATAAGATATACTAAGTAAAAAAGCGTTTGAAAGTATTCTATAATATTTCCTAGTTTCTAAGAAATGTTGCCCAAACAAAAAAGGACATTTCTTCTATGTCCTGTTCCCTCGTATCAGCCCCGCCTACGCTAAATACTATGACAGCCACTCATGCCATCCAACCTATACTTAGTATAAACGAAAGCGTTTACAAAGTATAGGTATTAATGAAATATTCTGTCTATTTTTATATGAAACTTATCTATTTCGAAAAATATCAAATATGATAGGTGACGTTTTTAATGTCTGGAGATTAACTCACTCATTAATCTGTTTAAAGCAATGTGTAATATATCATGTTCTGTATACTCTTGTTCAAAAGCTAGACTTCTTTTTTCTTTTTTCTTCAGCAACTTTTTAATTTCATCACATAAATAAATTTGAGAATCCAAAAGTTTTATTTCTTTTCTATCCTTTATTTGTTTAGACATGAAATCAACTCCTTTATGATTCTTTAAGGAACTATTCTATTTTAAAAAGTAAAATCCTTCTTCTATTACATCGGAATAACGTAATAGGGTTTATCAGAAGGAATCATCTTAGATTAGAGAAAAATGGATCCTGTTTTTTGCTTTTCAGAATTGAATATGTTTTTATAATTTGAGCAACCTACTCAAGCTGCCATAAGATATCATTAGATAAAGTCGTGAAACAGAAAAACCTACCTTTTTAACAGAAAAGAGGTAGGTCTTTTCTGTTTTCACTCTGTATATCGCGTTCAATCTGAGTTACTATAATCATTTTTAAAGGAACCAATCAAGTAGAAGAACCCTTGGATCAGTTCTGTTCACTGTCCAGGGTTCTTTTTCCGGAATAAGCAGCTTTGCATCATACATTCTTGATATGCAAACGTTTCTCTGAGAAGCGAGTAGTGAGAGACATTACGCTTACAAGCAGCACGAGTGAAATGATATATTTAGAATAATAATATTATTGGTGAAAATGATTTAGGAGAGAAAACTATGGAACTCAAACAGTTAAAAATTTTTCAAGTTGCTGCTCGAGAACTAAACTTTACTCGAACAGCTGAAATCCTTCACTATGCTCAATCAAGTGTAACAGCTCAGATTAAATCTCTTGAGGAAGAACTTGCTGTCCAACTTTTTGACCGGTTAGGGAAGCGAGTTATCTTAACTGACGCTGGAAAGCGCTTTAAGCTATATACGGACAAGGTGCTTGATTTAACCGAAGAGGCAAAGGAGACTGTAGGTGGGAGTGAAGAGCCTAGTGGGACGTTAACAATATGTGCTTCAGAAACCCAATGCACCTATCGCTTACCAGCTTTGCTGAAACTATTTCAAGCTCGTTTTCCAAAGATAAAACTGATTTTTCGACCTGGAATTTCTGAAAATGATTTTGAGGATTTACTTGCTCAAGGTCTCATAGATGCTGTTTTAATATCTATGACTCGCATTAACTCGGACAAGCTGATTGCCGAGAAGCTTGTCGCGGAACCTATTGTTATAGTAAGTCCGCTGAATCATCCTTTAGCCGATAAATCTGAAGTAAGACCCGCGGACCTGAATGGTCAGCCGCTGCTTTTTACTGAGAAATGCGATTATCGAAATATATTTGAGGCATCACTTGTTGATGCAGCCGTTCAACCGTTATGTGATCTTGAACTTGGTGATATAGAGGCCATTAAAAAATGTGTAATAGCTGGAATTGGAATAGCGGCATTACCTAAGCTAGCAGTGGAGAAGGAAATAGAGGAAGGGAGTATGAGTGTATTAAGATGGAAAGGTCCAGAGTTTCCAATTGTAACTCAGCTGGTCTGGCATAAAGACAAATGGGTATCTCCAGCTTTGAGTGCTTTTTTAGACGTAGCTAGAGAAGTAATACTGGATCGTTAAGGGGATTAGTATTTGAATCTATTTTTATTGAACGTCAAGATTGGTTTGCATAAATAAATTGATTACATATTATAGAGGTTACTAATCGGTTTTTTAGATAGTAACAATCTAAATATTCATCTGTAATGATTGGGGCGGGGCTTGTATTATATATGATAAGAAGTTTGTTGGATATACATATAGTTTATTTATGTTCTCTACTACATTACTATTCTGTATGTGTATTGTCTAAACTACCATAAATATAAGTTACCCGCAGCCTAACAGTTGAATCTACTAATTGTAGAGGTAGAGAAGGTTAAAATTTAATTAAGATATGTATTTGATTTTAGATAATGGGAGGGGTATAAATGAAATCCTATAACTATTTTTGTTCTACTCAAATTGAGGTAGGGATGGGAAAAGCTAAAGAATTGCCAGAAATGCTAAAATCCCTAAATATTGGTTCATCCATTTTAATTGTGAGTGATCCAGGTGTGGTCCGTACAGGACTAGTTTCACCAATTATAACGGCCCTGGAGGCTTCTGGATATCGAGTATTGTTATTCGACTCCATTGAACAAAATCCTCGAGATAAGAATTGCTTGGAAGGTGCTAAATTATTTCGTGACTTTGGTGCAGATGCAGTTGTTGCCATTGGTGGTGGAAGTGCAATGGATACTGGAAAAGCTATTGCACTGTGCGGTCCAAACGGCGGGGAACCATCTGACTATGCAGACGGCCGACTCCTGTATTCAAACATTGCACCAGTTATTTGTATTCCAACTACTTCAGGCACGGGATCAGAAGTTACTCGTTCTGCTGTTATTACGGAAGCATCTACACACCGAAAGATGACACTCAAACATAGTTTGTTAAGACCTGTCTTGGCGATTCTTGATCCTGAACTAACATTCAGTCTTCCGCCTTCTGTTACTGCCGCTACTGGCATTGATGCACTCGTTCATGCGATTGAAGGTTATACATGTAAAGTAACAAATCCTATTTCACAAGCGCTCGGAGCTCAAGCAATGAGAACCATTGTTTCGGCATTGCCTATCGTTTTCCGCGATGGCAAAAATGAAGCGGCTCGTCAAGATATGCTGGAAGGAAGTCTCTTAGCAGGCCTTTGTTTTGGATCTGCAGATGTTGCCTCGGTACACTGCTTAGCAGAAGCGCTTGGAGGACTTTATGATACCCCGCATGGAGTTGCCAATGCAGTATTTTTACCATATGTATTAAGGTTCAATTCTATGGAGAATAAGCAATTACATGCGACATTAGCAAGGTATATGAGCTTTGCCAAGGACTCAGATTCAGATGAAATAGCTGTTGAAAAATTAATTCAAGGAATTATAGAATTAACAGAATCATTAAACATTCCTAAATTGAAAGATTTAGAGGGTGTAAAGAAAGAAGATTTTCCCAGCATTGTAAGGTTGGCCATGCAAAATAACTCAACATCAAGTAACGTCCGTTTAATTACCGAGGGCGATTACATGCAAATTCTTGAACAAGCTTACTTTAACCGTGTAGATCAAAATTGGGATTCTGAAGTAGAGAACTTAAATTAAAAGATAAAGATTAAATACTGGCCCCCAATCATCAGGCTGTGTCTAACGATTGGGGGCCAGTTTATAAATAGTATCTATTTATTTTTAATCAGAAGATACGTAATACCAGTTTTTGTGTACTTTTTTATTGAAAATAAAAAGCCCTACTTTGACTGAGGACTTTTTTTAGGTTTATACTTTTTACTTATTTTCTAAAACATACTTTTTCCTCGTTTCCCTCATGCTCAAAACTACACCCAAAAGTACAATGATTCCACCAATAAATTGGTTTATGCCTACCACTTCATGAAGGAGTAGAACAGAAAATAACACACCAAAAATAGGAACAAGATTCATCAGCGTCATCGCAGAACTAGAAGATAATTTGCGTAATCCAAAATTATATAATAAAAAAGCGATAACCGAGCAGAAAACGCCTAGGTACAATAAGGTTAGAAATGATCGTATATCTGGTGTTTGCCAGCTTGACTTCTCTATAAAGGCTAATGGAATAAACGTAATAGCTCCCGCCAAAGTTTGATAAAAAGAGATAGTAATCATGGAATATTTTTTGACAACTTTACGAGTTGTGAAGTTATAGAGAGCAAAAATAAAACCTGCTACAATTAATATAATATTACCAATTAATTGCTTATCATCTGTCTGAGTTTCAGGACTATAGGATATTTGATATACACCTATCATCGCTACTCCAATTCCTAGGGCCTTTACCCATGATGTCTTTTTTCTAAAAAAAAGAAATTCCATCAAAACCGTTATAGCAGGATACGACGCTACAATAATAGCGGCATTAGATGCTGTTGTTAGTTCAACTCCTATGTTCTCCAGAGAAAAATAAAGGGTAGTACCTAGTACACCACTCATAGACATTAACCCCATATCTTTGAATGAAGGCTTTGTTTTATCTTTCCTGATTAAGAGAATAAGCCCTAAAATAACAGCAGCTATAACAAAACGAGCCGCTCCTAATGTAAGGGGTGGAAAAGAGGTATAGGCTATTTTTGTTCCAACAAACGATGTACTCCATAGAAGGACGGCTATTACGGAAGCGCTTATGTATAAACCATTTCCACTTCTAACCTTTCTTATTTTTAAGCTTTCTTGTTGTTTCGCTATCATTGTATCCATTATTACACCTCCAAGTAGGATTAAAAACTATATAGTAGCTACTTTTGTAGCAACTAGAATTAAATTATAATTTTTAACCCAAACTGTCAAGGGTACTAATGGTATACTTAATTTAAAATTATTGACTTTATCCGGGTATTATCAAGGAGGACCAATCATGACACTAGATATAATAAAAATTTTGAAAGATGTAAATTTTACTGAATATGAGGCAAAAGCATATTTAGCTTTACTAGAAAAATCTCCTCTTTCAGGGTATGCTATTTCGTTAAATTCTGGAGTGCCAAGATCTAAAATTTATGAAGTATTAGGAGGACTAGTGGATCGAGGAGAAGTCATGATCAGTCATGAAAATCCCGCTCTATATACACCGTTACCTCCTAATGAATTAATCAACTTGAAAAAACGTAAAGCTGAATCCTCGTTTGAAGTAGCTGAAGAAGCTCTCGAAAATTATTCTTATGTATCTTTAAACAGAGAAAACATCTGGAACATTACAGGTTATGAGCCTATACTAAATCGTACAAAGGAAGCTATAAAAGAAGCTACAGGGCGTATTCTATTGGAAATATGGGCAGAAGATGCCCAGGAACTAAAAGAAGAATTACAAGTAGCAGCCAAAAGAGGCGTAGAAATTTTAATTGTATCCTATGGAGATTTAGTATTTGACTTTGCGCAGGTTCATCAGCATGATGCAAGCGAAGAAATAACCAATGAATATGGCGGACGATGGATTGTTCTAAGTGCTGATGATCGAGAAGTAGTTGCAGGTATATTATCACTTGGTAAGGATAGCCGTGCTGCCTGGACGATGCATCCGGGATTAGTTATGCCAATTACAGAAGTTATCATTCACGACTTGTATATCTATGAAATGATGAAAAAACATCGAGAGATCCTAGAGTCAAGCTTTGGTCCGAACCTTATTGAACTTCGTAATCGATTTAAATTTAACTCATCAGGTTATAGCGTAGCAGCAAAATTAGGTTTGATTAAATAGCCAGTATTAATGCATATATACTAATAATAAAATTACTTATCATATGATTTTTGGATAAACTACTCAATATAGATGAAGCATTATTTGGCTACCTTTTAATAAACAGAAAAACTACTGATTAAGGTCAGTAGTTTTTCTGTTTATTAAAAGGTGTATCGTATACATCTTTAGTTACCATAATGGCCTATTTAGGAACGTATGTAAAAAAGAATCCTTACTGCAGTAGGCAAGGAGTCAGTATTGGTATAAGAAATGCTTGATCTTTATACGGCGAGAGTTGTCTTATTTACTAAGATTTAGTCATATGATGTTTGTTTAAAGTCACATATTACTATAGTTTTTTTTTTTTTTTGAAATTTAATTTTAACATTTTAAAATAATTGTTGAAATTAAATTTCAAAAACGTTATTCTGTATTTGAGAACGATTTCAAACAAAAACCAAGATAGGATGATAAGAAATGCTTGAACATTTAACTACTGAGACTCGTAATGAAAAAACAATGAATCTGGATGAAATGTCCATTTTTGATTTTCTTACAACCATGAATGAAGAAGATGAAAAAGTTGCGAGTGCGATAAAAAAAGAACTTCCTTCTATTGCGAAAGCTGTAGAAGCTATTATAAAAGCTAAAAAACAAGGTGGTCGTCTTATTTATATAGGAGCAGGAACCAGTGGCCGCATCGGCTTGCTAGATGCTGTTGAGTGTCCACCTACATTTGGTACAAACCCAGATGAAGTAATAGGCTTAATTGCTGGCGGGGAAAAAGCCTTTATCAAAGCAGTAGAAGGGGCAGAAGATAGTAAAGAGTTAGGCATGGAAGACTTACAAAACATTCACCTTACTAAGATGGACATTGTTGTGGGGATCGCAGCAAGTGGGCGTACACCTTATGTCATTGGAGCATTAGAATATGCTAACTCAATTGAAGCTCAAACAGTAGCAGTTAGTTGCAATAAAGGTTCTGATATTGGAAAAGTAGCAAACATTGCAATTGAAGTAGTAAATGGTCCTGAAGTATTAACAGGTTCTACTCGCTTGAAAGCTGGAACAGCACAAAAATTGGTTTGTAACATGCTTTCGACAGCTTCTATGGTAGGTATCGGAAAAGTGTATGGAAATCTAATGGTAGACGTTCAGCTGACGAATGAAAAGCTCGTAGAGCGCGCAAAACGAATTGTGATGGAAGCAACTTCATGCACGTATGATACGGCAGAAGAGTACTTAGCAAAAGCAAATTGTAATTCTAAGGTTGCTATAGTCATGATTTTAACAGGACTTTCATATGAGGAATCTTTACATCGTTTAGAACAAACACAAGGATTTATCCGTCAAGCAATCGTGAATTAAGTAGCGAAAATATAAGGGAGATGGGAACAACTATGAGTAAACATCATCAAACAGCTAAAGAACTGCTTCAAGCTCTTGGAGGAAGTTCTAATATAGCGAATTATACACACTGTATGACAAGACTCCGAGTCACCCCAGTGAATCATAATAAAATTGATGAAGCGAGTATAAAACAAGTGAAAGGAGTGGTAGGGGTTGTCGATGATGATACGTATCAAATTATTCTAGGACCAGGAGTAGTTACTAAAGTTGCTGAACAATTTGGTATTGTACTTCAAGAAGATTCTGCAGCTCCTTCATCTGAAGATTTGACTTCAAAAGGTGCAGATATGAAGTCTGAGCTAAAAAAGAAAAACAATACGCCATTCAAAAATTTTTTACGAAAAGTTGGAAGCATTTTCATACCTCTAATCCCAGCATTCGTAGGTGCAGGTTTAATAGCTGGTATTGCCTCTATTTTAGCAAATAGCATAACTGCAGGAGATCTTGATAGAGACACTTGGCAACAATACGTTACGATTCTTAATGTGATTAAAAATGCAATCTTCAGCTATTTAGTTATTTATGTAGGTATTAACGCAGCAAAAGAGTTTGGGGCTACCCCGGCCCTAGGTGGGGTTATCGGAGGTATTACCCTTTTAACGGGAGTTACAGAAGAGTTTCCTATTATGAATATCTTTACTGACCAGCCTCTAACTGCTGGACAAGGTGGGGTTATCGGAGTTTTGATTGCTGTATGGTTACTCTCATTTTTAGAAAAATTCTTACGTAGATTTATTCCCGATGCAATCGATATTATTGTTACACCTACAATTGCTCTTCTAATTGTCGGATTGCTAACGATTTTCTTTATTATGCCTTTTGCAGGTCTAATTTCTAGTAATTTAATTGGTGGAATAGATTGGACACTTGAACGTGGAGGGGTTTTTGCAGGTTTTGTACTAGGAGTGGCATTTTTACCATTGGTAATGCTAGGTCTGCATCAAGTATTAATCCCTATTCATATTGAAATGATTAACACAGCTGGTATGACCATCTTGCTTCCGATTCTTGCAATGTCTGGTGCTGGACAAATAGGTGCAACTTTAGCACTTTGGGTTCGTTGTCGTAAAAATAAATCACTTGTTACCATTATTAAAGGGGCTCTTCCTGTCGGAATATTAGGTATTGGAGAACCACTTATTTACGGAGTTATTCTTCCATTAGGACGCCCCTTCATTACTGCTTGTATCGGTGGAGGAATTGGAGGAGCTGTAATTGGAATGTTCGGAAATGTTGGTTCCATTGCTATCGGTCCATCCGGTCTAGCTTTAATTCCATTAATTGCTCACGGTTTATGGCTGAAATATATCATCGGCTTACTTGCAGGATATGCTGGAGGATTCATCTGCACATATTTCTTTGGCATACCAAAAGAGGCTATTACAGAAGGCTCTAATAACAAAGAAGTACCTGAAGCGAAGACAAAGACTGAAGTTGCTGCAACAGGTGAGAAAAAAGAAATGAACTACACAACTTTAGGAAGCGCATTCAAACTTCCGTTTGATGGATATATTATGCCTCTAGAAGAAGTCCCTGATGCCGTTTTTTCTTCAAAGATGATGGGAGATGGTTTTGCCATCGAACCAACTAATAATATTCTTGTTTCTCCTATAAATGGGGAGGTTGTTAGCATCTTTCCTACAAAACATGCCATAGGTCTAAAAACAGATCAAGGTCTAGAGTTATTAATTCACGTAGGGTTAGAAACAGTGAACTTGAATGGGAAAGGGTTTACATGTCTAATTAAAGAGGGAGAAAAGGTTACACAAGGAACCCCGCTTTTAAAAATAGACCTAAACTACATTAAAGAAAATGCTAAATCACTTGTTACACCAATCATTTTTACAAATTTATCTGAACATATTCAAATACAGTTATTAAAAACAGGGTACAATGAGCAAGGTATAACAAATATTATTGAGTTAGTTTCTAAAAAACAGTAAGTTAATTAAATCTAATTGATTATTTAAGGGTACTTTTCTAAATAGAAGAGTACCCTTTTTTACTGGCGGCAATCCATCACTTCTAGAGAGTAACCAGGTCAGGATTAGCTATTGGTTCGTTTTTGTAATATTAAACATTAAGCAATGATAGGTTGCTTTTACGCCATTTTCGTCACGATGATTATTTTCATATAAATTGATTAACTGACGAAAAAACGAAGGGCGCTGACAGTAGCTTTCCTCGTTACTATTACTTGCTCCAATTTTTTTTATTGATGTAAAAAATGCCTGAACCGTCGGAAAGTATTGAACCTCTAGTTTCTCCATTTTTGATAGTTTAAATGGATGCTCTCTCAATGGAATTAATGCTCGTTCACAAATTTGAGACAACTCTTCAAGAGAAAAAAACGATTGGCCAGGTGAACTGTTACTGAAAAGACCAAGCTTTTGTTTCGCATGACTGTAGCATGAATGAAGCTCTTCAAATGTACGATTACCAAAGGTTGAAAATAGCAGGCTGCCTGTAGGCTTAAGTTGTTTATACAATTTTTTTATTGTCGTATGAAGACTATTAAACCACTGAAATGTTGCATTCGAAATAATAAGGTCATAACGTCTTTCTATACTTACCTCCTCGATATCTCCGCATATGAATGAAACTCGATCTTCCATTACTTTTTTCTTTGCTAACTCAATCATTCCTGATGACAAATCAACTGCTGTAATAGCAGCCTTAGGAAATTGTTCGCACAATAATTGTGTTAAATAACCCGTGCCGCAGCCAACTTCAAGAATAGCTATTTTCTGGTTAAAGAAATTAGTGGGAAGCTGATCTATTAACTGGTTTGCCATGCTTTTTTGTACATCGGCATAAGCATCATAAGTTTTAGCATGATTATTGAACCTTTTCTTTAAAAGTTGCTTATTAATCATAAATGAGCTCCTTTTCGAGAAATTTTTCTATAAGTTGCGTACATTGCTGAGGCTTCGTAAAAAAAGGAATATGACCAGCTTTTTCTAGAATGCACAGCTGCGCTTTTCCACCAATTCTTTCAGCTATGAAAGAAGAAGACTCAGGTAAACATATTTGATCATCTCTTCCATGGATCAACAAACAAGGAGTTTGAATTTGATTTAGTTGCATTCTAACATCTTTTTGAAGTAAATAATCCAGCCCTGTAAGGAGGGAGTACATACTGTCTCCTTGATAATCACGCTGAGCAACTTCCATAAATTGATGATGAAATTCTTCTTCTTTTTCAGATTTAGTGAACATAGCGTTATAAAATGCAGTAAGGGTTTTTTCTTTATTACACTGTACTTGTTTTTTCATACGTTCCACGATGCGCTGTTCCCATCCAAATGTATTATGCATGTCGTTTGTAAAGCGACTAGTTCCGCCAATTAATATGAGTCCTTCTATCTTGTTAGGGTATAAACTTGCAAGTTCAAGCGTTACAAGGGAACCTAATGACCAACCCATTAAATAAACAGTACCTTGAGTAGAAGTAAGCAATTGGATTGCTCGTTCTCTAAAGTCACTTAGTTCTTTTACACCTCTCCAGTCTGTACACAAAACGTTACATATAGTAGACAATGGTTTTATGATTGGATGAAACGCTGCTTTTTCCATTCCCCATCCGGGAAATATTATAATAGTGGCTTGTTTCATTGAATCACACTCATTTCTTTTCCAATTAGAGAAATTCTCTTTATGGCCCAATTTAAATCTTCTCGAGTATGATCAGCTGTTACAGTAAAACGAATTCTTGCTTTATTTTCAGGAACAGTAGGAGGCCTAACTGCAATAGCAGCAATTCCTTCTTTCTGTAAACGCTCTGCAAACTGCATTGTTATTTTGTTTTCTCCCGTCAAAATTGGAATGATTTGAGATTGACTCTTGCATGTGTTAAATCCTTCGTATGTAAGGGCCTTCCTGAAAAATAGTGCATGTTGTTGAAGAAGTGCGCGACGCTCTGTGTCTTGTTGCACCTTTTCAATTGCAGCCGTTATTGCACCGAGTATAGCAGGGGGAAGAGCAGTTGAATAAATGAATCCTCGCATTCTATTTTTAAAATAATCTATGAGCCACTGTTTTCCGGTAACATAAGCTCCAAATGACCCTAGCGCTTTACTAAACGTTCCCATTTGAATATCAATTTTATCTTGCAGATTGAGAAAATGCGCATATCCTTCACCATTTCTTCCGTATATACCGCTTGCATGAGCCTCATCAACCATTAGTAGGGCGTTATACTGCTCTTTTAATTTAACAAGCTCCTTGAGCTTGGCGAAATCACCATCCATGCTGAAAACAGTATCTGTTACAATTAACTTCCGTGACTCCAAGGGAACTTTTTTTAATAAATTTTCTAGGTGGTTCATATCGTTATGGCGATAGCGCTGAAGTTTTGCACGGCTCAGTAGGGCCCCATCAATGATACTTGCATGATTTAACTTATCGCTGAAGATGAAGCCATTACGCGGAACCAAGGCTGAGATGATTCCTAGGTTTGCATTATAACCACTATTGATAATAAGTCCTGCCTCAGCTTTTTTCCAATTAACAAGTGCTCTTTCTGCTTTCTCGTAAAGAGAGTGATTTCCTACTATTAAGCGTGAAGCTGTTGCTCCTATTCCATATGTCATCACAGCATCACTCATTGTTTTCTTCAGCCCCTTATCTCCTGCGTAGCCTAAATAGTTATTAGAGGCAAGGTTCAACATCCTATGTCCATTGACTGTAAGCCATGGTTCTTCAGCAAATTCTGTAGTAACAAGGTGCCGTTTTTGAAAAATCTCATCTAAATAGGCAAGTTCTCTCTTAATATCTTCTTCCCAATACAATGCACTTTCACCACCGAAAATAAATATATGTTAACTTTTATTAATATAAAGTTAACAATTATATCTAATCACGCCTTTAGAATAGTGTCAAGATAAAATAATTTAAAGAAGAGATACTAGATAATTGTCTCCACATAGCTTCCTACAGTTCATTTTTTTGATCTTATGAGTACACATGTAACTTACTTCGGTACTTAAATAAAACGTAAAGAATCAATATTTTGTCCACTACTCGTATTTATTAATTAACATCTTTTCTTAATGAAAAAAGCTGCCAAACAGGCAGCTAATAATACAGCTCTAATTTTCTTTTAAGGTTTTGCGTTGCCCGGAGGCTTATTAGTTGGAAAGATTGCTTTTTCCACGTCTTCTGCTGCGATTACTGGATCTACCGTATTGCTAGTTGATTTGCCTTTTTGACTATTGCCTTTATCGCGTTTCTGACTCATTTTTAAATCTCCCTTCAATATATAGTTACACTGTTAAGATGAGTTAATAGAGCGGAGCTTATTCAACCCATTGTCCTTTTTAAATAACATTCTAGAACTTGAAATTTCTTTTACCAGGACCTATCAGACAATATGCTTCCTTAGATAGTTAGATCGGGAATTTGTTTTCTTAAACCGAATATATATTAGGTAATTAAAATAAAGTAAGGTGGATTAGACATGGATAAAAGAGTCATTTTTGACTTTGAAGTCGATTTTACTAATGGCGGTGGAATACAAGGGCAGGAATTTCGTCTCGATATTGAGGCTGCTGATGGTGGGTAAGGTAAGGATACTGAACAAAAAAATTATTAGTGAGAAACATAAACGAAAACCTGCCGAGGAAGATAGTGAAAAATAAAACAATTATATGTTATTTGTTTTAATCACATATGCATAGTAAAAAAAGAAGTTACCAAAAGGTGACTTCTTTTTTTACTTAACCTTATTTTCACTCTTTTTAAGCCTTAAGACATAGGGTTCATTAGCTTCCCGAGGTAACTACATAGTATCTAAAAAATCATAATTCCACTTAGCAATCAGTATCTATTTCATTAATGTTTTTCTTTAATATACTCCCATTTATAGACATTTTGTTTTGTTTTTTGTATCTTAGACTGCAAAATTTATAAGGACGAATTCTTTGATAGATGGCAACACTTTTCATAAACAATCTGAAACCCATACAGCACAAACGTTTTTATTAAAAAAACAATGGATAATTGAAATCTAGTCAACCGGGCTAAAGAGACGTATCCTATTTTTTTTAACCATTTTAGTCCGAAGTAAGTAAAAAAAGAATCAATAAGTATATTTACTAAAAGATATAAGTTGAACTTTCCGTAAGTATATTTTAATATCCACAAAGCTCCAACTAAAAAGGGGCCAAATATTAACGGTAATTCTGCTAGAACATTGGGCTTGATGGAGTACGGAAACCACCACCATTTTTTCTTCTCTGCAAACCTGCCTTCGGCAATAAGATATAAACTCATAAAAAGACTTCCTGGAAGGAATCTTTTTAGCGTTCTTTTACCAATAAACGGAATACTAAGCCAAGGTAAAATGGTCATTAAAATGATTAGCAATTTCTCTTTTTTCTTCAAATGATATTCTCCCTTTTTAAAAATATGGATATGTATATATATTCCCTTTTTCGTGAGTGTTTATGTGATGAAATAAGAGATCCTGTTTTTTATTACTTTGGTTCATTTCTTCTAAAGCTTCTAATAAACATGTAGTAATAAGAAAACCGAAGGGGGAGCTAGTAATGATTTCATTATGGGAGGAACATTTATTTTGGTTAGAAATAATTCAGGACCATACTTATTTTGTTCGAGATCACTTATCGGTGAAGGAAGCCGAATACGTCCGAACAGCTAAGCAATATATTCATTTGTTTGATGACTTGCTAAAACAACTGAACTATTTATCCCCTGATGTTATGCATAACGATCCTGCATTAATAGAATTCTCAAGAAAGGCCTGGCCAATTGCCAAAGGGTATTTTGATTTTGAAGGGTCTCTTCAGGCTCTTCGAATTGAAAACGCAGTGAATCTAAACTTATCTCCTACTTATCTTAATGGTACGTTAAGTGAAAATCAGGAATATTTAAGATTTCTATCTTATTTAGTACAAGGAAAGGAGCCTGTTCCTCTTAGCTTAGTCAAATTAATGGATTTATGGCTGGAAGATCAGCTTGGACATGCAGTTTTGTTTAAAAACCTGCTTGACCCGATTGAGATTATGATATCTAAACAAGCGGATTCATATATCGGAAAGTTTCAAACATTCATTGTGCAAAACCATCATTTAAAAGGTTATTTACGATTTAAGCAGCCAGGTTTTGCAAGACAAACAGAGTTTGCCTTAGAAGTAGGGAAAACCACTATTGAAATGAGCCGGTTTGTTTATGCTATGACCGAAAAATATAAGGAGAACAAGCTTTTAAATAAGGAAACGTTAAGGTTTCTGATACATCATTTCCCTGAGACTTGTTATTTCATTAAAAAATTGAGTTATTACGCTCCCGAATTGCAGCAAGAAGCCAACCAATGCTCATTAAGAAGAATTTCTTATCTTTAAGATAAGCTAAAACATTTCATAGGACCTAAATCCATTCCTATTTTATATTTCTGTAAGCTTTATTTATAGGCATATAAAAGAAGAGATTGAGACATAACTATATCCATTCAATCTAAAGATGAACAAATGGGATAAATGAGCTAGTAGAGATCATTTGTTACACGGAAATCAACAGCTAGAAGAAACAGCATATATGAAACCTACGTTTACCCTACCAATGAAAAAATCCAAACGCGTTTGATTCTTAATCAAGAATCAAACGCGTTTGGATCTTCCTTGAACAAAAATACTTTTGCCCCAGTCTCTGCTTTTTGAGTAGTTTGCTATGTAAAAGCTGCCTCAATAGTCCAATCTCCAGCTTATTTATAAAAACCCAGTACTTTTTACATCGTCAGTTATATCTTTTAGTTCTTTTTCTTTCATTACAAAAGATTTTGCTCTTACGTTAACGCCATCCATATCTAACAACCAAATGATTCGTTCTTAGTCAGTTTTTGATATTGACAGATTGATTATATTTTGTGAGACTTAATATACATAATGTTCATTAGTTTACATCATGTGCAGAATGTATGTTGTTGATACAGGGTAGTTTAATTTAAATAGTCAATCATCAGAAAAGGCCTAAATGGCTGCACCTATACAAGTCATAATCATATGCCTGAGACTCAATAAAAGTTATACAAGGAGACGAACAATGTCTAAAAAAGCAAAAGTAGATCCTAGGATAAAAAGAACAAATAAATACTTAAGAGACGCTTTAGTTGAACTTCTTAAAGAGAAAGACGTTACATCCATTACGATTCAAGAAATTACGGAAAAAGCGGAATTAACGCGGGGAACCTTTTATTTGCATTATCAAGATAAGCAAGACTTTCTCATGCAGAGTATGAATGAAGTTCTAGAAGAGCTAATAGAGAAAGTGAAACCAAAACAAAATAATGAGGATTCTTCAGAAGTAGAAGAAAAAAATGAATCCGTTTCTTTCTTAAAGCTTTTCGAATTCATCTATGACCATGCCGATTATTTTAAAGTCATGCTAAGTGATCGAGGATTACCTCAATTTAGAAGTCATATGACGGAAATTGTAAAGAAAAGAGTGTATGGAGAGCTAATCTCTTCGATTGGAGAAGCAGAGGATGGACTTGATATCCCTAAAGATATCCTGATTAGCTATATCACATCAGCTCATATAGGTGTCATTTGTTCTTGGTTAGAAAGTGATATGAAATTTAGCCCTGCATTTATGGCTGAAAAATTAACCAGTCTAACACTTTTAGGGCCAATTCGAGTGGCAGGTTTAGAAAATAAAATAAAGCTTCCTTACTGAAGCTTTATTTTTTAGTTTGTTCAAATGCGGATAAATATCTTTCTTCTTTACCATAGCTACTGTGATGGTTGGAAGAAACGTGAGCTTCGCATTTTTAGCCTTTTACAATCATGAAAGGCAGAAAGGAATTGTAGTATGAAAATAGAAAAACACTGGGGGATTTCCTTACTGGCAGTTTTAGCTATTGGTCCTGGTTTAATGTTAAACACTTCATTAAATTCTATACGTGAAATTCTCCAACAAACGTTTAACGATCAATCTTATATTTCGATAACACCGGTTTTAATAGGGGTTATAAGCTTTGCATTTTGTATTCCTTTTGGACCTATCCTTCGACATAAGATAGGGGAGAGAAGGACGTATGTTCTTTCGATGTGTTTGTTTCTTATAGGAGCTATTGTAAGCATTGCTTCTAACAGCTTCTTAGGAATGGGCATTGGTCGTTTTTTACAAGGAACAGGAACGGGCTTAGCACTTATGATGATGATTCCAATGCTGGTTCTTTCTTTTCCGATTCAGAAACGGAACTTGGCATTACTGATTCTTATCGGCGGATTTTATGGATCTAGCGTTGTGGGCATTTTTCTCGGAATGTTAGTGAACAGCTACGGACACTGGAGATGGTTATTTTATATAGCAGCCGTCCTTTCCTTACTGGGAATAGGATTCAGCTACAAATTTCTAACAAATGATCATACTAAGCAACAGCACAAACATCAGGAACCGTTTGACATCATCGGTGTAGCGTTAATGTTTATGGTTACCGCATTTATTACGTTTACATTACTTAATCTCCAAAAGTCAGGGTGGACATCTACTTATGTATGGATAGGCATAGTAGGAAGCGTCATTTTTTTATGCTTTTTATTTATAGCAGAATGGCATATTAAAAATCCGTTAATTCCCTTTAGATTAGTGGCTTCTCGAAAACCAGCTCTCGCTATCTTAATTGCTGTTATAGGCAATATTAGTATGAGTTTAACTCTTTTATCTCTACAAGGATTGCTTAAAAGCGGATCTAGTTTTGATAAAGGAGACATTTCACTGATCTATATCGGGCTTTTTGCGGGAATAGTGATTGTGGCCATATTAAGTGCCGTATTATATGATAAAGTTGGACCGGGCGTATTAGGTATTATAGGAGCCGTCATTATTATGGGAGTGAACATACAGTGGATGTATTTAGACGGTCATGCTTCTGCATTCCTCTTTGTTAGCAGCTTTGCCGCTTTAATCGCAGGAGTAGGGTTCACAGTTGCTGCAGGTCTTATGGGTGCTGCTTTAGGCGGACCACTACCAAGCTTAGTCCCTCGAATGGTCACGGTTCAATTTATAAGAGTTACAGTATCTGCGGTCATCCCTGTAATCAGCAGTATCGTCTTTGCAAAGGTGTATAAAGATCACCTTGCAACAGTAAGCGCAGAGAGCCAGGTGGCTAGTAAAGAAAATTTCACTCAATCTCTACATGTAAAATCTGAAATCATTACGTATCATACATTTTCTACGTTTTCGTGTGTATTGAGCATTGTAGTATTAGTTCTTTCGTTTTTGATGTTCCTAACAGGTAAAGGCCACAAGCTGGCTCATAAGCCGCATGACAAAGAAACACATAAAGAAAAGCTGAGTACGGAAGAGCTTCCCAATAAAAAAGCTACTCCCGTTGTTGAACGTTCACTTAAAGAGGCTGTTTCAACTCAAGTCATTGGTGACAGCGAGTATAGAGAAGCTTTAAAAAAATTTGGTCAGCCTAAACCTTCTGCTGATAAAATGCTGCATATGAGAGATCAAGAATACAGAAAAGCTCTTAAAAGGATGAAGGATATAGGACAATAAGTTAAACTCGAGCAATTTGAGTGAAGAATTGAAAGAGCAAACTCGCATGGCAGTGAGTTTGCTCTTTTAATTTCTACATGTACGCTTTGCAGATATGTTGTTAATAAAAATATTGTGTGTGTTGGACCGCCGTGTAGGGAAAAGAATTTTACGTAAAATGAAAGAATTCATTTTAGAAGAAAATACATTAGTTCAGGATTTTTATAAATTACGTTGTGACGCAGAAAATATACATAATAGTGAATAAACAAAACAGAGCTTTCATAAAATAGGGAGTTCTGTTTTTACGCTTAATATCAATATTAAAATTTGATGGAGCCTTTTGTTTAGATGAATTTAGTATGTGAATTCGAGTTGTTTGTCTCAAAAAACAATTTCCTCAGAGAGCGTTTGTCTGCACATTAAATGCATGTATTTAGCTTGTTTCTTACTTTATCTAAAAAGTATGAAATAATGAATTTTATCCAAAAAAGAAAAATTAGTAGACTAAATTAAAGGTACGCTTAGAGGGCGCAAAATCTATTTTGGCTTCAAGTCGGAGAAAAATTTTAGTGACTAGAACTAGAATAGAAAAAAAGAGACTACCCTATAAGATATTGTATGGATAGAAAAGGACATTACTTTTGTAGATAACGTCCTTTTACATAGCTAATTATTCTTTTTCAACTACTGTAAAGTATTGGACGTTTCTTTTAACAATGACCAACTCATTTGATAAATCCAATATTTTACTTTTATCTTCAAACCTATACTGTATGTAGTTCTTTGCACGAATAAGTGATTTAGCTTCAACTAAATGACTTATTTCACCGTTAATTAGATGAAATGTTACTTCATACTTTTTCATAAGAAAACACCTCCATAGTATCAATTTTTACTATTACTTCATTTCTGATACTATTTCTTTTGACTGATGATTAAAAAGTTAGTTGTGTTTTGTTAGGGCAAACGGAACAAAAATCATATAACAGAAACAAATTTTAATTGTCACAGGGCACTAAGTTAGGTATATAGCTATTGGTATTTAGTATATTTTAGATAGAAACAGTACTTATAGCTGTGTTACAATATTCCTGTTATGTAGAGTGAAATTCATTTTATAGTTCTATTTCGTTTTAACTTACTTATTAAAAATTCCATATTATGAGTGGAAATTAGTTTACATAGGAAGGTTTCTAAAGTTGATTTAGAAATGAAATGGAGAGGTATCTGTGGAAAGAAACGAATTTAGAAGACAAAAAGCACTTCGGTCAAAAGAGAAGAGAAAGAAAAAGCTTAGTCAACATAATGCCTTAAACTTATCCCTAATCTTTATATCAATATGCATTGTTTGTCTGCTAATCAACCTATCATTGAGATAGAAAAATGTTCACCAAAAAGAGTATGTACAAGAGAGGAAGACAATTTAATATGAGTAATCAACAAGCAGTAGCCGAAAGCTCTAATATCAAAGTGCTGCCGATTATAACGTCGTTTCTTATTGCTGGATTTATCGGTTTATTTAGTGAAACAGCTTTAAATATGGCGTTAAAAGAGCTAATTTCTGGCTTTGGCATTCACGAAACAACCGCACAGTGGCTGACAACAGGGTATCTGTTAACGTTAGGAATTTTGGTGCCTATTTCAGGTTTTATTCTTCAGCGGTTTACGACCAGACAGCTTTTTATAGCATCTCTAATTTGCTCCATCATTGGAACATTTATTGCGGCTATTGCACCAACATTTGGGGTACTCATGATTGCCCGTGTCGTGCAGGCCGTTGGAACTGCTTTACTTTTACCGCTTATGTTTAACACGATTCTTGTTATTATCCCGCCGCATAAACGTGGAAAATCAATGGGGATTATCGGTCTTGTTATTATGTTTGCGCCAGCTGTTGGACCAACTGTATCAGGCTTAATCTTAAAAACATTAACATGGCACTGGATTTTCTGGATTTCACTTCCGCTGTTATTTGTTGCCTTAGTGTTTGGAGCTTTCTTTATGCAGAACGTTACCACACCAACGAAGCCAAAAATCGATATGATTTCTGTTGTTCTTTCAACAATCGGTTTTGGCGGAATCGTGTTTGGATTTAGCAGCGCCGGAGAAGGCGGAGGCTGGGGAAGTCTACAGGTTATTCTAACTCTTGTGATTGGAACTATTGCGTTAGTTGCGTTTTCTATTCGTCAAACGAAGATGGAAGAGCCAATGTTAGATCTTAAAGCCTTTAAGTATCCGATGTTTACAATCGGTCTTCTGCTAATTCTAGTTTGTATGATGGTACTATTGTCTGCGATGATGATTTTACCCCTATACTTACAAACATCACTAGCTTTATCAACCTTTGCTGCTGGCCTAATGCTTCTTCCTGGAGGAGTGATTAACGGAATTCTTTCACCGGTTATGGGCGGGTTATTTGACCGTTTTGGCCCTAAATGGTTAGTTATCCCTGGACTTGTGATTGTAGCCGGCACCATGTATGGTTTCT
The DNA here is from genome assembly GCF_042787865.1 of Priestia sp. YIM B13486. NCBI lineage: Bacteria > Bacillati > Bacillota > Bacilli > Caryophanales > Bacillaceae > Priestia > Priestia sp. YIM B13486. The sequence continues at coordinate 65,483 of NZ_JBHZOZ010000013.1, read as the reverse complement.
CAACCGTAACGCTAGAAACATCAACAGGATTTATCGTTGCTCTGCACATTGCGCTTATGATCGCCATTTCGATGATTATGATGCCAGCTCAAACAAATGGATTAAACCAGCTTCCACCTGAGCTGTATCCGCATGGAACGGCGATTATGAACACCTTACAGCAGGTTTCTGGCGCAATTGGAACAGCTGTTGGAATTTCTATTCTGTCATCGGGTTCAAGAAGCTTCCTTGAGACGGTATCAAATAAAATGGATCCATTAAACCAGGTTCTTGCCTTCACCAACGGTGTTCAGCGCGCGTTCGTCTTTGCGATCATTGTTTCCATTGTTGGATTGGTTATCTCGTTCTTTATCAAGAGAGTCAATGTGGAACAAAAAGCACATTAATAAAAAACACAGACCATTGTATGGTTTGTGTTTTTTTAGGTTTGGGGAAGGTTTTAAGGTACTCTTTTTTGTATAGCTGTATGTGTCTTTTTAAACCTCAAGCATCTAATTCAGCAAATATTTATTAGTTTTCATTGTGCGTAATTTAAAATGTTTTATTGATTTTTTTAAAGTATAAATTATTATATTTAATTTTTTATTTAAAATTATTTAATTTTATTGTTTTTAATATTGAATATTTGTTATATAATCAAATTAACTAAAAGAAGGGGATTTGATTATGGCTTATAAAGTACTTACAAATTGTCCTGTCTGCAGTGAAACGTTAAAAATCACAAAGCTGCAGTGCAGACATTGTCACACGACGATTGAAAATGAGTTTGAATTATCTAAGCTGGCATCCTTATCAAGTGATCAGCTTCATTTTGTAGAAGTGTTTTTAACATGCAGAGGAAATATCAAAGAAGTGGAAAAGGAACTGGGAGTTTCGTATCCAACCGTCCGAGGCAAGCTTACTGACATCATTTCATCTCTTGGATATGTAGAAAAGAAGAAAAATGAAGTAGACGAGAAGAAAGTTGTGTCTATGCTAGAAAATGGTGAAATTACAGCAGAAGAAGCCATCAAGCTCTTAAAAGAAGAATAGGGGGGATTTTTGTGAAAGAGGAAATTACAAAAGTGTTAACAATGGTTCAAGAAGGCAAAATTGATGCAGAAAAGGGATCAGAACTGATACAAGTATTAAAGGAAAAAGAAGAAACAGGAAATAAGCTTTTGAAGAAACCGAATGCGTATCTAGATAAAATGTTGAAAATTCGAGTTGTGTCGACTGAAAACGATAATGTAAAGGTTAATTTGCCGATCAAGCTTGTCAAGCTGGTATTAATGGCGGGACACAGCATCGCAGCAAGTATTCCTCAATCAGAAAAATATGTAAAAGATATAGATATAAACCTGATTGTTGAAGCAATCGAAAACGAGTTAGATGGCCAAATTGTTGATATTAAATCGGCGAACGGAGATACCGTTTCAGTCATCATTGAATAATGGTTTGCTTATGATTCATGTAAAAGTGAAAACAAAAGATGTTCGATTTAGCGTTCCAGTTCCATATGCTCTTTTAAACATTGCTATTAGCGTTGCTTTTTCAAAATTTATACAGAAGCATGCGGATAAATGGACAAAAGAACATTTTAAAAGAAAAGGGCTGAATTTCACTTTTCCGATAGTAGATAAAAGCATGCTAAAGCCTATTGTTAAGGAACTGAAGAAACATAAGGGAATGATACTAGTAGATGTCAAAGCTACTGACGGTACGGAGGTAAGAGTTAAACTATGATGTAGCTTTGCAAAGTGCCTACCCGCGTGTAAAAATAAAACCTTATTCGTCTAAATAGATGTAAAAAAGGCTGAAAAAAGAGATCATACAGTTTGCTATCGTGCTGTATGATCTCTTTTTTTCTCTGCTTTTTTCCTTTTCTTATCTAACCTATATCCGGAGTGTGCCCCCAAATATGGCAACAAACATAGCAATCCATATTCCTATCCACACTGACATCGTATTAAAATGCCCCTTTGCTACTTGATATTATTAAGTATTTCTTTTTATTAAGCAGCTCCGTAGTTGATTTTATCTTTTTTTGAAATCCAAAACTCACTATATAAGCTATTACTAACAAAGTAACAGAATACTAATTTTTACGTAAAAAGCTTTAAAGCCCAGGGACTATATCTATGCGAATTAAAATGTAATATATTACATTTTTGTCTTTAGAAAAAGAAGTAATAAGTCATAGAAGAAATAAGGTTTCCTTCATAAAGTAAATATTTTTGCATCAAAATGGGTCATTGACAAAGAAAGTTCAGAAAAATATAATACTTATTATATTCTAATATTTTAATGCTTAAATGTTTAAAAGCAGCTAGGAGTTTACATATGACTCATACATTATCCTTAAATTCTTTATGCAGGCTCCATACAAATCTAGCAGAAGTCGATATTCAAAAGATTGATGAAGTTGCTAAAAGTTTGCCGCTTATTGCTGATTTAAACCGAGCAAATGTGTTTATCGATTGTTTAACAAAAGAAGGACAGCATGCAGTTGTAGTGGCAGAAGCTGCACCAGAAACTGCACCGTCAGTTTATGAACGTCCAGTCGCAGGGAAATTTGTGTACGAAGCGTTTGAACCAGCAGTATTTTACACGCTGCGAAATGGAAAACCGATGTCTTTAAATCGTGCCTTAACACAAGAAGGAAAAACGGTAGAACAAAGTGTGGTTCCTATTAAAGGATTTAATAATCGTGTAATTGCTACATTGATTATGGAGAAAGATATCAGTGAAGTAGTTGAACGTCAAGAAAAAATGAAAACGTTATCAAATACAAATGATACGTTAAGCGAAATTTTAATGGAGATGACAGAAAATGCTTCGCTTATTCCAGAGTTTATTGGAGAGGCACTTTTCTTTATTGATCCTAATTTAAACATTCTATATTTTAATTCTGCTGCTTTTAATTTGGTTTCTGAAGTCTGTTCCTCAGAATGTAAGACAGGCAATCAAATCATCGAATATTTTCCTTGTTTAGAAGAGTTATTTTATCATCCAGAAAAGTTGTTTATGCATGAAGTGACCATCTTAAATAAGGTATTTCAAGTCAAAAAAGTTAGTTTAAAACAAGAAAATCCAACGAATGGCGCTTTTATTACATTTCGAGATATGACTGAACTTAGAGAGCGAGAAAGAGAACTTGTTGTCAAATCAGTTATGATTCAAGAAATTCATCATCGCGTCAAAAATAATTTACAGACTATTGCGAGTTTATTAAGGCTTCAGATGAGAAGGGGCCTTCCTGAAGAAAGCAAGGCTCATTTTGTCGAGAGTCTTAACCGGATTTTAAGTATCGCTTCTGTGTACGAGATTATTCTTTCCAACTCTAGTGTAGACAATGTAGATATTCTTAGTTTGATTGAGAAAATTGGTAATATGCTAGTGTATAGCTCTACGGATGAAAATAAAAATATTTCAATTGAATATTCGGGCACTCAGCTTTTTACAGAGTCGGATAAAGCTGTCTCCATAGCATTAATTATTAATGAGCTCATTCAAAACTGTATGAAACACGCGTTTAAGGGAAGAGAAGAAGGTAAGGTTCACGTTTCTTTTCAACAGAATAACTGCGAGATAGAGGTTACAATTAAAGATAATGGTATTGGGTACTCAAAAGAAGCCAAACCATCTTTAGGATTAGATATAGTTACCATGATGGTCACTCACGATTTATCTGGTCAATTTTCGATTGAGAGAACTGCAAATGGCACCATGGCATCAGCTAGGTTCCCATTAGAAAGAGGCGGACACCGTGACTAAACGAATTATGATTGTTGAAGATGAGTCAATTGTACGACTAGATTTATCAATGATGCTCTCTGATAATGGTTATGAAATAGTAGGAGAAGCTGGAGATGGAGAAAAAGCGGTTGAATTAGCTTTTGCACTAAAGCCAGATCTGATTATTATGGATATAAAAATGCCTAAGTTAAATGGACTGAAAGCAAGTGAAATTATTTCAAATAAATATAATATTCCTATTCTGCTGTTGACAGCATACAGCCAGAGGGAGTTTATTGATAAAGCAAAAAAAGCGAATATAGTAGGCTATTTAGTAAAACCGATAGCTGAATCAAATTTAATTCCAGCAGTTGAAATCGCTCTACAGCAAGCAGAAAATGCAAAAATGTATGAGCAAAAAGTTCAGGAAATGAATAATGAACTGAAGAAACGAAAAATTGTTGAAAAAGCAAAAGGAATCTTAATGGATAAATATAATTTAACAGAAGATCGTGCTTTCAAAAAAATGCGGACGATTAGCATGAAAAAGCAGGTTACACTAGAGAAGTTAGCAAAACACATCATTGAGAAATATGGAACTTAACCTCACTGTACAAGTAAATAGTTTGAGCAAAGGTGCTTAGTGGTTTTAAGTGATAAAAAACCACCTGGCACCTTTTTGTCTTTTTTAAGGGAACAATTTTAAACTTTCTCTAGTAGCAAAGCTCTTAACAGGTTACTTCATACGCTTTAAATAGATAGAAATAGTTAAACTATTATCTATTTAAATAAAAATTATCATATAGGGGGAATTGGGTGTGGTTATCATTGGGAAAATCGTGATTTATATTATCATGACTTGTGCAGTGTGTGGGGCTATTGCTGCGATTAGAAACAGTGATGAAGGGTTAGGAAAGCAATTTATGGAGGGCTTGCATTCTATTGGGTACATTTTTATACCAGCAGCTGGTATCATGGCTGCAACTCCATATCTTTCGTGGTTTATTAGTACGGTATGCGGTCCTTTTTTCTCAGCTATTGGGGCAGATCCTGCTATCGCTGCAACCTCTATCTTAGCAACGGATATGGGAGGATATCAATTAGCACACGTATTAAAAGAGTCGTATGAAGGATGGGTCATGGCCATGATAGTAGGATTTATGGCCGGAGCAACCATTGTATTCTCAATTCCAGTAGGACTGGCCATGCTTGATAAACGCGACCACAAATATATGGCGCTCGGCGTCATGTCAGGTGTGTTAACGATCCCAATTGGGGCTTTTATTTCAAGTGTTTTAATTATGGTAACCAACTCTGATGTGCGTAAAATTATTTCAACTACAAGTGATTCAACATACGAATTTACGATAAGTTATTTGAAAATTATTTTGAACTTATCTCCACTTTTATTATTTGTTGTGCTATTAGCGGTAGGACTATATTTCTTGCCAGATTTAATGATTAAAGGATTTATGTGGTTTGGGCGTATTATGGATGCCGGAATTAAGCTAGTTCTTGTTTTCTCCATTGTTGAAATTTTTACGGGCCTATTCTCTCATTTATTTGGAAGCTGGGGATTTCATCCGATCATGGCTGATAAAACGGATCAATTCCGTGCGCTAGAAACAGCAGGTTATATTGGCATCATGCTTGCTGGTGCATTTCCAATGGTTTATTTGCTTCAAAAATATGCAGGAAAGCCGCTTGAAGCTGTAGGGAAAAAACTCGGACTAAGTAAAGAAGGAAGTGCAGGTATTTTAGCTACAATTGCTAATATTTTAGCGATGTTTAAGCTTATTCGCAGTATGCCTCCAAAAGACAAAGTTATTAATATTTCGTTTGCGGTTTGCTCGGCATTCTTATTAGGAGATCATTTGTCTTTTACAGCCAATTTCCAGCCGACATTAATTCTTCCAGTTATTATCGGGAAGTTCTCTGCAGGTGTAATAGGCATTGGTTTAGCATATTGGCTATCTGTTCCAAAAGCCTTGGAGCTAGAAAAGAAGGATCGCGAAGCAGGCATTATTGGAAAAGACGAGTACTTAAGTTCAGCAGCTGAAGAAAATGAAAAGGTAGAAGAAAAAAGCAGTAAGACACAAGTGATGTAAGCATTGTATAGAATTTGTACGATAAGGGAGAGGTAATTTTTTATGAGTGAAGAAAAAAAGCGTTTTATTCAAGAGTTTGTGCCGGGAAAACAAATTACATTAAGCCATTTAATTGCAAATCCAGATCCGGAGATGTTTGAAAAATTGGGTATACAGCAAGAAGGAGCTCTAGGCATTCTAACATTGACTCCGAGTGAGACGGTTATCATTGCAGGTGATTTGGCTACAAAAGCTGCACATGTTCAATTAGGTTTTTTAGATCGTTTTACAGGAAGTCTTGTTATTGTGGGGAGCGTTTCAGAAGTAGACATGGCAATGAGAGAAATCAATCGTTTTCTCTCCGAAACATTAGGTTACACACCTTCAATTATTACAAAATCTTAATTGTATAGTAGGGAGGGGAGAGTTATGCATAAAAAAAACAGAGCCATGCTTATTGGTTCAATTGGTGCAGGCAAATCGACATTAACAAATGCTCTGCTTGGAAAGCCGGTCGAAGCAGTTAAAACCCAAGCATTAATTTATTATGATTGGATCGTTGATACACCTGGAGAATATGTTGAAAATCCTTTTTTTTATAAAACTATTATGGCAACCGCTCTTGAAGTTACACATGTGTTATATTTGCAGGACGCCACAAAGAAAAAGACAGTCTTTCCACCTAATTTTAGTACAGGCATCAATAAGTTAGCTATTGGGGTCATTACAAAAAGTGATGCAAAAGATGCTGATGTGAGCTTAGCTATTAAAAAAGCAAGGCAAGTAGTTGTAAATGGACCTATTGTTGTCACTTCTTCCCGCAATAAAGAAGGGCTTGAAGAGGTTCGAGCTTTGGTACAGTGTCAGTCTTTACAAGAGATGAAACAGTATACTGATAACTGGAAATCGAAATATATTATTTTTTAATGAAAACCTTTACATTATGTAAAAAATCAGTTATATTCTAAATATACAAAAAAATCACGGGCAAAGGCGCCTTATACAGCTATCTTTCAGGAGATAGTTCGTATGAGGTGCCTTTTTTATTTGACTAAAACACGACTAATTAGCAATCAGTAATGAATAAAACCTTTTGCTGATTGAAGGTTGATGAGGTGGAGGGATATGAAACAATACGAACCGCTAAAAGAGGAGATTATCAGCGCAGGAATTGATATAGGAACAAGCACAACCAAAATTGTGTTAAGCCAATTTTCTCTGATGAATATGGCAGGAGGAACACACTTGCCGCGTATTGAGATTATTGATAAAAAAATTATTCATCGCAGCCCGATTTATCGAACACCACTTCTCACATCAACAACAATCGATATTGAAGCAATAGAGAAGCTTGTTAGAAATGAGTATGATAAAGCAAACGTTGGTTCTGAAGATATTAAAACAGGTGCTGTGATTATTACAGGTGAAACAGCAACTAAGCAAAATGCCGAAGAAATGATTCACCATCTATCAAATCATGCGGGGGAGTTTTTAGTTGCAACTGCGGGTCCTGATTTAGAAGGAATTATTGCAGCAAAAGGATCAGGAGCTTATCAATATTCTAAAAAAATGAGCAAAACTATTGCCAATGTAGATATTGGCGGGGGAACAGCTAATGTAGCAGTTTATCGAATGGGAAGGCTGTGTGGAACCTGCACACTGCATATAGGAGGCAGGCTGATAGAGTTTTCGGAAGATAAAATCAGCAGCATTTCGCCACCGGTTAGAAATCTATTAAGAGGGTGGAATAGTACTCTTGTAAAAGGTGACGTACTGGTGGAAGAAGAGATAAAGAATATAACAAATTATATGGCCGATGTGATTAGTAGAATGCTAACACGTACCATGACAGCAGAAGACAAGGTACTGCTTTTAGGTCATGAACCAAATTGGAAAGAAGAAATTGATGTCATTATGTTTTCTGGTGGAATCAGTGAGTGCCTCTATCAATATGAGTCTAAAGATTTTGAACAATCTCCTTACCACGACATAGGAATGATGCTTGCGGACTCTTTAAGAGATAGTCAGAGTTTGAAGAGATGGTCATGGATTAAGCCTGATGAAACCGTTCGCGCAACCGTTCTTGGTGCTGGTACACAAACGACTGAAATCAGTGGAGCTACGATTCAAGTGGAAAGCAAAGATTTACCTGTACGAAATATACCCGTTTATCAAATTTCGTTTAAGGATGGGTTTCAAAAAAGTGTTCATCACTTAAAGGATGCTGTAAAAGATGCAATTGAGATAAATGACCCGCAGCAGGAGGGGCAAAATTTTGCCTTGTACTTATCTGGGCTTCCGTACGTAGGATTTCGAGATATTCAGCAATTAGCAAAAGGTCTGCTAGAAGCGGTGAAACAAAAAAACAAAAGAGATCAGCCGCTGATTATTGTTCTTGAGAGCGATCATGCCAAGGTATTGGGTCAAACGCTTGTTGCTCAAGATTCGTCGCAAAGCATTATTTGTATTGATCAAATTAAGGTGGAACACGGTGACTACTTAGATATTGGCCAATTGCTGCAAACAAGTGTGGTACCGGTAGTAGTCAAAACCCTTACGTTCCATTCATAAGAAAGGGGGCTTCACTGTTGAAGTTACATACACATTATTTAGGTGCTGTCTATCAATTTTCTGATTTGAAAGATTTGTTTGCTAAGGCAAATGAAGAAAAGTCTGGTGACCGGCTGGCAGGTTTAGCTGCAGAAACCGTTCAAGAAAGAATTGCAGCAAAGGAAGTGCTTAGTGAATTAACACTTGCTGATATTCGCGAAAACCCAATGATCTCACCTGAAGAAGATGAAGTATCTCAAATTATTGAGAGTGAAGTAAATGAACCTATCTATCAAGCAATGAAAAATTGGTCCATAGCAGAGCTTAGAGAGTATATCTTAAGTGATGAAACAACGGGTGAGGATTTAAAGAGGATTAGTCGAGGGTTAAATAGTGAAATTATTGCTGCAGTAGCAAAATTAATGTCAAACCTCGATTTAGTTCACGCCGCAAATAAGGTTGAAATTTTAACAAAATGCAACATTACTATTGGCCAAAAAGGAGTCTTAGCTTCTAGACTGCAGCCTAATCATCCTACAGATAATGTAGAGGGTATGATTGCTTCTTTAAAAGAAGGGCTGTCTTACGGAATTGGAGACGCTGTTATTGGTATTAACCCTGTAGATGATTCAGTTGAAAGTGTAAAACGACTGCTCCACGCCACAAAAAATTTTATGAATGATTGGGAGATTCCAACTCAAAACTGTGTCTTAGCTCATGTTACGACTCAGATGAAAGCCATTAAACAAGGAGCACCAGCGGATATGATTTTCCAAAGTATTGCTGGAACAGAAGCCGCTAACCGTTCATTTGGAATCAGCGCTTCCTTACTAGAAGAGGCAAATCAATTAGCAAAAAGTCACGGAACAGGAACAGGGCCTCAACGCTTATATTTTGAAACAGGACAAGGTTCTGAGCTATCAGCTGAAGCGCATTTTGGAATGGATCAGCTAACGTTAGAGTCGCGTAACTATGGGTTTGCACGTCATTACGACCCTTACATTGTAAATACCGTGGTCGGTTTTATTGGACCTGAGTACTTATATAACAACAAACAAGTTATTCGCGCAGGCTTAGAAGATCATTTTATGGCAAAGATGCATGGAATTCCGATGGGTGTAGATATTTGTTACACCAATCATATCAAAGCAGATCAAAATGATATTGAAGATCTGGGTGTATTGCTAACAGCTGCAGGTGTTAATTTTATTATCGCAACACCAATGGGTGATGATTGTATGCTTAACTACCAATCAATGAGCTACCACGATGTAGCGACTTTAAGGCAAACGATGGGGAAACAGCCTTCTCCTTTATTTGCAGAATGGCTTGAGAAAATGGGGATTTTTGAACAAGGGAAATTAAGTAAATATGCAGGAGATCCAAGTATTTTTACAAGGTAGGTGATAAAGAGGATGAATCCTGAATTGATTGAAAAAATTACACGATCCATTGTTGAAAAGCTAGAAAAACAATCTAGTTTCGAACAAAATTCTCCTACTGACGAACGTCAAAGCAGCGTAGCTTTTTGGGCTCACACATCCAATGCCAATACGAAGGTAACTAATGGGCCTCTAGCTGAAGTGGTAGAAGAAGAGTCGGCAAAGGAATTAATTAAATTTCCGAATATTCAAGAAGATAATTCGGCATCTCTGCCTGAAAGTAAAATGCCTATTCAGCAGGAAGAGAACATTGAACCAAAGCAGCAGGTGCCGGGTATTAAAAACCCAGTGAATCAAGAAGAATTAGATACATTGATTCAAAAAACACCTGCCCGAATAGGGATTGGCAGAGCAGGTTTACGTCCGCGAACAGAAACATGGCTGAAATTCCGCTATGACCATGCAGCAGCCGTTGACGCTGTGTATGGCAATGTGAACGACGACCTTTTAAAACGGCTGAACTTATTTAAAGTAAATACTCAGGTAACGGATAAAGAAGTATACATTCGCCGGCCGGATTATGGACGAAAGCTATCAGACGAAGCAAAAAAGTGCATTCAAGAGAGATGTACCAAATCACCAACTGTTCAAATTATTGTTTCTGATGGTTTAAGCTCCAAGGCCATTGAAGAAAATGTCGAAGATGTTTACCTATCTCTTCAACAGTCCTTAAAAAGCGCTGGTTTAGATGTCGGCGTTCCGTTTTACATAGAAAAAGGTCGAGTTGCTGTAATGGACGACATTGGTGAACTTCTGACGCCAAAAGTGGTGGTACTTTTGATTGGAGAACGCCCGGGACTTATAAGCGCAGAATCTTTAAGTGCCTATTTATGCTATGAACCGAAAAAAGGAATGATTGAAGCTGAGAGAATGGTGGTTTCCAATATTCATAAAGGCGGTATTCCTCCAGTTGAAGCGGGTGCTTATCTCGGTACATTGGTTCAAAAAATTTTAAAATATGAAGCTAGCGGAGTATCGCTTGTTCAAAAAGAACAATAGAGGTGAATAAGAGTGGCTTTAACACGTATCCATGCTGACATTTTAGCTGTTCGTGTGATTCCAAATGTGGATGACGCCTTAGTTCAACAGTTTAACTTGCAGCCTTACCATAGAAGTTTAGCCATGTTTACATCAAGTATTGATGACGTAGGCTATACAGCTTTAGATGAAGCCACTAAAAGAGCAGACGTTGAGGTAGCTTATGCCCGTTCCTTTTATGCTGGCGCTGCCCATGCGTCAGGTCCGCTATCAGGTGAAATGATTGGGGTATTAGCAGGTCCAAGTCCAGATGAAGTTAAAGCTGGTATTGAGGCTGTTTTACAAGTGACAAAATCAGATGCCTATTTTGAAGCGTTAGATGAAGAGAAAAATCACGCGCTGTATGCACATGTGGTGGCAAGAACAGGTTCTTATCTTTCTAAAGAAGCAGGAATCGATATTGGCGAACCGCTAGCTTATTTAATTGCCCCTCCACTAGAGGCTATGTATGGACTTGATGTAGCGCTTAAAGCAGCTGATGTAGAACTTGTGAAATTTTTTGCCCCTCCTTCTGAAACAAATTTTGGCGGTGGGTTTTTAACAGGATCTCAATCAGCCTGTCAAGCAGCTGCTGATGCGTTTCGCCAGGCTATTTTAGACATTGCAAGAAATCCAGTTCATTATTAAAAAGCTTATAGACAGTAGAAAGGAGTTGTTGGATATGCAGTTTGATCAAGATCTTCAATCTTTGCAAGAGATGCGAGATGCAGTGGAAAAGGCAAAAGCCGCACAGCAGGTATACTTGAATTTTTCACAAGAACAAGTAGATCGCATTGTTGAACAAGTTGCCGAAGCAGCCTATTCTAAAGCATTGGAATTAGCGAAAATGGCAGTGGAAGAAACGCGAATGGGTGTTGCAGAACATAAGAAAATCAAAAATGAGGTAGGATCTAGAGCTGTTTATGAATCAATTAAAAATGAAAAAACAGTAGGTATTGTTCACGAAGATAGAGCGAACAAAGTGATAGAAGTCGCCTCTCCTTTTGGAGTTGTTGCTGGAATTATTCCTACAACTAACCCAACTTCAACGGCTATCTTCAAGACATTAATTAGTTTAAAAACTAGAAATGCTCTAGTGGTCAGCCCTCATCCTCGGGCAATGAACTGTACAGTAGAAGCACTTAAAATTTGTTCCCGTGCAGCAGTTGAAGCAGGAGCTCCAGAAGGGATTATTGGTTGGATTTCTAATCCTTCTATGGCAGCAACCAATGAATTAATGAAGCATAAAGATGTGAACTTAATTCTAGCAACAGGTGGAAGTGGTCTCGTTCGAGCAGCGTATAGTTCTGGGAAACCAGCTTATGGTGTAGGTCCAGGAAATGTACCTGTATATATTGAAAAGACTGCGAAGGTTGACCAAGCAGTAAAAATGATTGTCGATAGCAAAACGTTCGACAACGGCACGATCTGTGCAACCGAGCAAGCAATTGTTGTCGATCTTAATATTCAACAAATGGCTATTAGAGAATTAAAGAATAATGGAGCCTACTTTTTAAATTCAGAAGAGAAAGCCAAGATGGAAAAAGTGATTTCACCGATTCCAAAGAAGCTTAATCCGAATATTGTTGGTCAAAGTGCTGTGAAAATTGCTGAAATGGCAGGTATTACAGTACCTTCTGATACACGCATCTTAGTTGCTGAAGAAACAAAGGTGGCCAAGGATGTACCATTTTCGATAGAAAAGCTAGCACCTATCTTCCCATTGTATACAGCTAAGAACAACGAACAAGCAAGGGAATTATGTTTAAGCTTATTAAACCTTGGAGGAAGAGGTCATAGTTTATCGCTTCATACAAACGATGATGCTGTAGCTAAAACGTTTGCTCTTGAAATGCCCGTCTCAAGACTTATGGTTAACACACTCTCGTCAGTTGGAGCTGTGGGTGGTACCACTGGACTTAAGCCTTCCTTTACATTAGGATGCGGTTCGTTCGGAGGTAACATTACATCAGACAATGTGACCGCTCGACATTTATTAAATATTAAGCGAATGGCTTATGGTACAAAAGAGGTGACAATTCCGAAACCATCCCTATCTTTTACCTCTGCTTCGTCAGATACAAAAGATCATCAAGACGTACAGGAAATTGTCAACGAAGTTATGAATCATTTAAAACCACAGGGACCAATTGATTCGGCAGCAATTGCTGAAATGGTTAATCAAGCACTTCAAAAATATCAAACAAACTAATTAGGGGGAATTAAAAATGGCAAGAGAACTAACAGCATTAGGAATGATTGAAACAAAAGGATTAGTAGCATCAGTAGAGGCAGCAGACGCAATGGTAAAAGCAGCAAACGTACATTTAGTTGGTAAAGTTCACGTAGGTGGAGGGATTGTAACGGTTTTAGTACGCGGTGACGTAGGCGCGGTAAAAGCAGCGACAGATTCTGGTGCAGCAGCTGCACAGCGCGTTGGAGAACTTATTTCCGTTCACGTTATCCCACGCCCACACAATGAATTAGAAAGTATTTTACCAAAAATTGATAGTGAACTATAAGCTTAAAAAGTTAGGAGCATAGCGCATGAATAAGCAGGCCATTCAATCGATTGTAGCAGAGGTTGTTCAGCAGCTAAGTCAAACAACCAAGCAAAGCAATACAGTCCCAATGGCTGTATCTGCTAGACACTGTCACTTAAGTATAGAAGATGTAGAAGCTCTTTTTGGAGCAGGGTATGAGCTAACAAAAAAATCAGACCTGTCTCAGCCTGGGCAATTTGCAGCTAATGAAACAGTTACCATTGTGGGACCTAAAGGAAGCATCGAAAAGGTGCGAGTCCTTGGTCCAGCAAGGAGTATAACTCAAGTGGAGGTCAGTAAAACAGATTCAATTAAACTTGGTTCTGTTCCTCCACTACGTGAGTCTGGAGATATAAAGAATTCAGAAGCGATTACATTAGTTGGACCAAAGGGTAGCATCTACAAGAAAGAAGGCTTAATCATTGCACGAGCTCATATTCATATGACGCCGGATGATGCTGAAGCTTATGGTGTGAAAAATGGTCAGTGTGTTCGCATTACCGCTCAAGGAGAAAGACCTACTACGCTCGAACGTGTATTAATTCGAGTTTCGCCAAAGTTTAAGCTTGAAATGCATATTGATACAGATGAAGCGAATGCTGGGCTAATTTCTACTGGAGCTACAGGGATTCTTTCTCTATACGAGGAAGCTTTATGAACAATCATGCTCTGATTGAACAAATTGTAGTAGAAGTTTTAAAACGATTAGATAAATCAGACAAGCAGCACCTAAATGTAAAGCCAAAGCTGCTGATCGTGAAAGAGTCGGCGGAAATTGATCTAATTCAAATCAAAAAGTTAGAAACAAGCTGGACACTGGTTTACAGCGATGACCAAAAAGAAAACCTTCCAAAAGATATACAAGGTATTTTATTTGCAGAAGCAAAGCAGGACCTGCTAGTAAAAGGGGCTCTTGGTATGACAGATACACTAGAAAGTTATCTTTTAGCTGAGGCTTTGCTAGAAGGAATTTCTGTTTCACTCATTCCTTCTGTAACTTTAGGAAACGTTTTGCTATCCAGTAATCAAAAAAAAACAGTAAACAATAAGTATGCAGCACATTTAATCGCTTATAAAAATACATTAGAAAGCTTTGGAGTAAAAATCCAATCATTTGAGAGATTTTTGCAATCAGGCTTAAACAGACATTCTGTATCATTTACAGAACGAGTGCTAACCCAAAGACATGTGAAATTAGTAGAAGAAGAAAAAATTACTGTTTCACCTAAAACGATTATCACTCCTTTAGCGCGCGATACAGCAAGAGAATTAGGAAAAGAAATTTGCGTGATAGACGTAGAGGGAGCGGATGTTTTATGAAAATAGGGACAGTAATTGGCAACGTCTGGGCAACAAGAAAAGAAGATAACTTACGCGGTTTAAAGTTTTTAGTTGTTCAACCTGAACTTTTAAATAAATCGAATAACGACTCTTCTTTTATTGCAGTTGATCGTATTGGAGCCGGGATTGGTGATAAGGTAATGGTTACTCAAGGAAGTGCCGCAGCACATATGGCATCCCACACTCCATTACCCATTGATGCAATTATTATCGGGATTATAGATTCTGTTGATATAGAAAGAGGTGGAGAGAATGGCTAAAGCTCTTGGCATGATTGAAACAAGAGGCTTAATAGGTTCAATCGTCGCAGCGGATGCGATGTTAAAATCAGCTGATGTCCGCTTAGTGAAGCAAGAAAAAGTGGATGCAGCCCTTGTAACAGTGTTAGTTGAAGGTGATGTTAGTGCAGTACAAGCAGCTGTAGATATGGGAAAAGAAGAAGCGGCTCGCGTTGGAGAATTAGTGTCAGCGCATGTAATTCCCCATCCTGATGAAGAGGTTGGAAATAGCCTATTAAAAGATGAAAATAAAGAATCGCAGTCAAAGGAGACACCTAAAGACAATAAAGCGACTAAAAAATCATCTGCTGCTAAAACAAAATCCAGTATTCAATATAAAGCAAAAGCAGATTCTGCTGCTGTAGAAGAAGATCAAAAAGTAGAATAACATACATATAAACGACGGAGAACGGGGGATAAATCATGGCATTTAAGCGTAAAAAAATAGCTGTAATTGGAGCGGGATTTACAGGAGCCACAGCAGCATTAATGATGGCACAAAAAGAACTTGGAGACGTAGTGTTAGTTGATATTCCTTCCCAGACTAACCCGACTAAAGGAAAAGCACTTGATATGTTAGAGGCAAGCCCAGTCCAAGGATTTGACGCTAATATTAAGGGAACATCTAGCTATGAGGACATTCAGGATGCAGATTTAGTATTAATTACTGCAGGACTTCCAAGAAAACCGGGAATGAGCCGTGATGACCTAGTCTCAACAAACGCAAAGATTATGAAAGAAGTATCGGAAAATGTAAAAAAGCATGCACCAAACAGTTATATTATTGTATTAAGTAATCCAGTTGATGCAATGACATACGTTTGTTATAAGACTACGGGGTTCCCTAAGAATAGAGTAATAGGCCAATCTGGTGTATTAGATACAGCCCGCTTTAATACATTTGTGGCTCAAGAATTAAATATCTCTGTTGAAGATGTATCAGGATTTGTTTTAGGGGGCCACGGAGATGATATGGTACCATTAGTTCGTTATTCGTATGCCGGAGGAATTCCACTTGATAAAATCATTTCACCTGAACGTATAGAAGCGATTGTAGAGCGAACCCGCAAAGGTGGAGGAGAAATCGTTAACCTGCTTGGAAATGGAAGTGCCTATTATGCTCCTGCTGCTTCTATGGTTCAAATGGCAGAAGCAATCCTAAAGGATAAGAAGCGAATTCTCCCTTCTGTAGCTTATCTAGAAGGGGAATATGGCTGTAATAACCTTTACCTAGGTGTACCCACAATTCTAGGAGGAGATGGAATTGAACATATCATTGAACTTCCTTTAACGGAAAAGGAAAATGAAGGGCTAAAACGTTCAATCGAATCCGTACAAAGCGTTATGGCTATCTTAGAGTCTTCAGAAGTATTCAGCTAAACCAGCCTTTAGTCAAAGCAAAACATAAAATAGCTTTTAAAACCCTTTAGCTGCTCGGGACTGCCCCCATGAATGAGACAAATAAAAAACACCTTTAAGTTAAAAAACAGGTATGTAGTACCTAACAATAACCTAGAGGTGTTTTTTCTATGGGAGCAAGAGTGAGCTATCCAGTAGAAGTGAAATTAAAAGCAATTGAATTGAATCGTTTCATTCCAGCCTGAAGTCTGAAACATTTTACCTCGATGAGTTAACATGTACTACGACTGACATCGTAGAACAAACTGTCGAAAGCTATATTATTTATTATAACCATATCCGTATTCAAACAAAACTAAATAACCAGTCACCGGTACAATACCGAAAACTGGCTGTTTAAAAGGTGTTTTGATCCTTGTCTCGAAATCAGGGGCCCTTCCCATATAACTAAGTGCTTTTTGGTGAATGATGAGCAAGTTTCTTTTTCAACGGTAGAACAATCATAAAAACGCCTATGATACTTAATATGCTCTCTAGAACGTAGAATTGATGTTCTTTTATATATCCCATAACGCATTGGCTACCAAAGATCAGAAATAAAACAGCTCCTAAATAAAACGAAGGATTTTTAATACACCAACTCATTTTTGATTCCATCTAATTCCTCCTTGTACGCTGTCTATCGCGTATTTATTGTATGTCTACTAAGAAAGGAGTAAGGTTGCTTCTTATGGATCTACGAGTGGGTGTAAGAAAAGTTTCAAAAATAACATCAACTCTCTTTTAGTATAGGCGTTTATTTTACATTCAAAAATGAAACTAATTTTTTTAGTGTTGTTCCTTGAACAAGAAGAGAAAAGACTACATTACTAAATGTCATGGCTAATAACAGATTTTTCCCTTCAAATTCGGGTGTAATGCCTAAAACAAGCGCAATTGAAAGAGAGCCTTTTAACCCTCCCCACGAAATAATAGGTTTCCATGAAGTTGGAATGGATTTATCAAAAGCTAAGCTTATATAGACAGCGAGAAAACGTGCTAAAAGAACAATAAGAATACTTCCAACGATAAGCCATCCTTTATCTAAAAAATCAATACGACTCACTTCTAACCCTACCAGTAAGAAAATAAGTGCATTAGAGAGAAAAGCAATCGTTTCCCAAAAGGAATTCACTTTTTCATGTGTTAGATCTGACATACCTACGTTTCGTCCATAAGTTCCTAAGATTACGCCACCTACTACTACAGATATTACCCCAGAAACATCAAAGTGTTCAGCTAGCTGAAACGTACCATAAAATAGAACCATCGATAATCCAGTCTCCACTAAATAATGATCAATCTTAGATGTAATACGAGAAGCTAATAAACCAAACACTCCACCAATCAATATGCCTCCACTTACAACTTTCAGAAATTCAAGCAGCGCATTCAATGTACCTGTTAAGCTCAAGGCAGTAGTTACCACAGCAATTTGAAATAGTACAACAGCAACTCCGTCATTTGCTAAACTTTCTCCTTCGACCACAATGGAGAGGCGCTTGTTTAGGCCCATTGACTTAAAAATACTTAGAACGGATACAGGGTCAGTAGCTGCCATAAGTGCACCGAAAATTAAGGCTTCCTGTAAAGAAAGGTGCAAGAAAAAATAAGTAGAAGCAGCAACTAGTAAGAAGGTAAGAAATGTGCCTAAAAAAGCTAATAAAGAAATAGATTTCTTATTACTTTTTAGTTCATCAAAAGGCAGTTTAAGTGCTGCATCCCCTAACAAAGCTGATAAAAAGATAAAAATAACGGTCGTTTGAAACACGGTATCATTGGCTGCATAACTTTTTATTTCTCCCAATGCAGGAATTGGTACCAAACCAATGATTAATCCTATTACTACAAGAAAAGTGGGATAAGGTTGTTTCATTTTTTCTGCGATAAATACTACACCTACAGCGATAGCTAATAAAATAATCCAATATGTAACCATTCTTATGCTCCTTTGTCTCTTTAAAACTAAAATTATGCTTCATGTGCCAAGTATTGGTAAGGGTATATTCTCTTTAGGGATAGGTTTCTGTTCACCTGGAGAGATGTACTGCTTTACTAATTTTTGTTTCAATAATGCGCGATCCTTATAACTTTGTTTATTATAGATGATATTTTCCTAAGGTATCATTAATAAGTAATAAATTACTTATATAATGCTAAATAATATCAATTTGAATACAACTTCAATCATAGAAAAGTAAGTTTGTGCTTACAAACATGCAAGAAGAGAAAGGTTGTTTCCTCATTAAGAGGAAACAACCTTTAACATAGCTTACATACATTATGTGTAATATAAAGTTTCCCTCAATCAAAAGATATAAATGCCGATTTAAAAATAAATCGTAAACCTTTTAAAGCTGCTTGATATTGAAATAAGTTAAGCAGTTTTTTTCTTTTGCTTTTTATCTTCAGAAACTTCTTGTCGGAAGGACTTAATTAATGCGTAAGACATGAATAGAAGAACAATCCCTAAGGGTAATGCAGTGACAATAATAGCTGCTTGCATGCCTTGCAGGCCACCTGTACCTAATAAAATTGCTGAAATAGCAGCTAAAATGATTCCCCAAATAAATGTAACAAAGAAAGGTGGATTTAAATTCCCATTTGTAGTTTGCATCCCCAGAACAAAAGTGGCTGAGTCTGCAGAGGTCACAAAGAACGTCAAAATAAGGACTACAGAGATAGTAGAAAGAAACCCTCCAAACGGCATTTGATCATACACAAAGAATAGAGACGTTTCTAAGCTTTGTTTTGCCACATCTAATCCTTTAACAAAATCAAAATAAATACCGGTACCTCCAAATACGCCAAACCATAGTGAGCATACAAGTGTTGGAACGATTAATACAGCCATAATAAATTCACGAACCGTTCTTCCTTTAGATACGCGTGCAATGAAAGTTCCCACAAATGGGGTCCATGATATCCACCAAGCCCAATAAAAAATGGTCCAATCTTTTACCCACTGGTTATTGTCAGAATTAAAGGGAGCAAATCGCAGCCCCATGCTTGGTAATTGTTGAACGTAGGAACCAAAGGTTGTAGAGAAAAGCTCTATTAAGTATTGTGTAGGTCCAAGAAAAAGAAAGGAAACAAATAGAACGACAGCTAAAACCATGTTAGTGTTGCTCAAATATTTGATACCTTTTGAAACACCAGTTCCTGCAGAGGTAATAAATAAAATAGTCGTAATGGCAATAATAACGAGTTGAACTTTATAGCTAATTGGCATACCTGTTAGGTAATGGAATCCACTATTTATTTGTGAAGCGCCTAACCCTAAAGATGCTGCCACCCCAAATATAGTAGCAAACACAGCTATAATATCCACTGCGTATCCAATTGGTCCTTTGCTCTTATTTCCAATAAGAGGGGTCAGGGTTGCACTCATTAATCCAGGCATGTCTTTCCGAAATTTATAATAGGCTAAGGCAAGTGCCACTACAGCATAAATCGCCCAAGCATGAAATCCCCAGTGTAAATATGTATATTCTAGACTCAGTTTTGCAGATTCAATTGTTTGAGGTTTCCCAAAAGGGGGAGTGGCATAGTGGGAGATTGGCTCAGAAATCCCGTAAAAAAGTAAACCAATTCCCATCCCAGCGCTAAATAACATAGCGAACCAAGTAGGGGTACTAAACTCAGGTTTTTCATGGGGTTTCCCCAATTTTATTTTTCCAAATCGACTAAAAGCTAATACTAAGGCAAAGATTAAAAAGAATGTGGCAGAAAATTGATAAAACCAACCAAAACGATTAAGCAAATAACTTTCGGCGGTGGTCATGACGTGAAGTAGATTATTTGGGTTTAATATACCCCAGCCTACAAATAAAACGCTAATGATTAAAGATATCCAAAAAATAGGTGTTGTTTTCTTCACGATCTTCCTCCTTTATATTTTAAATTAAAATTAAGTCGTTTCAGAAAGACTTAATTTTACTATTATAATTTCAAACATAAGTTTTGGAATATTTCAAATTGCTATTTGCATTTACCTATTTCAATTTCTCTATTTTGATTCCCTTAATAAGGAATAAAAAAACGTCTTTTATACCAGCTATTCAGTAAGGATAGAGCTTTTACAACCTTATAATCATTTCAATAGACTAAGCCTGGAATAAATGTCTTTTAAAACAGAAATAAGTTTTTCTTTTTTTGCGATCTATATTCTCTTTTTCATAACGCCCCAATCTTAATTGATATATAAATTATGATAAAAAGAAGACATGAGAATATAAAGACTCTGTTTCAAAATTTTATCCAGTATAAGTTGGCTATAGCAATCAAACTAAAAACTATAAATCTTGCAATTTTTAAAGGGTGAGTAATTTTATATTCAACAAAGGGGTTAATCTGCCTTATTACCTATGCAAAGATTAAATTATCTGTGAATGCAAGAACTATCGCAAATCGTAAGACATTATCATTTAACTTAACGAAATCAAAAATTAAATAAATAAGAAAAATTCATACATAAGCTAAAATATAGTTGCAGCAAAACACAAAAATTAAGTTATTATTTATTGTGGGGGTGAAATTTATGAAAGTAGCAATTTTAACGTTAGGCAGTAGAGGAGATGTACAGCCTTATATTGCACTTGCTCGAGAAATGATTAAGAATGGGCATGAAGTAGTTATTTGTACAGGTGCGACGTTTCAACGTTTTATTGAAGAAAATAGGGTTTCTTTTCATCCCGCTTCTACTGATTTGATGGCAATAATGGAGAGCGAGGAAGGAAGAGATATACTTAATGGTAAAAGGTTTTCACCTTTTAAGATAATGAAGTTTTTAAAAGAAAAAATTGCTCCATCCTACAGAAAAAGTATGGATGATTTTTATCAGGCTTCCCAAGGAGCAGATCTAATCATTTATCATCCTAAGGCTCTTGGTGCGGTTGATATTGCTGTGTACTATCATATTCCTTGCATTTGCTTACCGCCCGTTCCAATTATGTACCCAATTACAGAGTTCCCAAATTTCTCTTTATCGTCAAAAAAAAGCTTTGGCTCTACATTAAATAAATTATCCTACAAGCTAATAAAATTCAGTGAATACCCTTTTATGAAAGAAATTAACGATTTTAGAGAAAAAACGTTAAAATTCCCAAAGAGAAAAGCCGGACTTTACACATATGACGTAAACGGTGCACCTATTCCTATACTTTATTCGATTAGTCCTTTTCTTTTCAAAGAAGTAGAGAGTTGGAAAGGTTCTGTATTTCTACCAGGGTTTTTCTTTTTAGATGTAGAGGAAGAGGTGCTACCCAATCAAATAGAAAACTTTCTAGAAAAAGGAAAGAAGCCTATTGTAGTATCATTTAGTTCTATGCCTTTAAAGAGTCCATCAATTTTTAAACAAAAGTTGGTTCAGGCATTAGAGGAGACGGACAATCGCGCAATAGTGTTAACAGGAACAAGCGGTATGAAGTTTAATCAACAAGAGAATATACTCGCCGTTGACCAAGCACCCCATAGACTTTTATTTAAACGTGCTAAAGGCATTATTCATCATGGAGGTGTTGGAACAATGTCTGAAGCTTTACTGAGTGGCGTACCACAAATTATCGTTCCGTTTACAGTGGATCAACCGTTTTGGGCAAATCTCCTCTATAAAAAAGGGTATTCACTAAAGCCGTTACAAGAAAAAAATCTCCAGGTATTCGAATTGGTTCAGGCGTTAGAACAAGTAGAAAATAAAGAGTATATTGAAAACGCTCAACAAATAAAAAGCATCATTCAATCGGAAAATGGTGTATACCAAGCGGTGAAACATATAGAAAGCGTAGTACATAAATTGCGGGATAAATAGATGGGTTGAAGGATAGCTAAACAGCAAGTATGTGTTTTAAGAGAAGGGTCTTATCCAATCAACTCTTATATATGAAAACGGCTTTGTTTGTAATAAAGTTACGTTCTCCAGTCATACGTTCTCCAGTCAATAGTAAGTAACGGCAGGAAGTGACTGTAAGTTGGCTTACATACATAGGTGTAGAAGAGCACTTTTTAAATAAAGGAGTTTTTATGGATATAAATAAGGGAAAGCAAAAGCTCGAACTAATAAAAGGATTAATACTTATAGCCAAAATATCTATAGCTTCGGGTGTATCGTGGGAACTGGCAAAAATGTTAGGCTCTAAACATCCTTATTTGGCGCCTTTAACCGTGATTCTTTCTATTCAAGAAACCATCCAGCATTCTGCTGTGTATGCTTTTTATCGAATTATCGGCACTCTTTTTGGAATTGCTGCTACGATTTTTATCATTAAACATTTAGAAGTAAACGGGTGGACAATAGGATTATTATTAACAATGGGAATGGTGCTTCCTGTTGTACTAAGGCTACATAAGACGATCATTCATCAAATTGCTCTTACCATTTTATTAGTTTTTGTATTCGTTCATAAAACAAATTATTATGTCTCTGATCGAATAAGAGACACGATCATAGGAGCTCTTGTCGCTATTATAATCCATATCATAATTGTTCCTCCAAATTACGTAAAAGAAGCTCGCAGAACCTTGACCCAATTTGGAATAGACCTTGGACAATTATTTAAAAAGGCGGCTTATTGGGTAAACAATAACTGCGAATTCGTTGAGGGAGAAAATTTAATAGATGATACAACTAACCTGCTTCAGGAACTTCATCAGGTTGAAAAGGAATTCGAAAAAGCAGAGAAGAGTTTAAGGTTGAACCCATTTGGCAGAAATAAAAAGCAGCAGTTAAAACAAAACGAACAATTCCTTTTTCAACTGAAGCATGGCTACATCTATATTTCAGGTGTGCTCACTACATTTAATGACTGGTCCGAAACGAATTCTCTACCCACAGTTGATCGGCAAAAATGGGCTGTTCAACTACAAGTATTAGGAGAATACGTCACAAAACAAGCTAATCAAAACTTAGAAAATGGGGCTATAAACAAATCATCTCTGGATTTACTGGATCTGTCTTCAATTCCTTTACAAATCCGTATCCCACCTGAATTAGAGTCCCACCGACATCAATTAAGTCTATATAATGATACGCTTAAATTAATTGATAAATTAGGAACAAAATGATACTAATTCAAGTGATGTAGATATCCCTTTTATAAATGGGGTGATAACTGCAGTATCTGCTTATTGAACGATACATGCATAGTAGAAGAGGAAAAGAAGTTACCAAGGGGTGACTTCTTTTTTTATTCAATAAATAATACAATTTAGCTTTTATATTTTCCGTTCCCGTGCTCATATCCATATAAAATCATGAATATGTTTTTAATACGTCGTTAAGCGTTTCAGCTAACTACAAAAAAATATAAAAATTTATGTTGACAGGGGAACCATATGATTTTATAATTATCCTTAATTAAAGATATTTTAATTCGAGATTTTAAAGTGATGAAAAAATAGGAGGAATAAAAAATGGTGAGCATTGGTTTATTGTTAATACGTTTAGTTATTGGATTATCTTTTATGGCACATGGAACTCAGAAATTATTTGGATGGTTTGGCGGCCACGGCTTAAAAGGAACGGGTGGCTGGTTTGAATCCATCGGAATGAAGCCAGGTGTTAGAATGGCGTTAATGGCTGGATTATCCGAGCTAGTAGGCGGAGCTTTATTTGCTGCAGGACTTCTTACACCGCTAGGAGCGCTTTTGATTGCCGGAACAATGGTCATGGCGATTGTGAAAGTACACGGTCCGAATGGATACTGGGCAACACAAAATGGGTATGAATATAACCTTACGCTTTTAGTTGTAGCAATCGGTGTAGCAATTGCAGGACCAGGTTATTATGCACTAGATACGTTTATTTTCTAAAAGAGAAAATGGGTTGAATAAGAAAGACGCTTTTATTTTTTGACCAATATCTCGAATTCGAGATATTTATGATAAATAGTTGTAATTTTAAGAGGGATAACGAAACATATGACGAAAAATGTATCGAAGGAGATGGTAGTAATGAGTAAAAAAGCAGCGGGTATTCATCATATCACGGCGATTGTAGGTCATCCTCAAGAAAATGTTGATTTCTATGCGGGCGTGTTAGGATTACGCTTGGTCAAACAAACGGTAAACTTTGATGATCCAGGAACTTATCATCTTTACTTTGGGAATGAAGGGGGAAAACCTGGAACGATTATTACATTCTTCCCGTGGGCAAATGCACGACAAGGAAAAATAGGTGACGGGCAAGTTGGCGTAACTTCCTATGTGGTGCCAAAAGGTGCGATGGACTTTTGGGAACAGCGATTAGCTAAGTTTGGGGTTCCAGCTACAAAGATGGAGCGATTTGGAGAACAGTATTTAGAGTTTGACGACCCTCATGGTTTACATCTAGAGATTGTGGAAAGAGAAAAAGGAGAAAAGAATACGTGGCAAGTCGGTGAAATTAAACCTGAAGTGGCTATTAAAGGATTCGGAGGGGCTACGTTATTATCTGTTAAGCCTCATGAAACAGCTCAGTTATTAGAAAGCGTAATGGGTCTACAAAAAGTAGGGCAAGAAGGAGATTTTATACGTTTTCAATCATCAGCTGACATTGGAAATGTGATTGATTTAAAATTAACAACCATTGGACGCGGGCAAATGGGCGTTGGAACGGTTCACCATATTGCATGGCGAGCAAAAGATGATGAAGATCAATTAGAATGGCAGAAATACGTAGCCGACAGCGGATACGGAGTAACGGCTGTTCGAGATCGAAATTACTTTAATGCGATTTATTTTAAGGAGCACGGAGAAATTCTATTTGAAATTGCAACAGATCCTCCAGGCTTTGCTCATGATGAGTCACTTGAAACAATGGGAGAAAAACTCATGCTGCCTGAACAGTACGAAACCCATCGAGATCAAATTGAAAGAGCTTTGATTCCTTTTGAAGTGAGAGAATTAGACTAAATTTTACTAAAAGAATTCTTTTAGTAATAGTAAAACGCTAGTTCAATCCCGAATTAGGTATAAAGAAGGAATTAATTTATCTATATATAAAACTAATATCTATATTTGAAACACCGTGGTAATATGAAATTAATTCCAAGTAAGGAGGTGAATAGATGACGAAAACTATTGGTCTTATTTGTGGAAGCTTACGAAAGAATTCGTATAACCGAATGATTGCTGAGTCATTGACTACATTAGATGACTCAGCTCAATATCGCTGGATTGAAATAAGCAGCCTGCCTTTTTTTAATGAAGATTTAGAAGCTGACGGATCACCAGAATCTGTCGCATCCTTTAGAGCTGCGATTCAAGATGTTGACGGCGTTATTATAGTTAGTCCAGAGTACAATTCAGGAATTCCCGGAGTGTTAAAAAATGCCTTGGACTGGGCATCAAGACCTCGGACCTCTTCTGTTTTAAACAGAAAACCAGTTGGCCTAATTGGAGCAACTCCAGGAGGCTTCGGTACGGCTTTTGCTCAAATGCAAACGAGAGAAGTACTGGAAGCTATGCAAGTCAACGTTTTACCATTTCAAAAAATGCTGATTTCGCAAGTTCATGAAAAAATTGATGCTCAACAAAAAGTACTAACCGATGAATCAACAAAACGTTATCTTCAGCGCTACCTACAGCAGTTCATTCATTGGGTTGATCAAGCGCCTGTTCCTGTTCTAGATTAAGAGAAAGAACACACCTCACGAACCTTCACCTCAGAAATAGCTTTTCTTTCTATACATGTTTTACCTAACAGATCATAAATGAAATCCAAAAAACCGTTCAAATTATAGACCGCTTGTAAGGAATGGAAGAGGTACATGTATCCTTACTTGCCTTAATTTAAGGAGGATTATAAAATGTCTGATCTTTACTCTCGCCTTTCAAAAGATGATGCTGCCGTGCTTTTAGTTGACCACCAAACGGGGCTTATTTCTGGCCTTGTACGTGACTATGGTGTTGATGAATTTAAAAACAACGTATTAGCTCTTGGTGATACGGCTAAATTCTTTGATTTACCGGTTATTTTAACAACTAGCTTTGAAAATGGACCCAACGGCCCGCTCATGCAAGAACTCGTTGATCTGTTTCCTAATGCGCCAAAAATAGCTCGTCCTGGACAAATTAACGCGTGGGACAACGAAGAGTTTGTTAAAGCCATTAAAGCGACCGGGAAAAAACAGCTAATTATCGCCGGTGTAGTGACAGATGTCTGCGTTGCTTTTCCTGCACTTTCTGCCATTAAAGCAGGCTACGAAGTGTTTGTTGTGACGGATGCTTCCGGAACGTTTAATAAGCAAGTCGCAGATGCAGCATTAACTCGTATGGCTCACGGGGGCGCACAGCTTATGAACTGGTTTAGCGTAGCGTGCGAGCTGCAGCGTGACTGGCGCAACGACGTTGAAGGTTTTGGCAATTTAATTTCTAGTCATCTTCCTGGTTATCAAAACTTAATGGGCAGCTATAGAGGAGCTCAGCGCGATTTCAGCAAGCAGAGTGTCTAATAACATAGCATGAGCATGCTAAAGGTCGTTCTCTTTACATATAAGACATGAAAGTAGAATGGCATCTGTGGATCATTTATGTGACGGAGAAAACGTAACGACATAAAAGTAATTGTTAGATAGGTGAGCCGACTGATGAACAGCTGGCTCACCTATCTTTTACTACGCTACCTGTCATGAAATATGCGTCTCTTGTATATAAAATAAAGTATATTAACGACAGCTTGATAGATGATAGGAAGGGATGCGGAGTAGTGGAAGAAAAAAAAGTTACGTGGCTGGAGCTTTTTTATGATTTGTTATTTGTGGCAGCCGTTGCGACTGCTACGCATGTTTTGCTTCACGTTGAACAAGGGTATATTCATGGAGAGTATTTGTTAAAGTTTGTACTGATCTTTATTCCGATATGGTGGGCGTGGACGGGACAAACGATGTTTATCAATCGATTTGGACAAGATTTTTTGCACCAGCGCATCTTTATGATTCTTCAAATGCTGTTTGTTCTTATCATGATCTCAAGCTTGTCCATAGATTTTGATCAATATTACGTGTCTTTTTTGATTGGCTATATCGGGCTAAGAGCGTTAACCTCGATTCAATATCTTATTGTCCAAAAATTTGAACAGAGTGAGAGAAAAAAAGTTGCTGTGTTTTTAGGAACATGCTTTGGAATTGGGATTGTTATCTCGCTTCTGTCGCTCTTTTTTGATTCATGGGTCCGCTACGCCGTGTTATATACAGGAATTGCAGTGGACATGATTTTACCTATTTTAGGACATAAGCGACTGGCGAAATTACCGACCAACACGGCTCATTTGTTAGAACGCTTTGCGTTACTAACATTAATTTTGTTTGGAGAATCCGTTGTCAGCATTCTTGCTGTGATACAGCCACAAAAAGGGGACTGGAATACCATTTTATTTTCGGTTATTTCATTTGTCCTGATCATCGCCATGTGGTGGCAGTACTTTGAGAACGTAGAAAAGAAAGTGAACAAGTCTATTCAAAGAGCCGGACAAACGATTATTTACGGACATTTACTTATCCTCATGTCTCTAAGCATGATTGCAGCATCGATTAAGCTCATGTTTTTACATGAAGTTCAGTACACATTCAGCTTATATTTTGTATTCGGATCCGTGCTGCTTTACTTCATGGCAACCACTCTTGTTTTTCACCAGTATAGATTCGAAGAACATCGTTTGAAAGTGTATCATTTAGGCTTGTTTTTAGGGATTTTAGCTGTGTTTTTTATTATTAACTTACTTTTAGTCGTCCCGAACACCCTCATCATAGGAGAGTTAGCCATCTTTTTTATTATCTACGCTAGGTTTACGACCACTTAACCAAATAAAGAACGACTATATACTGGAGGTAGCGAAATGGCAAAAATTAATTTAGGAACAGAAAATGAAGCACCTATTGAACTATACTACGAGGATCACGGGACAGGAAAGCCGGTTGTCTTAATTCACGGCTGGCCGCTAAGCGGACGGTCTTGGGAATATCAAGTTCCGGCTCTTGTTGAGGCTGGATACAGAGTTATAACGTATGACCGCCGAGGGTTCGGAAAGTCTTCTCAGCCATGGGACGGCTACGATTATGAAACATTTGCTGCTGATTTACATCAGCTGCTAGAACATTTGGATTTAACAAATGTGACACTAGTCGGGTTTTCAATGGGCGGCGGAGAAGTAGCTCGTTATGTAGGAACTTACGGAACAGATAGAGTAGAAAAAGCTGTATTTGCAGGAGCTGTACCACCATTTCTTTATAAGTCAGAAGATCATCCTGAAGGAGCATTAGATGATGCAGGAATCCAAGAATTTGAAAACGGCGTAAAAAATGATCGCTTAGCTTTCCTTGATGATTTTACAAAAACATTTTTTGGGGTTGAAGACGGAAATGACTTAGTCAGCGAACCATTTCGACTTTACAACCGCGATATTGCAGCCGCCGCATCGCCTAAAGGGACGCTAGACTGTATAGCTGCTTTCAGCAAAACGGATTTCAGAGACGATCTAGCCAAGTTTACAATACCTACTCTTATTATTCACGGTGATGCAGACGAAATTGTTCCATTCGAATATAGCGGAAAGCGAACGCATGAAGCCATTTCTGGTTCCAAGTTAGCTTTAATAAAAGGCGGTCCACACGGCTTAAATGCCACGCATGCACACGAATTTAACGAAGCGCTGCTGTCATTTTTAAAAGACTAAATATAAATGATTATTTTGTAAGTGAAAATCTGACGTATGAATAGGAAAAGCGAAAAGAAGTTGCCGGAGGGCGCTTCTTTTTTATCAGTTCATGCAATTAACAAAGGCATTCTGATCGCTCCAAGGATTCTTTAGGGTGACGCATCTGATTCTTAAGCATAAGATTACAAATAAAGTCCCTAAATAGCTATAATAACTTTTACTTTATTTTTTCTGCTTACCATAATAACTAAAATGATTGATGAAAACAAAGAGCAAACCTTTAATTAAAGGCTGCTCTTTGTTTTATACATCTTGTTTTGCTTCTGTAACTAGAACAAAATGTCTTAATAGTTAAGTGTGGTAATACAATGCTATTTACGTAATTCTTCTAATTCCGCAAGAAGGGTTTCAATCATTTCATCGCTTCTTCGAAGTTCTTGATTAAGCATATGAATCGTTTCCTCTTCCCAATTGAAAGGGTTACCATAAGAAGGGGTAATAGGAAGATCTTCATACACATCTCCATTTTCTTCACTGTGCTTTGTAAAATATATAGCAACTTCACACATTGGATGACCAAGAGCAATACGCTGACGCAAGCTCACTTTTCCATAGCCAAATTTACGAGCTGCAATTCCTCCAAACACACTAGACGTCATCTTACATAAATGAGGAGCATCCTGTACGACGTCACCAAATGGACATTGAGTAGCGCTTACAACCACATGGTCTGGATAAACGGACACAATTTCAAAGTGACCTCCAATTGAATTTTTAAGGTCAATTATAACTTCTGCATATTCTTCTACCGTCCACTTTTCATGCTTATCGCTATAAAAGTCTTCCATCCATTCTCCAGTACGAATACCAATTTGTTTAATATATTCTTCAGCTACGGGACCTACCGTTTTTTCATGAATCATTGCGTACTGTGTAATAAGTTTAGACAAAAATACATGTCCGCTTAGCTGACCTTTTTTTAAAGCCATATTGTAAATCCCCCTTTTGTTTTGTAAAAGAGCAAAAGTATCAATTCAATAGGCAGCACTTTTTCTATATCTCTTTATTTCTTAATTATTACAGATTAATAAGATCGCGTGTTATGTTTTTTGAATTTAAAAATATTTTTTTCTAAATACTGGCTTCTTTTTAAAAAGAAAGAAGGAGACTAGCATCATGGACCTTATAGGAAATAAAAATCCCTTAGAAGCTCATCAGTTTCTAAGAGATTTTAACTGCTCTTTCTAGATATAATTGCTTCAAAAGAAAAGGTGGTACAACTCACTAATCTGTTAAAAAGGACGTAATAAAAAGTTCAATATAGTGTTTTGAAGGTCCTCATGAAACTCCTTGCGATTAAAGCCTGCCGGGTCCTGAGAAGGGGGGAAAGAAGGAGATTTCATAAAGTCGGGAAATGGGCTGAGAAATGAAAAATGCCCTCCGTTTTTTACAGCTATATGCTGAACTTTTTCCGAATCAGAAACCCCATTTAACACAAATTCCCCGTGAAAAGAAGGAGTAATCGTATCTTTTTCGCCTGTAATCATTAAAATAGGTATATTCACGTCTTCAAGAGCGCCTTTTTCCCTGAACCATCCGGCGGCTGGCGCTAAAAGAATAAGTGATTGAACCCGCTTATCATGAGTAATAGATAAACAATAAGGCTTTTGATCAGGAGATTCAGAAGGAAAAGAAGTGGGAACTCCACCTGCTACAGCAAGAGCCGTATATCCTCCCATTGAATGGCCAATAAGAGAAATATTATTTGATTTAATGGATGGAGAAAAGGAACTTTCTTTTAAAAACCAATCAATTACAGTACGTATATGGATAGGCCGATTTTTTAGGTTATCTATTGTTCCAGATAGCGTATTATCCTCTCGATTATTAAAGAGATGCTGCGGTATCCCTACAATAAAACCATTACGTGCTAAAAACTGAGCAATGGTTCGATAAGCAAGAGGCGTGCTTCCATCTCCATGAGAAATAATGACTAAAGGAAATGATCCATTTGAAAGCGGAGCATCTTGCGCAGCGCTTATCGTGTAAGGTCCTATCTTTTCAACTTGTTCTTCTTTATATGTAGGATACATAATAAGGAGAGGCAAGGCGTGTTCATTTGCTTGATCTTCTATATCTACGAATTGACATCCGGCATAAAATGACTGTCTTTCAAGTTTTCTTATTTGCACTTATATACTCCTCCTTGCTTTTAACAATCTTTATTATAACAAACTTCTATATGAAATTTTTTTGAGTTAGCTCTCTTGAAAAAGAGTAATTAACCTTTATTTTAATTATTCGTCGGGCTGTTTTTGTATCGATAAAGCACATTATGATAACTAAATTTATGCATGCACTTATATAATGAAGACAGTGATATTTATTAAGGGGGAAATCAAATGCATTGTTTAGAACCAAAAGATTATTACAAGATAAATAACATGTTAGAAGCGTCATTTAAGACTCCTACATTTGCTTTTTCTGTCGTTAATCATGTTATTCCAGGAGCTGTGTACGTAAATGATATGATGAGTCCATCATCAGGATTTCTTAGAATACGTGCAGGTGACTATTATGTATTTGGACAAGGGAATGACGAGGTATTTAATAACTTTCTCTATCGTTATTTTGTTGAGAACGTGTATGATAAGGAGAAACGGTTTACGGTTTTTACTCCATCCACTGACTGGGAAACTGTTTTTGACGAAACTTTCAAAACGTATGTAAAGAAAATGAAACGTTCTAAGTATAGGTTTCTTCCTTCAAAAGTGCATTCTACGTACAGCTTGTCCAATCCCTATGAGTTACAAGATTTTAACGCTGATTCTTTAAGGAAAAGTGAGAATTTCAATGAATCATATATAGTGGAGTACTGGGGATCAGAGAGTAATTTTCTGAAAAACGGATTAGGAGTTTGTCTAATCCATAGAGAAAAGATTATCGCTGAATGTGTGTCCATTTTTCATAGTGGAACCATAGCTGAAATTGATATTGTGACTAACCCTAACTATAGAGGACAAGGTTTAGGAAAGATAGTGGGCCAGGCGTTTATAAATAAATGTTTGGAAAAGAACGTTATGCCTGCTTGGGATTGCGATAATCACAATAAAGCCTCGAAAGCACTAGCCAATAAACTTGGGTTTTCGAATGAAGAGGATTACGCTTTATATATATTAAAATAAAAAGAGAATGAGACATAAATAAATCAATACAATCTACAGACGAACGAATGGAATGCATGAGCGAATGGCTTGTTACACCGCGGTTGATTTCCGTGCAAGACGTTGCTTTCCGCAGGCGGCCGATAAGCCTTGCCCTCTAATTACCAGCACACAAGATGATTTTACTGTAAACTGAATCCTATGCTCGTTAGGTTTAACAGTATCTACTTTATTAAAATATCCTGAATTCTTATTTGGGTAGGAGGACCTTATGATATCGTTTAATAGAATTATAAAATTGCGGGATTTGGAAATTTTTCGAGTGTCAAAAAACGGAACAATCTTTTCTTATGTAGTTATTGAAGACACGAGAAAGCCATTTACAGAAGAAGATAAAAAGCTAGATCCATTATGTTATATGGAGGAAGAAGATATTAACGCGATTTTAAATGTGTTTAGGATTTCATTAATCAATGATGAAAAATTAAGTGAAGAAGAGTCACTTTTTCTAAAATCGTTCTTTTCAGATTTTGTTAATAATACAAATTTAACGAATTTTATTATTACGGAATACATTCAAGAAGATTTGTATGATCATGACGTCAATATAAAATTTTTCAATAAAATTTTAAAGGATATAGGTTCAAATTATATTATTGAAGAATTTGATGAAATGAACTGGATTTATTTATCTCAAGATTAAAATATAACGATGGGTACTATATACAAAGCTAATTTACATAAATACTTTTCTGGAAACTCAATTACATTTATTAATTTAAAAATATTCAAAAAAACGCCATTATAGTGTAAAATTACACTATAATGGCGTTTTTTCTTAATGGAAGGAGAAAGAAATGAATAAAAAGAGCATCTGAACGAATAGTTAGATGCTCTTTTTATTGTCTAGAACGATGAAGTATGTTCTATATATGAAGAAAAACAATTTGAACTAGGCATATTTTGTATAATATGTTTCTAGAAGCGAAATCGTATAATTTTAGGGAATAGGAGTACAAAAATAGCATGAAGTGGACGAAAGTAAAGAAAAATATGGAGAATTTATTCTGTGATAAGTTGAAGTATAGATTGAGTATTCATTTCACTAAATATAACGTTTCTCTTGGAGAACAGGCACGTATTTGGATTACTCTAGATAAGAAGGAAATTTTTAATGCTTCTTCAGCAGAATATTTAATGGAACATGATAAACTTTGGGAGGAAGTGAAGAGAAAAACAAGCAAACCCTTTCCAGAGTGTTTATTTGAATGTTTCCCGGAATTCATTGGGAAGGTAAATGATATGGACTACACTGCAAGTATTCTAGAACATAGAGGTGTTTTTAACGTTGATCATGTTTATAACGCCTTCATCCAGTATCCTCAGCTATCCATTGATCGAGCATTAAATTCTGGGAACGTTATTTCTCAAGCTCTTGCATTAGTAGATAGAAGGTTAGGGAAAAGGACGCTGGAAGCTTTAAAGTACAATTCGGACGTGCACCCTTTAATTATGCAAGTTTATGAACTAAGATGTAAGGTTGAAAATATCAAGCCCAGTTAGTAAAAGAAGGAGGCTATACTGTGAAGGCCACAAATTTCTTTATTAAAGATATCAAAGAATTTCAATCCGCTAATAAAAATCTAAAAAATATCTTCAACACAAATAAGGAATTGCCCCATCAAGTATTTAACCAAAGGTGTGATTATTACTTATTTGAAGAGTTCTACTGGGGCATGTGTGAGGAGTTTTGGCCTACTGTACAATATTTAACAAAAATCTTTAGTGAAAAGGAAGTTACAGTTGCGGTTTTAGATCCACATCCCACAAATTATTTTTATAAAGAGTTTGGCTATTTTAATTACTTGAAGCTTCCTGCTTCTTTATCAAGTGAAGAGTATAGGACTGTCCTAGAAATTGGACCGGAGGACTACCCTGCGGATGCTCCATACTATCATTCAGAAAAAATTGTATGGTTTTCTTCTTCTAAGAAGTGGGCGATATGGGGAGAGCGGAGCTTAGATATATGTGTCATAGGTTTTAATGAATCTGTTTTGTTAGACCATTTAATGAAATCACCATCTAAATGGTCGTATTTAAATGAAGATGTTGAAGATTTAATTGGCTTAAACTTTAGAAATATGAAGCTTCCTCAAGATTTTAAAGACAGCTTATCAAAAAACTATGCTCATGATAGAGATAGTGGATGAGTATTATATTAATCTGTAAAAGGGATCAAACTCTTTATAACTATAAAAAATCCTTTGCTTCCAGAGCAGAGGGTTTTTTTAGGTGAATACGTTATTCTACGTAAGTGTTGATCTACGATAACGAAGATTTAATTACCTCTACAACATTCTTTTTTGTCTGACTCAAATAGGTTCTTTTTTCAACAGACATTAATAATCCTATAGGCATCTCAGGGTCAAACCCTTGTACTTTAAACGGGATATTAGTTGGTTTTAAACTAGTACCACTAGGGATAATTCCTACTGCATATTCAAACATCATTTCTGGAATGAGGTGCAGGGCACTGCAGTTGTAGACTTGTTTAAAGGCTAAATTATTCTCGGATAAAAAGTGGTTGACGGATTGATAGTAATAGCAGCTATTTTCTCCTATTAAAATGGGATAGTGAATAATATCAGCTATTTCAACTGATTTTTGCTGTAGCAGCGGATGGTTAGGCGTATTAACGATAAATTCAATTTGTTCTTTACCAAGCGGAGTAAAAGTTACGCCCGAAAGGTTTGTGTTCTGTCCGCAAACAGCAAAGTCTAGTTTATCTTGACGTAATAGTTCTGATAAAAGTGCCGTGTTTCCAATGGTGAAATCGCAGTGTATGTAAGGTTTTTCGTCATTTAAATAGCTTAATATAGCTGGCATCAACCTTTGAGCAATCGATTCTGATAAGCCTATTTTGATTGTTCCTTTTTCCTCTTTGCTTCCCAGCCTCGTTCAAATAAAAGAAATCCAAGATCTTTTTCTAACTTTTTAATATGAGCAGTGACGGTAGATTGAGCGTAATTCAATTTTTTTGCTGCAAGTGAAAACGTTCCTTCTGCCACAATTGTTTTAAACGTCGTTAATTCTTTAATTTCCACTTCCTAACCCCATCTCTATCGGTTTTTTCGATAATTATTAGACATGTTTTCAATTATACAAATGAAGAGTGTGGAAGTACACTGAATATAGAAAGGAAGATGATCGATGCCATTTGTTAACGTTTATTATCCAGAATGTCAATTAAACGATAAGGAATTAAAAAAAGTAAGCAATTGTATTCATCAGTCTTTAATCCAACATTTTCACATTCCAAAAGACGATTATTTTCAACTATTTTTACCATATCCACCTCAGCATTTTTTCTATGACTTACAGTATCTCTTAGAAAATGGGGGAAAAAGGACAGATCAAATGATTTATATCTCCATTACATGTGGGCAGGGGAGAACGATTCAGCAGAAAAAGAAGCTGTATCAATCTATTGCTGAGGAACTTTCCACTCACTTGAATATTTCTACAAATAATATTTTTATTACATTAAACGAGACACCCCTTGAAAACTGGTCATTTGGGCAAGGAATCGCACAAATGGTGAATCCAAAGGAGGGAAAATAGAATGAATAATCGCATTGAGTCTAAGCTGATGGAAGAAATGAGAGATCTTGCTCCTGACTTTGTGAAATATGGAGAAAATATTTTATTTGGAGAAGTGTGGAGAGACCCGACTTTAACCTCAAAAGAAAGAAGTTTAAGTACACTTTCCGCTTTAATCAGTATTGGCAACACCGAACAAATGCCTTTTCATCTGCAGTTGGCAAAAAAGAATGGAGTGACTGAAAAAGAAATTATTGCACTAATAACCCATATGGCTTTTTACGTTGGGTGGCCAAAGGCATCTGCGGCACTAAATTTAATAGCGAGACGATAATAATAATAAACATGTGTGAAAACGAGGTAGTGTTTGAAACCTCTGGTGACCTAGAGGTTAAAGAGGCTGCTTCCTAGAATTTTTGCTAGGACAACAAAAAAAAGAGGTAGGGAATTATTATTTTCTTTTAGAAAATTTATTAAATATAATTAATATTAATAAAGATGCTGTCAAACAAATCAACCATTCTTCTTTTTCTCGATATTTGTCATACAAATTTCATTTTTCATCTTCACACGCAGAAAAGTTTGTGATACAATTCACATGTGAAGATATCCATAAGGATCTAACACACTCTTGAATGTAAAGTAGAAAAAGCTATTTCACTCCGATGCCAATACGATTGAAATAGCTTTTTTTGCGTTCATATTATAAATGCCAAAAAATTGTTAGCATAATAAGGAAAGTTTATTTTTCGATTCTAACTAATGTTTTTTCAGGCATTTCAATAGCATCTATATCAAAGTAATGGATGTTTAAAGTTAGTTCTCCTTTTCGCTTTTCAGCTTCTTCTCCTATCCAACAACTATACAATTCAAAAAAATCACCTGATTTAAGATAGTGATGCATCAATTGACACAGTGCAAGTAGTTTCTCTTTTGATTCTTTCAGTCTGCTTTTATTCATATATTCCGTAATTTCAATTCCCCAGTCACTTGACACTTCATAAACATAAGAAGTAGTAAAATGATGTTTTTTTATGCTTAATCGATGCATTTCATCTGAAAAGCATCTTCCAATAGTAACTATATCATCCAGTTCGTCATTAATAGGTGGTAATTCTGCATTCGAACCTATATAGGTGGCTAAACTCATTTGTATTCACTCCTTTTTCCTTCTGAATAATCTATTACATTTCATAGAATGAACCTAATAAAAACCTACATAGTATGATCAAAAAGGTTTTTCCTTAAATTTTATTATAGATGATCAGGTTTTATTCGAGCTTGACTATTATTCTATTTAATATAAAGGGTAAAATTCTAATTTTTATAAAAAGAAAATTAAGAAAAACGTAAGATTTAAGTAAGAGAAAAGAAAATTTCATTTTATACAATAACAATATAAATTGAAAAGGGGAAAATAGCAGTATTTTTTCAGATATCTACGACTTGTTTGACGAGATTGAAATGTATAGTATACCTGTTGACAAAGAAGATGGATTTTGGGCGTTCTATAAAACTTCCGCACAGGAAATATAGGAAGGTGAAACAAAAGCCATTGTAGAATGGTTTGTAGAGTGTCGAAATAAGGCAGACGGAAAGGGTAGTACGTTATCTACCTATTTTAGTTTTCATGATTATGATACATGCTATGATTTGCAAAATGATAAGTGGATTACGGATGGAGATAAATGGGAGGGTTAAACTCTAGCATTTGTTCACTCTTATGTACGGTCATTTAATAAGAGGTAGAGCAGCAAGGAATAGATCTTGATGATATGCTTTATACAGAGATGAGGCATCAGCTTTTTTATATGAGAAGGCTGCCAATAACAATTATAAAAGGAGGGACGTAAATGAAATTTGATGTAGCTGAATTAGTTGAAGCAAAACGTCAAATTGATTCAACTTTACATAAACTCAGACAGACAGTAAAAACGTTTGAAGGTAAAGAAAACGCTGATAGATATAAATCTCAAATCACCTTAGCTAAAAGACGGATACAAGCATTCGAAATTTCAGTGGCTCTTATTGAAAGGGAGATAAACGAACTTTCTAAAAGCTAGATGCTAGCTTTCAGAAAGTGTGTATTCAACGACGTTATTTACCTTATGAATTACAAAACGTCGGAAAACGCTATATCACAGTAACAGCATTTTAATTCATCTTCAATTGTCGCTTAGAGTGGAATATTTTTAAAAAAGAAACCTTGAAAATACGAGGGTTTCTTTTTTTGTAATTAGTACTCTGCAGACGCGAGTATACCTTTTGGCTAAACTTGTTTCCAAAGCGGGCAGTCTTTGCACTTCTCAAAACGTATCCACGCTTTCTTTATCTCACTAAAAATAATTCATTCATTTATTTAAAATATTTAAAAATAAGGGTTGAAGGTGACGCAACGTAATCTAATATAGTTGAACTATGACATACCAAGAAGGAGAGTAACAAAAATAAACAATCCTTTTTAGGAACGGTATTAGAGTAAATGTAACGGATGGAGAGATGAGAAGTGAAGAATAAAGAACGAATTCGCTCTTTAGATATATTAAGAGGATTAGCGATTCTGGGAACACTAGGAACGAACATTTGGCTGTTTGCCTATCTGGGAGATATAAATTATATATTTACTTTTACCCATAACAAATGGTGGTTATCAGGAGATGATTTTTTAAGAATCCTTTTTCTATCCTTAATTAACGGGAAATTACTTGGGCTCTTAGCTATTATGTTTGGTGTTGGTTTAGAACTGAAATATCAGCAATCAAAACGATTAAATCAGACTTGGCCGGGAAGGTACATATGGCTGTCTTTAATCTTATTAACGGAAGGGCTTTTGCACTTTATTTTTGTCTTAGAGTACGACATTTTAATGTCTTATGCAGTAACTGCCATTGTCGTATCGTTTATCGTGAAAATGCGGAAGACGCTGATACGAATAACAATAATTAGTGCAGCAGCGATTCATCTTTTCTTTATAGTACTTGTGTTCTTAGGTGTGCTAACTAACTCAATAGGAGATGAGCTAGTTGCTGTCCCAAAAGAAGTGGTGAACCTTTATCAACATGGATCGTGGATGAATCAAATTCAGTATCGACTTTTTCATTTTTGGGAGCTGCGCACAGAAGCAATTTTCGTCATTCCATTTAATATATGCATGTTTTTAATTGGTGCTTTACTAGTGAGAATAGGAGCTTTTGACCATAATTCCAATGGTATTAATATCAGAAAGAGGATGATGAAGGCGGGACTTTTAGTTGGGCTACCTCTAAACCTATTATTATTTGTTCCTGGAGGATACTTTGATTTTCCAGTGAGGTATGTATTTGCCCCTATTTTATCGCTTGGATACATGGGAGCCATTAGTTTCCTAATTGAAAAATTTCAGGACTTTTCATTATGGAGCGTTTTAGAAAAAGTAGGTAAGATGTCTTTAAGTTGCTATGTGTTACAGAATGTTTTAAGCTCAATTTTATTTTATGGATGGGGCCTTGGGTGGGGTGGACACCCTCGTTCATTCTTCGTCATTTTTGTTTGGATACTAATCTGTTTGTTTCAAATGTTATTTGCTACTTTGTGGCTTCATTATTTTAAAATGGGTCCTATGGAATCAGCGCGCAAACGCTTAGCCAGTTTAGTTATAAAGAAAAATATAAAGAAAGATCTTAAATTGTAAGTCAGCTTCTTTTTGATGAATATAAAACATGTTATAAGAAGCAAAACTTTCACATAGAATGTTATGTTAAAGTTATATTAGATATTGATAATTTTAACCAATTAATAGTCCGTAGAGGAGAATTAAAGAAAATGGCTAACTTTTTCTTAATACTTATCGGATTCTTTATTATCATTTCAAATATCGTTGGATTTATATCCTACAAAAAAAAGAAAAGTTTATACGCTGCTGCTTTTACAATATTGATACTGGCGGCTTTATTTGGGGCAATAGGCGGTACATTAGCACTGTTGATCATTAGAGACGCTTTTGCCATATTTTATGGTTTACAAGTTGGATACTACTTACTTATAAATAGCGCAATTGTTCTGTTACTGGCAGTTATAATTACAGTTATAAAACAATATAACAATAAATAAAAAATTTGCTTAGTACGACTTATACTTCGTAAGTTTATAGTTGTCATAACCAGCATTACAGAAAGCTATAAATTAAAAAAAGGGAGATTACATTTGTGGACTCCCTTTTTCTTATATTAAAATATTTATTATTGAATCAGCATTATTTTTTTGATACTGGTATCCAAATCTCACTTTTAAAAGTCGGTGAGGTTACATCCTTATGTTCATTCCATAAAATTTCTGGTCCCTCTACTTGTTCGTAATTTGAGGATGGAAACCATTCGGAATAAATCCGTCCCCATACATCTTGTAAAGTATCAGGGAATGGCCCAACGGCTTCAAATACAGCCCATGTCAAAGCAGGTACTTCAAGCTTTATTAAATTATGGGGGCAATTCTTGGTTGTTGCTACCCCGATGTAATGATCAAGCTCCCCCTTTTCCTCCATTCGTCCTTCAGAAAAATTTACAGACGCACTAAGCAGCCCTAATGGTTTAACATTAGAAAGTTTTTTTAGTTTATCTATTGTTTCATCCTGTAAACTTTCCCACATAGCAGCAATCTTTGGGTTAACTCCGTGAAAAATTATAGGAACTCTTTCTTTAATGCCGACTATACGAAATGCCTCTTTTTCTTCAATTCGATAGTTCATTTCATCTCCTCCTTTAATCGATAGCTGGAAGGTCATGGGTGGATAAGCCTTAAGTGAACGGCCATCCTTTTTGGCTTCTGAAGGGCTTATACCATGCAAGTTTTGAAAAGCTCGTGCAAAAGAATCCGGTGAGTTGTATCTGTATTTAATCGCAATATCAATAACCTTCACGTTCTTATCTTTAAGTTCGAATGCTGCAAGAGTAAGTCTTCTTCTGCGAATGTATTCTGACAAAGTAATACCTGCAAGAAAAGAAAACATTCTCTTAAAGTGATACTCCGAGCAAAGAGCTAGCTTTACTACTTCTCTAAAATTTATATCGTTAGTTAGATTCTCTTCAATATAATGCAAAGCTCTGTTCATATTTTTAAGCAAATCCATTTTTATGACCTCCCTTATTGTCAGAATAGCAGGATTCAAACAATGCCATCCGACATTTTATGCACAATTATGTAGGTTTTTTCTCTATTCTAAGCTATATATGATATCAAAAACTAGTACACATAAATTATTCTTTCTGGCACACACCCAAAAAAATCCCTTGGTAGGCAAGGGGTTCAATGAAGCTATAATTTCCGTTATATACAGATCTTTATCCATCCTCGATATAACGAGTTTATTCTCTTTCTCGAATAGCCCAAAGGTAGATGTTGATATACTTTCTACCTGTCGCTCAAAATTGTTAACGAGGAGTTTATAAGGATAGGGTAGACTTACTCCTCAAGAGATAGCTATAGAATTTTTAGAATTATTTTTCCTCTTTTTTTAAAATAAAATAAAAAAACACTTGATAATTTGTATGCGTTTTCATATTATAAGTAAAAAGGTAGTAACTTTTTTTGAAACATTGTGATGTTATGAAAAGAGAGGTGATTTTAGTATCAACCTAGAGGAGATTATAAGTTTGGAAGTGTATCAAGGTTATAATCTCTTATGTGATGCATGTTTAATGTGAAGTCTTAAAATGTGTTAAACAAAGGGGGAGAACTTATGGGACAGCCATTGGTTCAAAATGTAGAACATTCAATTAATACGCCTAAGAAACTAAGACTTAAAGAGAAGGTTGCTTATGGATTGGGAGATGTAGGAAATAACTTTATGTTAGACTTGGGTCAAATTTATTTGCTGAAGTTTTATACCGACGCGTTAGGCTTGCCTTCTGCAACAGCAGGTTTAGTATTTTTAATTACGAAAATATGGGATGCGTTCGCTGATATTACAGTAGGTACTTGGATTGATAATCGAAAGAAGATAGGTCCTAAAGGCAAATTTAGACCATTCTTTCTTTATGCTGCAATACCGCTTGCTTTGATAACAATAGTCAGCTTTACTAATCCGGATTTTTCACTAACCGGAAAGATTATATGGGCATATGTAACGTATATGGCATTTGGAACGATTTATAGCATTTCAAATATTCCTTATGGATCAATGGTACCTGCGATGACAAAAGATCCTGTTGAAAGAGCAGAAATGGCATCATTTAGACAAGCAGGCTCAAATTTAGGACTTCTTATTACAACTGTAGGATTTATGCCGATTGTCTTAATGTTTAACAATCAATCTACTGGTTATTTAGTGGCTGTATCTATTTTTGCATTTTTGGGTGTTTTGTTACAAGTCTATTGTTATGCCAATGTAAAAGAAAGATATGTGTATGAAAAACCCCAAAATACAAATGTGAAGCTGACTGATAGCTATAAAGGGCTTTTTAAGAATACGCCTTTACTAATTCTTTGTTTAGTTAATTTGTTTACCTTTTCAGCTTTTAACGTAAAGCTTGCTGTACAAGTTTATTTTTGTCAGTACGTATTAAAAAACGTAGCAATCGTTCCTTATATGGGCTTTTTCAGTATTGGTTGTGTATTTATTGGCGTAGCAATGGTTCCTTTCATGGTTAAAAAGATTGGAAAGAAGTCTACGTACATATTAGGCTGCGCAATTTGGGCTGTAGGAGACATTTTAGCTTATGTTTTTGCGGATAACGCAGTAATCTTTATTACATTAGCCTGCTTTGCTTTCTTCGGAAGCTCATTTGTAAACAGTTTGAACTGGGCATTAGTTTCTGATGCTGTAGAATACGGTGAATGGAAAACTGGCAATCGATCTGAAGGTGTCGTGTATTCTTTCTTTACTTTCTTCCGTAAACTTTCTCAAGCGCTTGCAGGCTTTATTCCGGGTGTTGTGTTAGGAATTGTGGGTTACGTTCCAAATGCGGTGCAGAATGCAAATGTGCTGCAAGGAATTAGAGGATTAATGTTTATTTATCCAAGTACATTAGCCATTGCAACAATTATTGTAATGTTTTTCTTTTATAAACTTTCAGATGATAAATACAATAAAATCGTAGCGGATCTTGCTAAAAGTAAAAATAGAATACCAATGTAAGATGATAGGTAAATTGGACGAAATACAAAATTAATTTAATAATCTAGCAAAAAGTACTTGAAATATTGGTGGCGTTTTCATATTATAAATACAAAGGTTATTACAAATTATATAAAGGTTATTATCTTTTAAGGATAATAGTCACTTAACTGGAGGTATAAAGATGAAGTATTTTTTAGATAGTGCAATTTTAGAGGAAATTCGTTACGCGTATGAAAACTGGGCAATTGATGGAGTTACAACAAACCCTCGTCATATTATGAACAGCGGCAAGCCATTCTTAACGGTTCTAGATGAATTTGCAAGTGAGTTTAAAGGAATCGAAAATTTCCCAATTTCAGTAGAAATCAATCCTCATTTGGATAATGCCAAGGATATGGTAGAAGAAGGGACAAAGATTGCTAAGTTATCGTCAAACTTTGTTATTAAAATTCCATGCACAGAACCTGGTTTAATTGCAGCAAAGGAATTTGAAAAAGAAGGTATTTCTACTAACGTCACTCTTGTCTTCTCGCCATCACAAGCACTTCAGCCTGCAAGAATTGGTGCTAAATTTGTATCTCCATTTGTAGGTTGGAAAGAAAATAGCGGGGACGATACAACTCAATATATTCAGGATATTGTGAATATCTATAAAAACTACGATTACAACACAGAAATCATTGTTGCTGCTTTACGTAATGGTAAACAAATTGTAGATGCGGCAAAAGCTGGAGCGCATATTGTGACCTGTGGATTTGATGTATATAAAGAAAGCTTCCAGCATGCGTTCACAGACTATGGATTAAACAAATTCCGTAATGCTTGGGATAATACAGTTACAGAAGCTCCTGTCTTAAAATAAACATATGTATTTTATAAAAGGCGCCTCTTAGAATCTTATTATCTTCTTTGAGGGGCTTTTTACATAGAAAAGGAGAGAAGAAAACGTTGAGCAGCTTTGAATACATGAAAGACTTAAACAAACATGTGCCTTTCTATCATATAGAGGACAGCGAATTTAAACCTTATGGAAAGGCAGTAAACGAATATGACTTCAGTGAACTAGAAACATATATGGATAGTTTAGCTATTCCTCAAGATCAGAATGTATATGTAGCATCCGTCACGGAGATGGAAAATACCATTATTAAGAACCAACTTCAAGAAGCGTTTTATGGTGATATGCCTATTCAAATTGGATATTGTAATGGTCCTAATTCAACCTTAAATGGCCTTGAGTATCATAAAAGCAGTGAAATCAACATCGCTATAACAGATATGGTTCTTTTATTAGGAAAGGTACAAGACGTCGAGGATAACTTTTTTAATTCAAATGATGTAATCGCTTTCTTCATACCTAAAGGAACAGCAGTTGAGTTATATAGTACGACATTACATTTTGCTCCTTGTAAGGTAAATAATGAAGGATTTAAAACAATCGTTATTTTACCTAAAGGAACAAATGATCCGTTATTGTCTAATATTCAAAAAAGAACAAAAGAAGATGAGTTATTGTTTATGAAAAATAAATGGTTAATTGCTCATCCTGAAAGAGAGCAATTAATCAATAAAGGTGCACATCCAGGTATAAAAGGAGAAAATATTAAAGTTTATCAATAGAGCGTATGAATGTTAGACAAAAGACTAAGATCTATTAATTGATGGGAGAGATAAAAATGTCAGGTACCTTAAACGTAACTAAAGGGGTAAATGTGGAGATCTTACAAGATGGATTCGAAGTTGCTCTTAACGGTGTAACTCTACTTCAGCATACCATACAAAAACCAATGCTGTTTGTTGGTTATGGAGAAGAAACGATTGAAATGTATAGAGGTAACTTTGATATTAAAGATTACGTTACTGAACGTACAGCTCTTCGCTACGCAACTGTTGAAGAAATAGAAGGGGCATATAAAATAGATTTCTCCAACTATAAAAATGGAGATAACATGCTGTCTCTTATAGTTAAAGAAGAAGAGAATCGGCTAAAAGTAGAATATCAAAAAAACGATGCGAACATTAATCGTTTTTGGTTACGAGTAGCTGCAGATAAACAAGAGAAAGTATATGGATG
This sequence comes from Priestia sp. YIM B13486, assembly GCF_042787865.1. Lineage (NCBI taxonomy): Bacteria > Bacillati > Bacillota > Bacilli > Caryophanales > Bacillaceae > Priestia > Priestia sp. YIM B13486. The sequence continues at coordinate 20,548 of NZ_JBHZOZ010000013.1, read as the reverse complement.
CGGAGAACAACTTTCTCATTTTAATATGAGAGGAAAAAACTTTCCTTTATGGACATCTGAGCCTGGTGTAGGAAGAAATAAAGAAACATATGTAACATGGCAAGCTGATGTAATTGATAAGGCTGGAGGAGACTATTATAATACCAACTTTCCTCAGCCTACATATGTATCTAGTAAAAAGTACTATTGTCATGTTGAAACAACGGCATACGCGGACTTTGACTTTCGCAATGAGACATTCCATGAACTGCAGGTTTGGGAAGTACCTAAATATATGCTGTTTGAAACGGCGGATACGTACCTTGAATTAGTTGAAAAAATTACAGGTTTATTCGGAAGACAGCCCGAGCTACCAGACTGGGTATATAACGGCGTGGTTTTAGGTATTCAAGGTGGTACAGATGTTGTTGAGCAAAAATTAGAAAAAGTTTTAGCAAAAGGTATGAAAGTATCTGGAGTATGGTGCCAAGATTGGCAGGGCAAACGTATTACTTCTTTTGGCAAACGTTTAATGTGGAATTGGAAATGGAACGAGAGTGAATACCCAGATTTAGATAAAAAAATTGCAGAGTGGAAAGAAAATGACATTCGTTTTCTAGGTTACATTAATCCCTATGTAGCCATTGAAGGTGATTTATATAAGGAAGCTGAAGATAAAGGATACTTAGCATTAAATACGGAAGGAAATACGTATTTAGTGGATTTCGGTGAATTTTATTGTGGAGTTGTTGATTTTACCAACGAAGAGGCTACTGAATGGTATAAACAAGTTATTAAAGAGAATATGATTAATTTTGGATTAGACGGATGGATGGCCGACTTTGGCGAATATTTGCCAACGGATGTTGTGCTCAAAAACGGAATCGACGCTAAAATGATGCACAATGCTTGGCCAACGATGTGGGCAAAAGCAAACTATGAAGCGGTATCAGAAGCAGGCAAACTTGGTGAGATTGTATACTTTATGCGTGCCGGATATACGGGCATACAAAAATACTGTACGCTTCTTTGGGGCGGAGATCAAAGCGTAGATTGGTCGCTAGATGATGGTTTGGCTTCCGTTATTCCTGCAGCTTTATCATCAGGAATGATTGGTTGCGGCTTACACCATAGCGATATTGGAGGCTATACAAGTTTACATGGCAATAAACGTTCGAAAGAGCTGCTGATGAGGTGGGCAGAAATGGGAGCCTTCACGCCTATGATGAGAACACATGAAGGAAATCGTCCGGATGATTGTTTCCAGTTTGACGGTGATGAAGAAGCACTAGAACATTTAGCAAGAATGTCTAATGTTTATGTAACGATGGCACCTTATATTAAATCGCTTGTAGAAGAAAATGCTCGACGAGGAATTCCTGTTCAGCGACCTTTGTTTATGCACTATGAAGAAGATGAAAAAACATATGATATTCAATACCAATATTTATTTGGTGAAGATGTACTTGTTGCTCCCGTTCACCAAGAAAACCAAACAGAGTGGGAAGTATATTTACCAGAAGATCAGTGGGTCCATGTATGGAGTGGTGAAGAGTATACAGGAGGATCTATTACTGTTCAGGCGCCATTAGGTTATCCACCTGTATTTTACCGCAAAAAATCGATTTGGAGTGAGTTGTTTTCTAAACTAATTCACATCTAATTTAAAAGCTATTTATATAAGAAATGTAGTCAAACGGAAAATTAGTGTTGATAAAGGTAATGATGTATTTTAAAATGGTTATAACAAATAGTTTTACGACAAGGGGAACTCTATATGCAAAACACGACAGTTTTATATGTGCCTATAGGTAGAAAAACATTTGATATTGAAGCAGCAGAAATTTATCGTCAAAAAAGTATGGAGTGGCTGAAAGGTAACTGCAGTACTGTGATTGCGCCGGAGCAAATTGTAACTTCAGTTGAAGAACTACAGGGATTTCTTGATTCAATTAAAGGGAATAAGATTGATACCGTTTTATATCAAAGCGTTACGTTTGCTGACGGTGAATTTATGGTTAAGATATTGGAGTATTTTAAACAGCCTGTAATTGTTTGGTCAGTACGTGAACCAAGTGTAGGTGGACGTTTACGTTTAAACTCGCTAACAGGTGGAAATAGCACCAGTAATGTGCTGCGCAACCATCAGCATCCGTTTGCATTTGTATTTGGAAATCCAGATGAGAAAGCTTTACAGGAGCGTCTATTAAGACAAATTAATGTTATGCGCGTGTTAAAAGCATTGAACGAATTAAAAATTGGGGTAGTGGGAGATTATCCACCAGGATTCTTTTTTTCGGCAGCTAACGAAGAAGAATTAAAAAGCGCACTTGGAGTAACTCTTCATAAGATGGATTTACAAGAAGCGTTTAAAGAGTGTGTAAAGCTTCCAGAACAAGAATGGATAGGTGAAGTTGAGCGGGCAGAAAAGCAGGTGATTGGTCTAAATCGAAATGATGAAACCGTTACTAAATTTGCTCAATTTTCCACATATATTAAAAAGCACATTCAAAGTGAAGAGTTAGATGCACTAGCTATGCGATGCTGGCCCGATTTCTTTAATGATTTAGGAGCTGCTCCGTGCTCAACGCTGTCTCAGTTTACGGAAGACGGAATGGTGACATCTTGTGAGTCTGATATTCACGGATCAATCTCCATGTTTATCCTGCGTGAGTTAGCAGGCGGAAATGCACCTTACCTTGGAGATTTGGTTCACATAGACGAAGAAAAAAACTCGGTTGTTTTTTGGCACTGCGGTGCAGGAGCATATTCACTTGCCAATCCTTCTACCGGAGCAACAGCAGGGGTACATCCTAACAGAAAAATTGGTTTTGCGATGGATTTTGGATTAAAAGCAGGAGAAGTAACGATCTTCAGGGTAAGTCATACGCCTGATGGGTATCGCCTTCTAGTGATGAAAGGAAATGCATTAGATGTAGAGCAGCCTTTTACAGGTACATCTGTAGAAGTGGAACTGGCGACAAATGCATCAGACACACTTTATGAACTTATGCACGCGGGGTATGAGCCTCACTTTGCACTAGTGTATGGTGATGTGACAGAACATCTAATTGAACTAGGGCGTATGCTTAATTTAGAAACAAAGGTGTATGTATAAGAAGATTGTACTTCTCTGCTACAGTAAAAGTTAGCCAATACTATATAATAATACCAAACGCTAACTTAAAAGGAGTTTGAGAAAATGAAAGATACAATAGGTTCTAATAAAAATATCGCGCTTTATCTTCAAGTAAAAGATGTCTTAATTAAACGTATACAAGAAAAAGTTTGGAAGCCCAATACGTTAATTCCAACAGAACAAGAATTAATGCAAGAATTTGATGTAAGCCGTACTACCTTAAGACAAGCTATTTCTATGTTAGTACAGGACGGGCTGCTGGAAAAAAAACAAGGCAGGGGAACAATTGTAAAGCCTCAGCCACTTATCGGCGGCAGCTTAGGCAAGCTTAAAGGGCTAGCAGAAGAAGTAGCGGAAAAAGGATTAACACCGAATTCAAAGCTCATTCGTACTGACTTTAAAAAAGATTTGTATTATGAAACTTCCATGCTGGAATTGGACGCTGGAGAAGAGGTTTTAGTTATTGAACGAATTCGTTTTGCTGATGAAGTGCCTATTGCGATTGAACGTTCTTGCTGGCCTCTGCATATTGGGAAAATACTAGTTGAACAAGATTTAAATAGTGCAAAATTTTATGAAGTACTAGAAGAGAATGAAATCTTCTTAAAACGAGCTAAAGAGAAGGTATCTGCTATTAATGCAACGATTTATGAAGCAGATCTGTTAGGCATACGGGGCGGAGAAGCTTTACTTGAAATGACAAGAGTAAGTTACGGTTTTGATGATAAGCCACTTGAATTTACGGTAACAAAATATCGCAGTGACAAATATCATTACAATATTGAACTTACAAGATAAAATGCTAATACAATTGGGGATGTGGAGATAATGACGAGTTTAACTCAAGTCAAACAATATGGTTTATATGTAAACGGGGAATGGGAAACAACAGCAGAAAAAATGGAAGTCTTAAATAAATATACACAGCAGCCTGCAGCTGAAATCTCAGTGGCAACAAAACACGATGTAAATAAAGCTGTGGCCAGCGCGAAAGACGCATTAAAAAACACTTTTTCACCATATGAACGCTACGAGGTATTAATGAAAGCAGCTGAGCTACTGCTAAGCCGCCAAGAAGAATTTGCTGAAATTTTGGCTATTGAAGTTGGAAAGTCTATTCGTGAATCTCGCGGAGAAGTTGAGCGTGCGGCTACAACTTTACAAATTTCAGCGGAAGAGGCAAAGCGTATTCATGGAGAAGGTGTACCTGTTGAATCGGCTCAAGGCTCGGAGAATCGCATGGCTTTTACAGTAAAAGTCCCAGTTGGCGTTGTTGCAGCTATCACACCGTTTAATGTACCTATCAATCTAGTTTGCCATAAAATCGGACCAGCACTTGCAGCTGGGAACAGTGTAGTATTAAAACCTGCTGAAGTCACTCCAATTTGTGCTCTCAAGCTCGCTGAATTAATGGAAGAAGCAGGGCTGCCAAAGGGGCGCCTTCAAGTATTGACTGGAGATGGGGCAGAAATTGGCGAATGGTTATTAGAAAACCAGGATGTTAATATGTTTACTTTTACAGGAAGCCCAAGAGTAGGAGAACTCATTCGATCTAAGGCAGGTTTGCGTAAAGTTTCACTTGAACTAGGAAATAATTCGGCTACTATCGTACATAAAGACGCTGATTTAGAAAAAGCTGCATCTTTAATTTCTCAAAAAAGCTTTAATAATGCGGGACAAGTTTGTATATCCGTTCAACGAATTTATGTTCACACGAATATTTATACTGCATTTGTTAATAAGCTAAAAGAAAAAACAGAAAAGCTAGTAGTCGGTAATCCAATGGATGAGCAAACGGATATTGGACCGATGATTCGTCTCAAAGAAGCAGAGCGAGTAGAAGAATGGGTAAAAGAAGCAGTGGAAGAAGGGGCAAAAATTGAACTAGGAGGCAAGCGTGATGGTGCTTTCTATCTTCCTACAATTTTGACCAATGTAAATGATGATATGAAAGTTTGTCGTCAAGAAGTATTCGGGCCAGTAGTAGCTATTGCTCAATATGATGAGATTGATGAAGTGATTTCAAAGGTAAATGATTCTGACTATGGGTTGCAGGCAGGCCTTTTTACAAACGACTTACAGTTTGCTATGAAGGCAGCTCGTGAAATCGAAGTAGGCGGATTAATTGTAAATGATGCTTCAGCGTATCGTGTCGATCATATGCCATATGGCGGTGTGAAAAAGAGCGGTAACGGAAAAGAAGGACCGAAATATGCAATTGAAGAAATGACTGAAGAACGTATCATTGTTCTAAATTTATAATTTATTAGTTTAAATGAAAGACCTAGATTTTTAATTTTCTAGGTCTTTCATTTGGAAAATAACAAAGAAAAAATGACGAAGGTGAACAAACATGGAGTTCCTAACAATCCTTCTTCCTATTTTCGGGATTTTTGCACTTGGATTTATTGGACAAAAGAAAATAGGATTTGATACAAAAACGATTTCAACAATGGCACTTTATTTGATGTCTCCAGTTCTCGTGTTCAAAACATTTTACACAACCAAATTTACGATTGATTACTTATATCTTACGTTATACACATTCGCACTTTGCTTTGCATTAATTGTTGTCGTCTATATTATTGCTTATTTTCAGCGATATTCTACTTCAGAAACCTGTGGAATGATATTAGCGTCCTCATTTATGAATAATGGAAACTACGGTACACCTGTTGTTTTATTACTTTTCGGCGTTACAGGCTTAGACTCTGCCATCATTCTAATGGTGATACAGCAACTGGTCATGTGTACAGTTGGAGTTTATTATGCCGCTAAAGGAAGTCCACAAGGAAATGGTATAAAATCAGCCGTTGACGCAGTCCGACGGATACCAATTGTATATGGGGGACTTTTAGGAGCTATATTTCAGTTTCTTCATATTCCATTAAGCAACTCTGTAAAAGAAGCGGTTGATTTAGTAGCCGGTGCAGCTATTCCTACCATCATGATTGTACTTGGCATGCAGCTTGCTAAAATATCAGTTAGAAATTTAGCTAAAGCCAAAGTTTCATGGTCATTAGCTATTAAACTTGTTATTTCACCGTTTATTGCCTATATACTGACACTTCTGCTACCTGTGGATGAGATGGTGAAACAAATTATGATTATTATGGCTGCTATGCCCACAGCTGCGAATACAACTATGTACGCGCTTCAATTTAATACAGAGCCGGAGTTTGTATCAAGTGCAACGTTAATTAGTACCTCTCTAAGCCTTGCTACATTACCTATCATTTTTCTAATTGTTTTATAAAATGACACAGAAAAACGTTCGAATATAGGTTGAAAAATAATTTTATTATATGACTTTAAAAGGAGTAGTCAACGTGAATTCTCCTCATAACGCAGTTTTAAAAAGATATTTAAAATTTATTTTCTATTTTAGCTTTGTGTTCTTCTTATACTTCTACTTCACATACAGTTTTCAACACTACCTGACGAAATACTTGTTTCTTAATTGTTTACTGACAGGGATATCTTTTTTAATTCGAAATTCAAGGGGATATACGGAAAAACTGTAAGAGCATCTGTATCTGTAAAAGAAAAAAGCTTATTAAAAGGATTTATGGGTCCTTTTAGTAAGCTTTTTTGTATTGCTATTTAGTAACCATTTTTTCAGGAACTGTCATAAATATTTTTATTTAATTTGTAAAAATATTTTGAATTAATGATCGTTCTATGATAATATTTAAATCAGTAAATCATATATAAAATTTAAAATCACATATGTGATTTAGAAAGGATTTCTTCATGTCAGTAAAATCAGCAGAACGTGTATTAAGGGTATTTGAATTGATTGCTCAACACCCTGAGGGATTAACAGTAAAAGAGGTTAGTGATTTACTTTCGCTTCCGCAAAGCAGTACGTTTAACCTTGTGGGAACACTTCACAATGAAGGATATTTAAATCAGGACTCATTAAAGAGGTACAAGCTAGGGCCAAAGCTAATTCAAATTGGAACAGCGGCTATGGAATCACTGGATATTTCTTCTGAAGGAAAACCGTATTTAAAGAAACTGATGGAGGATGTTCAGGAAACGGTGTTTATGGCCTTGCTGTCAGATGGAGAATTAGTCTATGTCGTTAAGATTGACAATAATCGCTCGATTAGAACAACAGCTCAGCCTGGTAACCGTAAGCCGCTCTATTGTACAGGATTAGGAAAAACCTTTTTAGCTTTTCTTCCTAAAGATCAGCGAGAACAGTTGCTTGAACATATAGAGCTACTGCCTATTACAGATTATACAATTACAGATAAAAAAGTTCTTAATGACAATTTAGACTCTTTTATTCAAATGGGCTATGCAATTGATGATGAAGAAAATGAGGAAGGGTTATTTTGCCTTGCTGCACCTGTATTTGGAGCAAAGGGAAGCATTCAAGCTGCTATTAGCGTAGCTGGCCCTAAGGAAAGAATGCTGAAACATAAGGGCTTTATAGTAGAAAGGCTGCTTCAAACGTCAGCTAATATATCTTTTATTGCTGGATATGAAGAGGCGAAGAGATAAATGAAAAGAGGGGTAAGATGGATGTGATAAGCATGGGGGAAACGATGATTCTGTTTACCCCACACTCGAATGGAAAGATGCGATATGCTAAAGATTTTTCTTCGAAAATGGCAGGGGCAGAAAGTAATACGTTGATTGCCCTGTCAAAACTCGGTTATCAAACGGGATGGGTTAGCCGATTAGGAAAAGACGAGCTAGGAGAGCGGATTCTTTCAAGTATAAAAGGAGAAGGAATAGATGTAAAACATGTGATATTTGATGATAATGCTCCTACAGGTCTGTTTTTAAAACAAAAAACAAATGAAATGAATAGTAAAGTGTTTTATTACAGACAAGGTTCAGCAGCAAGCTTTATGAATCCGCGTGATATGAATGAAGAGTACATCTCTTCTGCTAAATACTTGTACGTGACAGGGATTACACCTGCACTGAGCGATTCCTGCCACGAAGCTGTTTTTCAAGCGATGAAAGCTGCTAAAAAAAATGGCGTAAAAATAGTGTTTGATCCAAATTTGCGAAAGACGCTTTGGGATGAATCAGCTGCGCGTCAAACACTAACTAAAATGGCTACATATGCGGATATTATCTTACCAGGAATGAATGAAGGTCAGTTTTTATTTGAGAAGGATAATCCTGAAGATATTGCATCAGCGTTTCATCAATTAGGTGCAGAACTAGTCGTTATTAAGCTAGGTGAAGAAGGAGCTTATTACTCAACTAAAAATGAATCCGCTTACGTAGAAGGTTTTAAAGTTGCTAGAGTGATAGATCCAGTAGGAGCTGGTGATGGGTTCGCCGCGGGGATACTATCGGGACTAATAGATAAATCCTCTTTAAAAGAAACGGTCAGAAGAGGGTGTGCTATAGGAGCTATGGTCGTAACCGTAGAGGGTGACATTGAAGGCTTGCCTGATAAGAAAGAGCTTTACGAATTTATGAATGCGATTACAAAAGAAGACGTTATACGATAAAAGAAAGGGGCTTACCAATGACGGATAGTTTATCACATTTATTAGAGCATAAAATCGTTGCGATTATTAGAGGAGCCAAACCGCAGGATGTAGTGAAAATTGCCTCTGCGCTTAATGACGGCGGTGTAAAAAATATAGAGATTACTCTAAATTCGCCTGACGCACTTTCAGCCATTAAAGAGGTTTCTACAGAGTTGGGTGATCAAGTGTTAGTAGGAGCAGGTACAGTGCTTGATCCTGAAACAGCACGTTCAGCTATTTTAGCAGGAGCAAAGTTTATCCTTTCCCCAACTGTTAACACGGAAACGATTAAACTAACGAAAAGATACGGTGCGGTGAGTATTCCAGGGGCTTTTTCACCTACTGAAATTCTAACGGCATATGAAAATGGGGGAGATATTATAAAAGTATTTCCTGCTAGGCTGGGTGCTAGCTATATTAAAGATATTCGAGGGCCGCTTCCCCATATTCCACTTCTTCCAACAGGAGGAGTGAGCTTAGACAATATTCAAGAATTTGAAGAAGCAGGTGCTGTAGGGTTTGGTATTGGAAGTTCGTTAGTTGATACAAAACGTGAAATTACTCATGCATACCTGCAGGAGTTAACACAAAAGGCTAAAGCGTACGTAGCCGCAGTAAATCGTATAACGAAAGGGGAAAAAGTACATGAAAATTACTAATTATGAATTGTTCCAAGTGCCGCCACGCTGGTTGTTTTTAAAAATAGAAACAGACGAAGGAATTGTTGGATGGGGGGAACCTGTTATTGAAGGAAGAGCCTCTACCGTTAAAGCTGCAGTAGATGAGCTGATGGAGTATCTTATTGGCAAAGATCCATTAAATATTGAAGATCATTGGAACGTTATGTACCGAGGCGGCTTCTATCGAGGCGGACCTATTTTAATGAGTGCCATATCAGGGATTGACCAAGCTCTGTGGGACATAAAAGGAAAATATTACGATGCTCCTGTACATCAACTATTAGGAGGAAAAGCAAGAGAATCCATTAAAGTGTATTCGTGGATCGGAGGAGACCGGCCTTCAGATGTAGGCGAAGCAGCAAGAGAAGTGGTTTCAAAAGGATTTACAGCGGTAAAAATGAATGGAACAGAAGAGCTTCAATATGTGGATTCATATGAAAAAATTGATCAAGTAGTAGAACGTATTGCTGCTGTCAGAGAAGCAGTGGGACCTTATGTAGGAATAGGTATTGATTTTCACGGACGTGTACATAAGCCAATGGCAAAGATTTTAGCTAAAGAACTAGAGGTCTATCGCCCAATGTTTATCGAAGAGCCGGTTTTGCCGGAAAACAATGAGGCGTTAAGAGAAATTGCCAATCACGTATCCATTCCTATCGCTACAGGAGAAAGAATGTTTTCAAAATGGGAGTTTAAAAAGCTCTTAACGGACGGATACGTCGATATTATTCAGCCTGATTTATCACATGCAGGAGGAATTACAGAATGTAAGAAAATTATTTCAATGGCTGAAGCCTTTGATGTAGCAGCTGCACCTCATTGCCCGTTAGGACCAATTGCATTAGCTGCGTGTCTTCAAGTAGATGCAACGTGTCACAACGCATTTATTCAAGAGCAAAGCTTAGGCATTCACTATAACCAAGGCAGTGATTTACTAGATTATATTGTTGATAACCACGTATTTAAATACGAAGAAGGCTTCGTGAAAATTCCTGATGGACCTGGTTTAGGTATTGAGATTAACGAAGACCATGTTAGAAAAATGGCTGATATCGGCCATAATTGGCGTAATCCAGTATGGCGTCATAAAGACGGTTCTGTAGCGGAATGGTAAAGGGGAAACCATTTTAGTACAAAAGATCTGATTGATAAATGACCGTCAGTCAGATCTTTTCTTAAACTAGTCATATACAGGGGGATAAGGGAATGAAGGGGTATAGCGAAAAGCCGACTCGCGTTAGATTTCGTGTTTTAGCATTTATTTTCATAAGCGTTGTCATCAACTATATGGATCGAAGCAATATTTCTGTAGCTGCCACAGCCATGTCCAAAGATTTAAAGCTATCATCAGTAGAACTGGGTCTCATATTTTCAGCCTTTGGATGGGCTTATGCTGCTCTGCAAATACCAGGAGGGGTAATGGCTGACCGCTTTGGCGCTCGTGCTACGTATGCCTTTAGCTTAATTACCTGGTCTATTGTTACGCTGTTACAAGGGTTTACTAAGGGATTTGTGAGTCTTTTTGGTCTGCGTTTAGCAACAGGAGCATTCGAAGCACCGGCTTTTCCGACCAATAATAAAGTAGTCACCAGCTGGTTTCCAAATCAGGAAAGAGCATCAGCTATTGCTTTTTATACTTCAGGACAGTTTGCAGGGCTAGCATTTTTAACACCGACACTAGTTACCATTCAGCACTTTTTAGGGTGGAGAGGTCTGTTTATTACTACTGGGATTATCGGTATAGCGTGGGGCATTATATGGTATATCTTTTATCGTGATCCTTCTCAGCATAGCAAAGTAAATAAAGCAGAATTACAGCATATCGAAGAAGGTGGAGGCTTAGTTAAAGCTGCTGATAATAAAGGAGAAAGAGCAAAGTTCGAATGGGGAAATCTTAAAGAAGCCTTTTCTCACAGAAAGCTATGGGGCATCTACTTAGGACAGTTTGCCGTCAACTCTACTTTATGGTTCTTCCTTACATGGTTTCCAACGTACCTTGTGGAATATAGAGGGTTAGATTTCTTGAAATCAGGATTCTTAGCATCAGCTCCGTTTTTAGCAGCGTTTGTAGGAGTATTATTATCTGGCTTTGTATCTGACGCCTTAGTGAAAAAAGGAGTATCACTAGGGATTGCAAGGAAAACACCTATTATCGTAGGTCTGCTTTTATCAACTTCAATTATCGGAGCCAATTATGTAAATAGCACATCTCTCATTATCATGTTTATGGCTATTGCGTTTTTTGGAAATGGCCTAGCTTCTATTACATGGGTGTTTGTCTCAACGCTAGCACCTAAACACTTAGTCGGTTTGACAGGTGGAGTCTTTAACTTTATCGGAGGTCTAGCTTCTATCATCGTTCCAATTGTTATTGGTTTCTTAGCTAAAGGAGGAAACTTTGCTCCAGCGCTAGTATTCATAGCTGCATTGGCTCTTTTAGGAGCACTTTCGTATATCTTCCTTGTAGGAAAAGTGGAAAGAATTAAAGTGGTTAAAGATAAAGAATTGAATCGAGATATTGTGTAAGGTTGTTTATAGTTTTATAGGAATCATACATCTGAAATTATTTGTGGCTGGATTAAAAGAGAATTCGTAAAAGTTTTATTAAAGATAGAGCATAAATTTTGTTGGAGACCAACGGGTTTATGCTTTTTTTACTTATAAAAAAGGATTTCAGTCCCTACAAGAATAAGATTATTAGGTTAGGTAGTAGTGATATTCATGAATACAAAAAACATGATAAAATATACAAAGTTTCTACCTTTTATTAACAATAGTCAAAGAATAATAGATAGAAAATGGTTATTAGAGAATGGAAGGTGTATTTATGAAAAAGGTTTTAACAACTTAAACTGTATTATTGCTAGCATTATCAGCTTGCAGCAGTAATCAAAACAAGTAAATAAGAGCAGACCTTCCTTATAGTAGGGCCTGTTTTTTTCTTTTTCTAAAAAGGAGCCGATGTTGTTTGTCCATGTGTCAAAGTCAACAGTATAAGCAGTCTTTATTCATAGATGATTGTTACAATACTAACAGTGCAGGTTCGATTAAAAGCCTAAGAAAGAAATAAAATCGGAGGTAGCAAAATGGGGAAGAGTGGAATGTTTAAAGATTTTAATTTTAAACTAGTGGTTATTGAAGCTTTATTAGATCAAGACCCGTTATTTCTAAAAGAATTAACCGACTTAAAAGATAAGTATACGAATAATTTTGAATGGTATTCTGGAGCTGGACCCATTGTTGAAATCAAAGATTATTTAGAAGAGTTAACCCTAGAAAAGAGTGATTTGGAAAAGATTGAATCCCTTTGCTTTGATGGAGGTAATGAAATTTATCATATTTTAAAGCCAGATTGGGATGGAGAAGACAGTTCATTTGACGTACTATCTGTTGAAGGATTTCAGAACTTAAAGAATCTAAAAACAGTGGACTATATTTCAATGTGTCATCCAGGAGTATTACAACCATTCAAGGAAGCCGGAATTAAGATTGAGGATTAATGAGAAGGATGTTATTGTAGTAAGGGAAGCAATTCGTCTTTATGAAGAATAAAGAGAGAACCAGTAATGAAATATAATGTTCAAATTTATGAAGATAAACAAGGAATGCTTATGATAGATGTTCCTGATAAAATTTTTTTAGTTATAGATTTATTATTAAGTGATGTACAAGAAGATGGATCGAAATTATGGCTAGATTTAATTGATAAAGTACTTTCAAAGAAATCTTCTTATGAAGAATTGACTGGAAATGCCTGTACTATAGAAATTAAATATGATGTAACAAAAATTGTGAATGAATATGCTGAAGAAGATCAAAAGCCGTATTGTCTAATTGAAACAGCTGAGCTAAAACAGATTCTGCTTAAATGGGATGATGCTGTTAGAAATAAATACGCAGAATAGAAATTAATTAATTTAAAAGTATGGTGGAGCCTTTATAGGAGATGAAGAAAAAATAAATCTCTTATAAAGGCTTCTTTTTATTTCTTTCTAGCTCACATAAAACGTATTATCGGCAGAAAAAGAGTACCTAATCACTTGTCGGTACTTTTTTCAGATATTAATACAGATTCATAGACAAACCAATAAACTAATGGTTATACGATAATCAAAATAAATCCATTTTCAAAAGAAATTTTGTTAAGATTACAATATATGTATGGAAAGATTAAATGTTCATGTAGATACATTTGGCATACACAGAAAGGGGAAAAAGTTTTGTCGATTTACCATAAAGTAATTGGAGATGGATATCCCATCGTTATGTTGCATGGTTGGACACTTGACCATCAAGTGATGTTAAATGCAATGGAACCGTTATTCGAGAAACGAAGCCATTGGAAGAGAATATACATAGACTTACCAGGGATGGGGAATTCCGAGCCTCAATTGTCTATTCAGAACTCTGATAATATTTTAGAAGCGATATTATGTCTTTTGGACGAAATTATTCCTGACCAAAAGTTTATTGTTTGTGGCAATTCATATGGAGGGTACATTGCCAGAGGTATAGTCCGTTCATGTCAGGACAAAGTTCGTGGATTACTGCTAATGGCACCATTGATTATACCTGAATATGATGAAAGGGTGGTGCCCCAACAGACTGTTCTAAAGAAAGACAACGACTTGATATCACGTTTGTCTCCAGAGGAAGCTGATGAATTTTGTTCCATGGGAGTAGTCCAAGGTCAAACTGAATGGGAGAGGTTTCAAAATGAAATTTTACTTCCTTCTAAACAAACAAATCATGAATTTGTAAATAACATTCGTCAAAATGGATATGGCTTTACATTTGATATTTCATTTAAACTTGAGTATCCCACACTCATTATAACAGGACGTCAGGATAATGTAGTGGGATATCAGGATGCGTGGCAACTGATCGAAGATTACCCAAGGGCAACTTTTGCAGTGCTTGATATGGCTGGTCACAACCTACAAATTGAACAAACTGATGTATTTAACGTATTAGTGCATAACTGGTTAAACAGACTTGAGCTGGACAACTTTTGATTGGTATAACTTATCTTTATACTCATACTTAACATAACCAACATTATAGAAGCCAATTGAATAAGTAAAAAGCTACAACTAAAAATGAATGAAACAAAGACCCTCAAGTTCTCTATACTGTTGAATTTGAGGGTGTTATGTCATATTTAAATTATTAACTATTTTTCATTAATAGTAGAGACATTAATAGAAAACTCCTCAATAACTTAACCTCTATAAACACTAGCACATGTATCTGGTTTTGGTTCATAATAACAATGATTTTTAAATTGACCAGATGCAGGTTGACCGTACCATGTTGGAGGGCACGGAGCATGGGGATTAAAATACCAAAGAGCAAATTTCGCTGGGTGTTGTCTCCAATAATCCAAATTCTGCTTTGCTAATCTTTTTTCAACACCTCTTGCTCTTTGATAAAATACATTGCCTTTTTGAACAGCTTCAAACGAATAATTCCCCCCCTGGACTTGATAAATGACTTGTGAAACGGTTCTTAAATTTTTAAAGTCTATACAATTTGCTGCAAGACGATTAACAATTACATTTCCCACATATAACATTCCTTGTCTTCCTTCACCTTCAGCTTCTGCTCGCATCATCCTTGCCATTAAGTTAATGTCTGAATTACTGTACTTTACTCTTGCCATTTATTCACCCCCAAAACATAGTATGAAAAAAAGCCTATATTGATGTCATTGTTTATAAGCTAGCAATGCTTAGTTTTCACATATCATCGCGCATATTTAATCATTACCATTAAATAAATTGATACTAATTAGCTACCGCAGTAGGTGATCGTTAGATGCTTATCGAATACGTTATAGGCAGTAACATTGTAAATCCAATGCCTCAAGTTTTAAAAATATGCCTTCGCAATAAATATCATCTCTCAGCCTGTACTAGTTACAAATCTGGCACTGATTCATTTGTGCAATTTACTAATATTAAACTTTTAAGGAGAGAGAAAATGGGAACATTATTTAATCAAACAACACGAAAAGATTATTTTGATAATGATGCTGTTAAATTTCTTGATACAGTAAAAACTCTTGCAAGAGATCATGGCCTGACAGTTGAAGAGACCTGTCGTGTTTTAGAACTATCTATGAAAATTGATGATTATGATCGCAAAGATGAACACATAGTAGCATTAGGACGATTAATAAAAGATTTAATTAATGAAATTTCTATGTTAAGAGAAAAGTTATAACCTAATAAAGTAGAAAAAACATCTAGAGAGTAAGACATTTCTTCTACTTTAAGATGGCTAAAACACAGTTAAACTAAAAAAGAGAAGGTTTTTAACCTTCTCTTTTTCTATATCATCGATGTTTAAATACTCTTTTTCATTCCGCATTCTCGACATTCACGTAAGAATACGCCACCCTTTACAGAACTTTTGAAGTAAGATGAATTGCAGTTGTTACATCTGCCACTCACCTTATCCGGAAATGCAGCATAGTCATACACTTTATCTAGATCGATTTCTTGCTCTTTTATTTCTTCCAGGTTGATCACTCTTTTCTATTTGGCTTTTATTAGACTACCACAATTACATCTATATAGAAGGGGTATGTTAAAATTACTCTGGTTTTTCCACTAGTTGCATCTGAAAAATTTGCGTTTCTTGAATATTGGCTCTTTGAAGTTCCTGTTTAAAGGATTCTCCTTCTTTTAGTTTAATAATTTTCTTTGAAGCGTCACGTAACGTGTATACTCTAAAATTGTACATGAATGTACCTCTACCAAAATAAATGCTTCCTGTACACGATTTCTTCAGGAACTAAGCCAAGCGAACATCGATGAGATCGCTTAACCTCATTTTATTCTTCAACTCAAATACGTCATCAATGAAAATAAATAAATCCCCAAGAGAATCGACAAACTGAATGAATCCTGTCTCTGTTATGAAATGACCTTACCTATAGTATTTCTTAAAGGCATAGACTCTTTCACTCTACGAAAGGTTAATATTTAAATAACAGTTCGTCGTTATTAAAATATTCTTCACTTCTATGAGGCCTGTCTAAATAAAATGTACGCGAAATGAATAATAATCTTCTTGATTTATCTGTTGTATATAAATATAATGTAACTGAAGTACGCAAAAAGAGAACATGAAATTTAAAATACACTTTTCGTTATTATCATTTTTTGATTCCATTCATTACCTATATGCAAGAAACGCATGTTTATTATAATGAGATTACAGTATGAAGAGATTGAAGGAGATACTCCAACTTAATGCTGTAGTTTCGTTAATTAAGTTACACCTGGAATAAATACTAAATTCCTTTAGCTTTCGGAGAAAATATGTGCAGTTACTACGATTTAGATTTTTTGAAAGCGATATCATTTTATTAAAAGAAAAACATTTTAAGGGATTTAATTATTTTAACAAGTTATAGAAATATCTGGTGTTATTGCTACCTTATCTCTAGACACTAGATAAAGAAGATATTTCTTTATCTGAAATGGGGGAATAATAGATTAGGATATTATTGTTAGACAATAAACAGGATTTCAAAAAGGTTAAAAGGATAATAGAAAACCTCTTTATAAACGATACTATATGCTCAGGTATATAAGGTGAGCCGAAAAAGTGTATTTTACATTAAAAATTTTGAAAACGCTTTACTGAAGGGGGGAGTTAATTTCAAATTATATGATTACCATTTATTTTAAAGATTATTTACACATTGGACTTATTTTTAATTATTGTCTTTTTTTATAGACGCTAGCCTAAGCATAGGCTCTCTTTAAGTGTTTTAATGAACCGCAAATTGAAAGGGGTTACAACTATGAAGAAATTGGGATTAGCTACACAAATATTTATTGGACTTGCGTTCGGGATTGCTATAGGCGCTATTTTTTATGGGAATAATACAGTGATGGCCATTCTTCAACCTTTAGGGGATATTTTTCTTCACCTAATTAAAATGATTGTTATTCCTATCGTTGTATCCGCACTCATCGTATCTATAGCTGGTGTAGGTGATATTAAAAAGTTAGGAAGACTAGGTGGAAAAACCATTCTTTATTTTGAAATTGTGACTACAATTGCATTAGCAGTGGGCTTATTGGCCGCAAATTTATTCCATCCAGGTACTGGTATAGATATGGGAAACCTTGAGAAAGGTGATATATCCAAATATGAAGAAACATCTAAAACGACTGAGAGTGCAGGTGTAGCAGCTCAAATCGTTCATATCATCCCAACTAATATATTTCAATCATTGACTGAAGGAAATTTATTAGCGATTATCTTTTTCTCAGTCTTATTTGGTCTAGGAGTTGCAGCAATTGGAGAAAAAGGCAAACCAGTTTTAAACTTTTTTGAAGGTGTACTAGAATCCATGTTTTGGATGACAAACTTAGTTATGAAATTTGCTCCATTTGGCGTATTTGCTTTAATTGGTTTGAATGTGGCGAAGTTTGGCATTGGTTCATTAATCCCTTTAGGAAAGTTAGTACTCGTTATATATCTGACCATGATTTTCTTTGTTTTTGTAGTATTAGGTATTATTGCAAAAATGGCTGGAACTAATGTTTTAGTCCTTATAAAAATCTTAAAAGATGAGTTAATTTTAGCGTTTACAACCGCAAGCTCTGAAGCAGTATTGCCAAGGTTAATGACTAAAATGGAGAACTTTGGTTGTCCGAAAGCTGTTACATCATTTGTTATTCCGACAGGATATACCTTTAACCTTGATGGATCATCCATTTACCAAGCCATTGCTGCCCTTTTTATTGCACAAATGTATGGCATTCATTTATCTTTCATAGAACAAATTACACTTTTACTTGTGTTGATGTTGACTTCTAAGGGAATGGCAGGAGTTGCAGGAGCATCATTTGTTGTTGTATTAACAACATTGGGCTCAATGGGATTACCTTTAGAAGGTATGGCATTCATTGCTGGCATTGATCGCATCTTAGATATGCTTCGTACATCTGTCAACGTAGTAGGTAACGCATTAGCTGCTATTGTGATGTCTAAGTGGGAAGGCGGATTCGATAAAGAAAAAGCAAAACATTATACAGATTCTATTAAAAAATCAGATGTAGCTTAAAATAATTTATTTGTTTATAAAGAAGGAGATCAATATTATGACAGATATGGGAACGCTTGAAAAACAAGATGTAAGAATTGAAAAAGATTTCTTAGGAACGAAAGAAGTGCCTGTCAGCGCTTATTATGGAATTCAAACATTACGTGCAGTTGAAAATTTCCCAATAACAGGTTACCAGATTCACCCGGAACTCATTAAAGCATTAGGAATTGTTAAAAAAGCTGCTGCTCTTGCTAATATGGAAACAAAAAGGTTATATGATGGGTTGGGTAATTCAATTATTGAAGCAGCAGACGAGGTTATTGAAGGGAAAAGAAATAATCAATTTATTGTTGATCCAATACAGGGTGGTGCGGGGACTTCAATGAACATGAATGCAAATGAGGTTATTGCAAATAGAGCTTTAGAGTTACTTGGTCATAAGAAAGGTTCTTATTCCGATTTAAGCCCTAATAGTCATGTAAACATGTCACAGTCAACAAATGACGTATTCCCAACTGCTATCCATATTGCAACGCTTAATCTGTTAAATAAGTTACTGAAAACAATGAATTATATGCACAGTGTATTTCAGCAAAAGGCAGAACAATTTGATTCTATTATAAAGATGGGACGTACTCACCTACAGGATGCGGTTCCAATCCGTCTTGGTCAAGAATTTGAATCATATAGTCGTGTTCTTGAGCGCGATATGAAACGTATTAAGCAATCTTATGGACATTTATATGAGGTTAATATGGGAGCAACTGCAGTTGGAACGGGTTTAAATGCAGATCCACGTTATATCGAAAATGTTGTAAGATATCTAGCAAATATCAGTGGTTTACCACTTAAGAAAGCCAATCATCTTGTAGACGCGACTCAAAATACAGATGCTTATACAGAAGTCTCTGCTAGCTTAAAAGTTTGCATGATTAATATGTCTAAAATTGCGAATGATATCCGATTAATGGCATCTGGTCCTCGTGCAGGATTAGCTGAACTTATATTACCAGCTCGTCAACCTGGTTCATCTATTATGCCTGGGAAGGTCAATCCTGTCATGCCTGAAATGATTAATCAAGTAGCTTTTCAAGTTATAGGTAATGATCATACAATTTGCCTGGCATCGGAAGCAGGTCAACTTGAACTAAATGTGATGGAGCCTGTTCTTGTGTTTAACTTGCTTCAGTCGATCAGTATTATGAATAACGCATTCCAAGTCTTCACAGACCATTGCCTGAGAGGCATTGAAGCAAATGAGGGACGTTTAAAAGAGTATGTAGAAAAAAGTGTAGGGATTATTACAGCCGTAAATCCACATATCGGATATGAAGTAGCAGCACGAATTGCTAGAGAGGCTATTTTAAATGGAAAGTCGGTACGAGAACTATGTTTGCAATATGACGTATTGACTGAGGAGGAGCTTGAGTTAATTTTAAATCCCTATGAAATGACGAACCCAGGTATATCTGGCAGCTCTCTTTTTGACAGAAATTAATTTTTAAAGCGTGCTCCATATTAAGTTTATCGTATAAGCCACCTACTTTGGATATCCCTAGGTGGCTTATTTTCTACATACACGTCAAAAAATACCAACTACCATTCAAACCATGCTATTTTTTATAGTCTAAGTACCACCTAAATGCTTTTCTTAATGCCACACTCTCGACATTCACGTAGAAAAATGCCCCTTTTATAGAACTTTTGAAGTAAGATGAATTGCAGTTATCGCATCGGACACTAACTTTATTCGGAAATTCAGCATAGTCGTAAACTTTATCAAGGATGATTTTTTGCTACTCTTTTTCTTCTATAAGGAAAAGAGGTATCAGAGAGAGCAATTAAAAATACTTCATCATATAAAGCCATGGCAAAAGCATTAGAAAATCTTTCAAAGGAAGATATTGCTTCATTGTTAAACATGCATAAAAGTTTATTGACTTCTTTAAAAGAAATGCACTTCTAAAATGCACTTCTAACAAGTAAAGAGCCTAATTGGATATTCGATTTGCTTTCTTATTTTCCTACCGATAACACTTTTTATATTAACTAAAGGCGTATATCATATACAACTTAAACACAGAAAAAACTACTGCTCCTGGGGACTGACCCCATAGAGTGAGACAAATAAAAAAACACCTTTAAGTAAAAAACGGGTATGTAGTACCTAACAATA